>JACNIG010000305.1 GCA_014383215.1 Candidatus Desulfatibia vada | reverse complement strand
GCCACCCCCGGTCCGATCACTTCGCTCAAGCCATAAATATCTACGGCGGTTAAATGCAGCTTTCTTTCGATATCTTCACGCATGTTTTCCGACCAGGGTTCGGCCCCGAATATACCGAATTTAAATTTTAAATCTGCAAAAGATACACCCATTTCATCGGCAACTTCCGCCAGATGAAGTGCGTATGAGGGCGTTGCCGTCAGTATTGTAGGACCAAAATCTTTCATTATAACTATCTGTCTCTTGGTGTTGCCGCCTGAAACCGGGATCACGGAAGCGCCCAGTTTTTCTGCTCCATAATGGACACCCAGGCCTCCCGTAAAGAGTCCGTAGCCGTAAGCATTGTGAATGATGTCACCACGCGTGGCTCCACCGGCGGCAAGTGAGCGCGCCATAAGCTCAGCCCATGTATTCACGTCTCTGGCGGTATAACCGACTACGGTCGGTTGACCGGTAGTTCCGGACGAAGCATGAATACGAACAACGTTGTCCATGGGAACGGCAAACATTCCGTAAGGATAATTATCGCGCAAATCCTCTTTGGTTGTAAACGGAATCCGTTTTAAATCTTCAAGGGATCGGATGTCATTCGGCGTGATGCTGTTTTCTTCAAGTTTCCGGCGGTAAAAGGGTACATTCGAATATATGCGGTCAATAGTTGCTTTGAGCCTGCGCAAGACGATTGTCTCCAAATCTTCTCTTGGCATGGTCTCAAATCCTATGTCTAAAATCATTCCAACACTCCTTTGTGCCTTAGTGGCTGAAATGTTACAGTTGTGTTATTGCTTCTGAATCATATGACGCTAATTTTTTCAAGAAAAAGATTTAGCCTTTCAAACTCCCCTTGAAATCAGGCTTGCGTTTTTCCAGGAACGCTAAGGTGCCTTCCTTGGCGTCGGGACTTGCCATGCAGAGCGAAAAGGCATCAGTTTCAATGCTGCATCCGGTAGCAAGATCGACGTTCATACCGTTGTTAACGGCCTGTTTTGCCGCCCGCAGAGTGACTTTCCCTTTTGAGGCCATGGTTTGAGCGGTCCGGATAACTTCATCCATGAGCTGCTCCGGAGAACAGACTTTGTTGACCATCCCCATGGCATGGGCTTCTATCGCTGGAATCATCTTGCCGGTAAATATCATTTCTTTGGCCCTATTCTTGCCGATCAATCTCGGGAGTCTCTGGGTGCCGCCAAATCCGGGAATAATTCCGAGATTGATTTCCGGAAGGCCGAACATGGCATTCTCGGAGGCGTAGATAAAATCACACGCCAGGGCTATCTCGTTGCCGCCGCCGAGAGCAAAGCCGTTAACAGCAGCGATGACCGGTATCGGCAACGTCTGGAGTTTGTGCATCAACGCATGCCCCGCCTCGGAAAAATGTTTGGCTTCGAGGGCATTAAAGGCAGCAAGCTCTTTGATATCCGCCCCGGCTACAAATGCCTTCTCGCCGGCACCGGTAAGGATCAGGACCCTGACATTCTCGTCTCGTTCGATTTCATCCAGCGCTTGTGACAATTCTTTTAGAATATCACCATTTAGCGCATTCAAGGTTTCCGGCCGGTTGAACGTAATCGTGGCAATGCCGTCTTCGACTTGAAAAATTATGTTTTCGTATTTCATGGTTAACCCCCTAACCCGTATAACCGAAATAAAAAGCTTTGCCACAAAGGCACAAAGACACAAAGGATATATTTATTCTTCTTTCTTCGTGCCTTGGTGTCTTAGTGGCAATAAAAAAAGTTTTGGGAGAAAAAGCATAAATGACACAATTAAGGAACTAAAACAATGAAATCTTTATCCTTTAGAGCCTTTTTTGTGATTTGATTTGATAAATGCAGTTGGGCTGGTCTCTTTGATGTAACTGCGGATTCCTGCAACGATGGCCGCGCTCATGCGATCCTGATACTTGGCATTGACCAATCTTTTACATTCCCTGGAGTTGCTGATAAATGCGGTCTCTATCAATATGGACGGCATTTGAGCCCCCAGCAAGACATAAAACGGTGCCTGCTTAACGCCCTTATCCTTTATGCGGCTGTAGTTTTTTCGCAAGCTCTTATATAAAGATTCCTGGATATTAACAGCCAACCGGCTAGATTCGTTGATTTTGGCATTTTGCATAAGATCGCTTAAAATCGTCTGCAAGTCGCTGATGTTCTTGGTTGAAGTTGCATTTTCACGGGCGGCTACCATAATGGAAGCTTCATCCGTTGCCAGGTTTAAAAAAAAGGTCTCGATACCGTATGCCCTTCGATCCCGGGCTGCATTCGTATGGATTGATATAAAAAGATCTGCGTTTTTGGTATTGGCAATCGCTGTACGCTCTTCAAGAGTTAGGTGCCGGTCACTGTTGCGCGTCAGGAAAACTTCGCATTGCAGCTCTTTGCGGATCTTTTTGGCAAGCCGCCGGGCAACCTTGAGGACAATGTCTTTTTCATGAACGCCTTTTAAGTAACCGGGAGCCCCATAATCACGTCCCCCGTGTCCCGGATCGATAACGATGCGGCTCACGCCCAGGGCCAGCTGCTTTGCCAGGGCGCTGGGCGGAAGCTTGTTACCTTTTGGTACGGTCCCAGCCGTCGCCCGGGTCGGCTCCGGCTGCTTGCCCCAGACATCGATAACAATCCTGAAAGGATTCTTGAGGGAAAAAATTTTATAGGTTTTAAAAGACTTGATATCGACGACAACCCGGACCGTATCCACGGTGTACTGACCGGCACGCACATCGCTGAGCAGATTATCGTTAATGGGAATTGTTTTCTTGAGTTCTTCCACCAGCCTGCTGTTATTAAGCTCAACATACAAACGCTGGGGTTTATGAATGGAAGAATCTTTTTTAAGAAGCCTGTGTGCAAAATCTGTTTCGCTGTCCGCATCGATAACGATACGGGTGTAACTGGGATTGGACCAGAATCGTAGCCCCTGAACCAATGCGTTACGATTTTCAGAAAGTTTGTCATCCTTTACAACCGGAACTTGTGCCAAATAACTTCTCTCGATCTCCGCTGCGATCTTATCTACTTCAGGCTTTTCCTCGATCTTTTGCGGCGTAACTGTTTCTGATGCGACCTTGCGGGGATTTTCCCGGGAAAAAGAATCAATGCCGTCGGCCGCCTTTTGGCGGTATTGGCTGCGTGGAAAGTGCTTTACAATCCGCCCGTAGAGATCGAGAGCTTCTTGTTTATCAGATTTTTTATATGAGCGCTTGTAAAGTTCCTGGTAAAGCTCAGCGGACATATACAGCCCCGCGGCAGCCCAGGGGCCTTTCGGATCATGCCGGTAGACCGCCTGGAACTTGTCGATGCACTGCATCCACTGGTCCCGGTATTTCTGCTTTTTAGAGCTTTTTTGAAGCTTATTGTAACAGCTTTCAGCGGCAACATACTTATCTTTGGCCCGGTTTGGCCGCAAAGAACGCGTTTTGGTATCAACGGCTTGGGGGGGTTGCGCTTTGGAAAAAGCTTTGATGGCATCTTCCGCCTTTGGTCGATATTGACTTTGCGGAAAACGTTTTATAATCCGCTCGAAAATGTCGCGAGCCTCTTTTCCGTCAGAGTCCTGCAATGAAAGATTGTAAAGCTGCTGATAAAGCTTTCCGGACATGTACAAACCTGCGGGAGCCCAGGGGCCTGAAGGATCACGCCGGTAAACCTCTTCGAATGTGTCGATGCACTTCAGCCACTGATCTCTGTATTTCCGTTTTTGGGAATTGTTGCGCAGTTTTTTATAACAGGATTCAGCCTGGTAATATGCATCTCTTGCCGTAGCTGCCGCTGGTGTCCGCGGACACAGCACGGCAAGCAGGCAGCAGGCAAACAAACAGATAGTGTTTAGTTTTTTGATATTTTTTCCCACAGAATACATCAATTTAATTTGGCTTTTTCATGCAACTCGTTTAAGCAATTCAACGCTTCCAGGGGCGTCATTTTTGCGATGTCAAGTTTTTGCAGCTTCTCGATGACCAAATGCTCGGGCCTGCGAAAAAGATTGAGCTGCACCTGTGCCTTGGGGGCAACCCCTTCACCGAATGCCAAAACCGTAGAACCTGCAATCCCTTGTTCACTGTTTTCTATATGATAAAGTATTTTTTTGGCTCTTTGAATTACCTGGTCGGGAATCCCCGCCAACCGCGCAACCTGTATTCCATAACTTCGATTAGTGCCGCCTTCAACCAGTTTTCGTAGAAAAATGATCTCATCGTTCCATTCCTTGACCGCAATACTGTAATTTTTTACCCGGGGCTTTTTTTGAGCCAGTTCGGTCAATTCATGGTAGTGGGTTGCAAAAAGAGTTTTGACCCCAAAACCTTTGAAGTCATGCAGATACTCTGCCACAGCCCAGGCAATACTGAGACCGTCGAAAGTACTTGTACCCCTCCCGATTTCGTCCATTATAACCAGGCTTTTCCCGGTAGCATTGTGCAGTATATTGGCGGTTTCCTGCATCTCCACCATAAAAGTGCTCTGTCCCTGGGAGAGGTTGTCCAGAGCACCGACACGGGTAAATATTCTGTCGGTAACACATATCGAAGCCTTGACGGCAGGCACAAAGGATCCCATCTGAGCCATCAAAACCATAAGGGCTATCTGCCGCAGAACAGTTGATTTGCCGGCCATGTTGGGACCGGTTATAACGAGTATCTGGTTCTTATGATCGTCAACCTCGATGGAATTGGGCACAAACCGTTCGGCCGTAATCATCTTTTCCACCACCGGGTGACGCCCGTCTTCTATCAGAATATGGCCGTCAAGGTTCATTTCCGGCCGGCAATAGTTATTCTGGTCGGCAACTTCCGCCAAATTCACCAAACAGTCCAGGCGGGCCAGAAAAGAAGCCACCCGCTGGATATCGGCATTTGCGTTTACAATTTCTTGTCTGATTTGATTGAATATCTTGTATTCAAGAACCGCCCTCTGCTCTTCAGCACCCAAGACTTTAGATTCAAACGACTTTAACTCATCCGTAATGTAACGCTCAGCATTCACCAGGGTCTGCTTGCGAACATAATGGGAGGGAACGTCTCGGAAACGTGATTTTGGTATCTCAATGTAATAGCCAAAAACCTTATTGAACCTGACCTTGAGCGTGTTGATTCCGGTTGTCTGCTTTTCTGAGGCCTCCAACTTGGCAAGCCAGCCCTTACCGTCCCGGCTGACGGTGATTAACTCATCTAATTGCACGTTGTAGCCGGTCTTGATGATCCCCCCTTCTTGAATCGTCGGCGGTGCATCTTCACGAATCGCTTTTTCAATCAAATCTGCCAGAACATAAACATCATCAAGCTTTTCATCATATCGAAAAAGCGCCGAAGAAAGCTGCTGCAGCCTGGACCATATAGCGGGAAAACTGTTGGTGGAAAGCTTCAGGGCAATTAGATCTTTCGCATTTGAATGCCCCATTGATATTTTACTCCCTAAGCGCTGGAGGTCATACACCGATGTAAGGCTCTCGGTGATACTTTTGCGGATCTGGATGTGATCCTTCATCTCTTTAACAGCTTCATGCCGGGACGTAATCTCGGCGACTTCCAGCAGCGGATACCTTAACCACCTTTTCAGCAGCCGGCCTCCCATGGCGGTAACGGTCTTGTCGATGATACCAAGAAGTGTTCCCCTTTTGGAACCTGTGTGGACGTTTTGCAGGATTTCAAGGTTTCGGCAGCTTATATCGTCAATAATGAGATAATTATTAAATGCATAGGTCTCGATGCCTCTTAAATGTTCAATTTTCTGTTTCTGAGTTTCCCTTACATAAAAGATAAGCGCCCCGGCTGCCTGCACTCCGGCCTTGAGATGTTCACACCCGAATCCTTCCAGCGAAAGGGTTTGGAATTGATCAATGAGCCTTTCCCGGCATCGTTGGTGCTCAAAGGCTCTGTCTTCTAAAAAAGTTATTGATTTCTCCGACAACGCATCGATAATCACTGTAAAAAAGGGATCGGCTTTGGATGACTCCGGGAAAATGGCTTCACTGGGCGATACCCGCAACACTTCATCAACAACCGCACTTAAGTCTTCAGATTGGGATACCCGAAAAGTCCCCGTAGAAATATCCAGATAGCTGAATCCGATTGTATTGTTGTTGCGAGCTACGGCAAAAACATAATTGTCGGATTTTGCGTCTAAAAATTCATCGTCAACGATCATGCCGGGGGTAATGACCCGCACGACATCCCGTTTTACCAGCCCTTTGGCTGCGGCCGGATCTTCGATTTGGTCGCATATTGCAACTTTGTGTCCATGGTCTATGAGACGGGCGATATATCCTTTGACGGCGCGGTAGGGGATACCGCACATGGGAATCGGAAACTCGTCTTTTTTGTTCCTGGATGTCAGAGTAATCTCGAGTATCCGGGATGCAACCTCGGCATCCTCAAAAAACATTTCATAAAAATCTCCCATTCGATAAAAAAGGATGGCATCAGCGTACTGCTCCTTTATGGACAGATACTGCTTTATCATGGGAGTTGCTTTGGCAAGACTCATGGCTACAATCGTTTCGTTCTGTTGAATTCGTGACTTTTTACGAGATCATCAAGCCTAAAGCTTGAATTTTTTATGAAGGCTGACCCCATGTTCCTTCATTTTATTGACCCAATTTGATTCAGATAAGTACATTTTGCGCCACCTTAAGTCTATACTATATATAGATTGTTTTTTCAACAAGAATACTATATGTGGCAAATTAAAATCGTGTTACGATTTTATGAAACTCCCGTCCCGCTGAAAGCGGGACGGGATCAGATTGACGAAAGGCCATCAAGAGTGAGCAGTCATCAGTGTGAAGTTATCAGTAAGGAAAACTGATAACCGATCATTGACATTCGTGTCTTTGCCTGCCCCGTTAAATCTGAAAGCTATTTAAGGTGGGTGTCTAAGTGGCTACTATTTTTGGTTTAAGCATATTGGGGTTAGGTTGTTTGTTTCGTACCCTGTTCCTCACTCGCGGGGATGCCACCGGGTGATGCGCCCCGCAACAACTCCAGCTCTCTTTTAAGTGCTGTCAGCTCTTCCTGCTGGGCCGCAGAGGCGGCATTTAAGTTTTTAAGCATTTTTTTGGACTTAAAACGATCATAAAGACCGGAAAAATAGGCAATCAAAAAGCCTGTCAGGAAAAAAACAAGAAACAGAACGGCATGCGGCAATTCCGGTGTATGCAAAGTTTCAAGAAACGGCAACGTTAAGCTGAGACTCTGTTTTGCCATAAAATAAATTTTGTTCTGATAAGCAAATACACCCACAAACACCAATAGAATCAACCAGAAAGCAATTTTAACTTTTTTCATTTGTTTTCTCCCCAATATGGCCGCGTTATAGAACCAGTTGCTCAAAGCATGGCTTTAAATTGTTGTAGGTTACTTTTAGATGTTCGGGAATGACACGAACATCGGCAAAAACCGTCAAAGCATTTGTATCGCCGAACCAGCGAGGAACGATATGGAAATGGAGATGTTCTTCCACACCGGCACCTGCAACTTTACCCAAGTTGAGCCCCACATTGAATCCATCGGGATTCATCACTTTTTTTAATATTCCGACGGACTGTTCAACAGTTAAAAGCAGGTCCCCCATTTCGTCTTTTCTCAGCTGATCCAGAGTCGCAAGGTGGCGGATCGGAGCCACTAGAAGATGTCCGTTAATGTACGGGTATTTATTCATCATCACCATGGTTACCTTGCCCCTGAAAAGGGTCAGCTCATCCTGCTCTGAAAGCGCCTTGCAGAAGATACACCCTTCTTCCTTGTCATTCAGAATGTAATCCATGCGCCAAGGAGCCCACATCGTTTTCATTCCAGATCCTCTAAATCTCGCTTGTGGATTTTAG
Source organism: Candidatus Desulfatibia vada (assembly GCA_014383215.1). Classification (GTDB taxonomy): domain Bacteria; phylum Desulfobacterota; class Desulfobacteria; order Desulfobacterales; family UBA11574; genus Desulfatibia_A; species Desulfatibia_A vada. The sequence goes on along the minus strand of JACNIG010000305.1, from coordinate 8,229 downwards.
GTCACTATTAACCGGCTTCGGCATCCGGCCTTCATCCTGTATTATGCATCCAACTCTAAGTTTATCTACCTTTTTCGAGCCCAAAACTCAACCTTTTTCTCCATTTCAGCTTTTCATGAAAAATCAGGGTTAAGCGGCACAACCTCCAGCTCCCCCCATATGCCGATAGAGTCACCAATAATGACGACAACCCCTGTAACCCCTTCAAGCTGTTTCCCAAAATCTAAAGCCTGCTGAATGTCTGTTTTTGATTCAACTCGATTGCCGATTGAAGTTGCCGCGGCATCTGCCAGGGAACAGGAAGCGGAGACCACGCAGACGGCATCCGCTTTGCCCATGCTTATGGAATGTCCCACCGTACCGGAAGAGGTACACACAGCCAAGGGTTTGCTCCCTGGATCGATGCGCAAACCGATACGCAGGCTTAAAGGCGATGAACCGGCAAAAATACCGGTGGTAACAGGGCCGGCGGTCTTGAGAAAAACGTCGCCACCGTTTTCTACAATCACTTCTTTGCTATGTGCAAGCAGCTCACGTCCCACATGTTCGGCCACAGCACCGGCCACGGCCGCCATGGGACCGACACCGGCCTTCTCACCTGCTGCGGCCATATCCTTGACGATAAGCGGCGCCGGACCGCTGATGGGCCACGGTCTCAATGTTTTTGCAAATTCAGGATGCTGTTGAATGTAGGCCTCTATGTATCCTCTGTATTTTAGAATCAACTCTTTGGTTATGTCTTCAAGCGGTCTGGTTGCATGGATCAAAACATCGGTCTCTTTAACCGTCACCCTGAATGATACCAGTTGGTCCCTGTATGCCAAGCGTCTATACGTGCGTTCTTGATGCTTCATGTTGTTAAGGAACTATTTTTGTTTTCGGCACCATATCCTGAGGACACAGCCTCAAAAAATACTGATCCGTCATCCCGGCGATAAAATCCCTCACAATCTCGCCACTGTTATGATTTGCAATATAGTCTTGAGACATATCCTCTAAAAAGCTTGTGAATATCACCGAAGTTCGATTCTCTTTTTCAATATCGTCAAGAAACCTTTCAAAAAGAATCCCAAAAAGTTTTTTGATGGTGTCGGTCTGGCTTTTGATCTTCGGATTCATATATATGTGTTCAAGATTGAATTTCTTCAGCCGCTCCAGGGCCGCCGACACTTCCGGGCTGAAGGCGGTATAGATATTCTGGAAGCTGCTGTTAATGATGTCGGTTACAAGATTATATACAATGGTTCCGTTTGTATCCCCCAGACGTTCGACGCATTCGGCGGGCAGATCCGATCGCTCGATCATATTCAGCCGGATGGCATCCTCGATATCGCGACCGATGTAACCGATGGTATCGGCCATGCGGACAACACACCCTTCCTGGGTCATAGGGATGAGTTTTATTTCAGGATCCGTTTTTTTGGCGGCCATCTCTTGGTCTATGGTTTCAAATGTCTTGTCCCTGGCGGGCTTAAGCTTCTGGTTGTGAATCTCGCCATCATGGCACAGGATGCCGTCAAGAGTTTGCAGACACAAATTCCATCCTTTACCTTTGCGCTCGACTCTTTCCAAAAACTGAACACTTTGAACATTGTGTTGAAAGTAACCGATACCGCTCGCTCTGCAGAGCTCGGATAAAAACTTTTCGCCGTCATGGCCGAAAGGCGTATGTCCGATATCGTGTCCCAGGGCAATGGCTTCAATCAGATCTTCGTTAAACCCCAAAAATCGTCCGATGGATCTGGCGATCTTGGATACCAGCTGAACATGTAGCACCCGATGGGTGATATGATCATGTTTGATCAGATAAAACACCTGGGTTTTATCGATATAGCGTGTGTAGGCGCTGGAATGCAGGATGCGGTCCACATCCGCTGAAAAGGGCTGGCGATAATCTTCTTCAAAACGCGTATCCTCAAAGCGACGGACTCCGGCCGCACTCTGTGTGGCGATGGGAGAAAGAGTTTCGCGCTCCCGTTGCTCCAGCGCCGATTGAATCATTGTAAGGCGGTCATTTTTATATATTCCCATTTTCGATCATGCCCTCCATGAGTTTAATGTAATCGATGCCGGCCGCCCGAAAGCCTTCCTTGCCGTATTTCATGTTGGCTTCAAGAACATAAAGCTTGCCCCTATGTTCGATAATATCGATCCCCACATCGTCCCAGCGACACCTGCGGGCGGTATGCAGAGCAAGGTCAAGGATGTTTTGGGGGACAGTGTCGAGGCTGATAGTCGCGCCCACGGCAACATTACTTCTGAACTCACCGGCAGGTGCAATACGCCAGTAGGCATGCACCACCTGGCTGCCGATAACCACTACCCGCACATCACGATCGCTTGGAAGGTATTCCTGAATATAGGCTGCCGTGGTCAAGCTGCAGTATGCATGCAGGTCATCAGGATTACGGATCAGGAAAACCCCCCTCCCCATGGCCGAGCCTCTGGGAATCTTGGCGATGAACGGAAGTTCAAAATGATCGCAAATTTTATTCTTCTGGCGCTTGCCGTAAAAAACCCGGGTCCTGGGATGCGGTATTTCGAGCAGATCAAACAGAGCGGTTTGCTTGATTTTATCCTGAACGCATTTATAGGTATGATAGCTGGGGAAGGTTTTTTTACCAATAGTATCAAAGAGTTCGGCGTAGAATGTGGTTGGATAATAAATTTTAACTGCTTTGCGGATCAGATCAGCGTCCTTGCGGCTGTAATCGCAAAAGTTCGGCCGCACCCCCAGGGTCAGTACATTTTTGCATTGTCTGAGCCGCGCCTCAAGAGCGATAACTTTGTCATTGGCTGTCATGTTTTCCTGCTTGTTTTTACTGGTTATCTGAAACTCTGACTGAACGAAAACTTCCAATTGGGTGTCCGGTGTCCTTTGTCCGTCGTCCGTTGTTCTTTGTCTGTTGTCCGTAGCTAATTTAGAGAAAATAAAGTCTTGATTGATAAATCTTCGGCCAAAGCGTTATCATAACGCCGGATAAACCGAGTTAGGTTTACAACTGACAACGGGCAACAAACAACTGACACATTGAGTTTTAACTTGAGAGTTAAACATTTCCCGTTTCAAAAAATTGTTTAATTATATCATAACTGCGTTGAATATGACTTCCCGGCCAGTATATACGCCGGCATCGGCTGCATATCTGAAAGGTTAGGTTGGTTTCCCAGACATAATCGGGAACACGGCTGCGTACAGTATCTTTGTCCACCGGTCGGGTCAGGATGTTGCAGCGGGTGCATCGCGAAAACGGCCGGGTGTCGGCAGCTCCGACACCAAGGGCCTGAAGCACTTCTCTGACCTGTTCCAACGGATCATTTGATTTTATAAAGACAAGTTTACGGCCTTTGCCCCGACCTTGAACCTTTTTGGTGCGTGTGAGCAAGATCCGATTTTCCCCAGTGGAATTAATAAACCTCTCGCCGGAAACACCGGCCTGGCAAACCGTATCAAATCCCAAAATGCGCAACCATCTTGCCAGCTTGCCCAGTGTCGATTCGGCTGTAAAACGTATGTCACCGTACTCGTTCAGCATCAAGTATCCAGTATCCTGTATCCAGTATCCAGTATCCAGCAACCGGTTACTCCGGTGGTGTCAGCACAAAGGCTGACGGAGAAACCTCAACATCGGCCCAATATCTGTCGATGTCGAGTCGAAACCCCCTGCCCTCTGCATCCGAAAAGATCAGACAAGCAGGAACCTGATATCTTTTTATTGTCTGTATCCCGCAAAATTCAATGCTATACAAAAGCGTTCCGCTCGTGCCAAACATCTCCACCTTGCGTACCTGGCTCTTATTTTTATTGAAATAGATTTTCTGGAGTACGTTTCCCCATCTTTTTTTTAATATCAGAACATATTTATCTTCAGATTCTTTTTGTTCTACAACTGCTTGGTTGTGTTGCATCAAGGGCATACTACCGCCTAAAATACTGACAATATCGCCGGAATTGATCGGAATTGAAAAAAACCTTTTGAGGGTGGCGTTTTGGGTGCGTTGTTTATAAAACTTACTATCGGCATGGGAAAAAAGGTAGAACCACCGGCCGTCGCTGGCAAAACTTACCACAGGCTGACCGGAAAAGCTGCGCACAGCAATACGAAGTTTTCCAGGTACAGCCGCGATCCAGACGATACTGGAGGTCAGGTTTTTTTTCTTATTTCCCCGAAATGTTACCCTACCGGTGCCTTTGAACGTTTTGAGAGTGCGGTTTTGATTCTCCAGCAGCGTCAGAAGCTCCCGGGCTTCGGCTGAAACTTCAAAATCTTTTGGTTTTTGCGAAATTCTATCAACAAGGCTGCTGCAGGCCGGCAGAAAAAAAGCGGCAATCAAAAGCATTATAAAAATATGCCTGTTGCGTCTTACCTGCATTAACTTTCTGCCACCGGTTTAATAGAACCTCAGTTGAGCGAAAAGAGCTCAATTGAAAGTTATCAGGGGTCGGGGGTCAGGAAACAAATTACATCTGAATTTTATAACGCCAGTCTAAATGAGATGTAACTCATAAAGCAAACCTCATTTTCTGCCCCTGATCCCTGATCCCTGGCCTCTCCCTAATTGTGTTTTGGCACAATTAGGGTATTACTCTTTGCCTTTCAAGGCCTCAATTTTCTTTTCAAGGGCTGCCTTATCATTATCATCCCCTTTGTTCTTCAGGGATCGCTTGTAAAACTTAAGCGCTTTTTTATTTTGATTAACCTTGAGGTAGGCATCTCCAAGATGTTCCAGTATAATCGGATCTTCGGGTTCCAAGCTGACGGCCTTTTCCAGAAGTGTCACCGCTTTACTGAAAAGGCCTTTTTTATAATACACCCAACCCAGGCTGTCTGTTATATAGCCGTCATCCGGCTTATGCTTTAAGGCCTCTTTAATCAGACGCTCGGCCTCATCAAGGTCCTGCCCCAGGTCTGCATAGGTATAGCCAAGATAATTCAATGCATTTGCATTTTTAGGATCAAGACTTATAACTTTTTTCATTGTTGCGATAGAATCGTCTTTGCGGCCCCATTTGTCATAAACAACGCCCAGCCTGAAATAAAGTTTGGTGTTTTCAGAATCTACTTCAAGTCCTTTTTTCAGAACAGCTTCAGCCTTTTCGAACTCCTCGGTCTCTTCATAAAATGAGCCCATGTAGAGCATTAATTCAGCATCGCTGGGTATCTCTTTAATAACATTATTTAAATAATTTATCGCCTCCCGGGTTTTTCCCTGTTGTTGATATAGAAAGGCGACATGAACCGCTGACTCTTTGTAAAAACGGGAATTCGGCATCACCTTTTTAAAATGCATAATGGCCATCTTGAAATTTTTTTTGCCGTCAAAGACGATTCCGGTAACATAGTGCAGACCTGAACTGTCGGGGGCACCTTTTAACATCCCCTTAAGGACAGTGATGGCAGCATCGTATTTTTTTGGTTCCAAATAAATCTGAGCAACCGTTCTGACAACTTTATTATCTGTCAGGCTCTTTTCCCCAAGGTTTTTGAAGATTTCTGCTGCATCCTTTTCCATACCCTTTTTGTGATAATAATAACCCAGCTCCATAGCAGCTGCCATGTTGTGGGGGTTATTTCCCAAGATTTCTTTGTATAGTTTCAAAACCTTTTGGTCTTTACCCTGAGTTTTATAAAGTTTTAACAGCTCAAAACGCGGTTCGTCTAAACCCGGCTTAATTTCCAAAGTCTTGAGAAACATTTTTTCTGCCTCAAGCACCTTACCCTGTGTAGCATAAATCTTACCGATAAAAAAATGGCCGGCATACGATCCGGGAAAGGTTTGAACCAGCTGTTCATATATCTTTAAAGCCCTATTCAGATCGCTTTCTTCCATATAAATTCTGCCCAGAACCAGATAAATATTTTGCTGCCGAGGGTCAATAGCGATAACTTTTTCATACGCCTTTTTGGCATCATCAATGTGCTTCAAGCTCTGATTTATTCTACCGGACATGATCAGTGCGGGGATATAGCCCGGATCTTTTTTCAATATCTGCTCAATAATACTCAAAGCTTTTAAGTTGTTCTTCTCATGCAAATAAAGTAACGCAAGCTCTTTTTTCAAATATGAAGACTCAGGATCTTTATCAACGGCTTTCTGCATATAGTAAATAGCTTTATCCAGGTTGCCCTTTTTTCGGTAAAACTGCGCCTCAGTAAAGTAGTAATACTGGTTTTCAAATTCATAACTATCGTCTGTGATACCATCCTGCTTTTCTGTCGCCGTCGGCACAGGGGGGCGATGAGCACCACACCCGTAAAAAAAGAAAATGACCATAAAACCAGTGGTCAGTTTTAATAAAATATTTTTCATAGTTTATTATCCCATATCGTGACTCTAATTTTTTCTCCAGGTCGGGTTAATCAGATATACCTACGCCTTCATACATATCAAAATCCGGTATTTCGCGCTTGAAAAATTCTCTCATCTTTTTGATGATATTTTTTTCCACCTGACGGACACGCTCCCGTGAAATACCGTAACGGTCACCAATTTCCTGTAAGGTTGCCGGGCTATCCGAAAAAATACGCTGCTCGAATATATCAAGTTCTCTGGGCGTCATCATTTTTTTGAATTCGGAAATTTTGTTGTGTAAAAGCGCCTCCATCTCTTTTTTGGCGACCTGGTCTTCCGTGGATTCCACATCAGTTCCTAAAAACTCGATCCTTTCAGTATCGGAATCATCTTTCAAGGGCGCATCCAAGGAAACATCCCACCCGTCAAGTCGCTGGTCCATATCCACGATTTCGCGTTCGGAAACACCTAATCGCTCGGAGAGCAGCTTGGGTTTGGGATCAAAACCCTCGTCAATCAGCTTTTGCTTTTCCTTTTTCAGTTTAAAAAAGAGTTTTCGCTGTCCCTGGGTGGTTCCGATTTTCACAAGACGCCAGTTGTCCATAATGAATTTAAGGATATAGGCCTTTATCCAGAAGGAGGCGTAGTACGAAAATTTAACGTTTTTATATGGATCAAATTTGTTAACGGCCTGCATAAGCCCAATATTGCCTTCCTGAATCAGATCTAAAAGATTCTGCATCCAAACTCGCTGGAATTCCAGTGCAATCTTTACTACAAGCCTGAGATTGGCCGTAACCAAGACATAGGCTGCTTCGGAGTCACCTTCCTCTTGAACTTTTTTGCCAAGTTCTATTTCTTGCTCCCTGGTAAGAAGTTTGTACTTGCTTATTTCCACAAGGTACCGCTGAAGCGGGTCAAACTTAACAAGGGCGCTATCTGACGAAGAAGAGCGCGGCGGTGCTGAAATATTATCTACATTTTTAGCAGCGCTTTTCGTTTTCAGACTTTTGGATTTATTTTTTGGCTTTTTTTTGCTTTTGCTCATCTTGATATTTAATAAAAGTTGCTTCCTGCATCTTGCATAGGCAATCTTGAAGAAATAAAATCGTTCTACGATTTTATATAACGCGGCTGCGCCGCTCAATTTTTGTAAAACATATCTTATTTATCAACCAGCGTCAAATAATTCTATTTTATATCCGACATACTCTTCAATCTATTGAATTTGTGTTATTTTTAGGGGTCGTTTGTTTGTAAAACCGCATGGAATTTAGGAATTTTCATTCATCATATCGGCATACAGCCCAAAAACTTAAATGGAGCCTTAATTTAGAGAAATCAAAATGGTAATATATAGGAATACCTCCACTCGGGACAGCTACAGGTAATTCTGCAAAAAGCCGGCCTGAAAGGCAAGCCGGGTGTTGACAAATTAAGGCTGTATGATTTAAGACATATCGAATTCATAGCTTTTTATGCTTTAATATGCCCAAGGCTTAGCTCTAGGGTCTAACTTTAAAATTTGTTGCTGATACTTCAAACCTGACCCTAAAACGTTCACAACCTATGCGCCTGTAGCTCAGCTGGATAGAGCAACGGACTTCTAATCCGTAGGTCGCAGGTTCGAATCCTGCCAGGCGTACCAGTGATATCAAGGTGTTATGTTTCATTCCAACAAAAAAACCGACGTCCAATGACTGTAAACCGGGTTTTCTGTCTTTAGTGCGGGTGAAAATTTAGCACCCTAATCAATGCCCTGCAGGGGATGGTCTGGGTCCACGATGGAAGGCAGGCTGGTACCAGCTATCAACAGATTCAGCAGGGTTATGGAACTCCAATATATGGGATTTTAATATAAAAAGCAGGGCCATCGCTGACGAGCCGATCGCTTAACGTGTTGAAGAAAAATAAAAAAGGACTGCTGATTGAGTA
>JACNIG010000032.1 GCA_014383215.1 Candidatus Desulfatibia vada | reverse complement strand
CTGACGATTTGCAACCTGAACGTATTTTACGGTGATGTCCAGGTGCTTTTTAAAGTAAGCCTGACGATATGTGACGGCCAGATCGTTTCGGTTGTCGGGCTCAATGGTTCAGGAAAAACCACCCTTTTAAAAGCGGTAGCGGGTCTGCTGCGTCCGGTCCATGGGACGGTAAGCTTTGCCGCAAAACCTATCCAGACGCTTCCCGTGCATGAAGTCGTCCGCCGGGGTCTTGTGTATGTGCCTGAGGGCATGAAAGTGTTTCCCCATATGAGCGTTCTGGAAAACCTTGAAATGGGTTCTTATACTGCCAGAGATAAGCAGGCTAAACTGTTTCCATTGGTGTTTGAAATTTTTCCGGTTCTGGCTGACAAACGCAAACAACAGGCCGGAACCTTAAGCGGCGGGCAGAAACGCATGTTGACTGTGGCACGAGGCCTGATGAGCGGTGCCCGCGTACTATTGCTGGATGACCCCTTTCTGGGTATGGCCCCCAGGGATGTAAACCGGCTATGCAATACCCTGAGGCAAATCCGCCGGCACGGATTTACCCTGTTTATGGCCGGCCAGCATGTGCGCCGCATTTTGAATGTGGCCACCAAGGCTTACCTGATTGAAGAAGGAAAAATCACCCTGTCCGGCAGCGGAAATCAATTATTAGGCCATCCACATTTACAGGAAAGTCTTTTCGGTATCGTGGCCGAATCAGGAGTTGCCATCCCGTGAGCGATGCCCATACCCATGGCCGACACCCGGCTCTGTCACTCCGCCCCGGCCATCCCGGAAACGAACCTGCATTCATCAAAATGATCGTGTCGCGTTTGGCAAAATGCCTGTTGACTTAGCTCGATAAAGTTGAAATATTACTTAGTTCATGATCTTATAAATAATGATAGATGATGCGGTGAATTTTTGGACAAAACGCTCCATCTCTAATCAATAAATTGGGTTCAAAGAACCAGAAATTTAAACTTGTGCACACCTACGAAAGTTAACCCTGAACGGTGAACTCTGAACCTGTGAACGCTTGCTAAAACACTAAATTATCAGTGGAGGTAAACAATGACTGAGGCACTGAAGGCCGGCATTACTCACGAAATGGAACGGGAAACCGACGAGGAAATGTCGGCACAAAAGGTATTTCCCCATGTACCCAATGTCTATGCCACCAGAGTTATGGTCGGGCATATGGAAGAGGTCTGTGCGGAATTGGTTCTGCCTCATCTGGGCGAAGGCGAGCAGACTGTCGGTATTGGGATGAAATTTACGCACTCGGCCGCCACTCCCTTGGGAATGAAAGTGCGGTACAGCGCCAAATTGGTGGAAGTGGACGGCCGGAAGTTAACCTTCGAAGTAGAAGGCTTTGACGAGGTGGACAAAATCGGCGAGTCTACCCATCAACGGTTCATTATCAATGCTGAAAAATTTAACAGCAGTGTAGCCAAAAAAGCGGCAAAAGCAGCGTCTTAAGTTTAAGGGAATTCTGACAGGATAACAGGATGTCCAGGATACTAAATTATTTTGTCATATCCTGTTATCCTGTCAAAAAATAAGCTGGAGGTAGGTTATGGCGGTTAAAGACTCTGTTAAGCAGCTGGACGCGATTCTGAGGCCCCAAAGCGTGGCCGTTATCGGAGCCTCAACCAGCCCTGACAAAATGGGCCATGAAATTCTGAAAAACATCATTGACAGTGGTTTTGAGGGCACCGTTTATCCCATTAACCCCAAGGCCGACGTTATTCTCGATCTTCCCTGCCACAAAAGCGTCAAGGATGTTGAAGAAGCTGTTGATCTCGCTGTCATTATCATCCCGGCTCGCTTCGTGCCCCAGGCCGTGCAGGAGTGCGGTGAAAAGGGTGTAAAAGGCGCCATTATCATCACCGGCGGTTTTGCCGAGGCGAGTGATGAAGGTGAAGAGCTCCAGCAGCAAGTAGTTGCGACAGCCCAACAATTCGACGTTCGCCTTATCGGCCCCAACTGTCAGGGGGTCAACAATCCCCATCATCCTTTGTGCGCCTCCTGGCCTTTGCTGACTTACACAGGCAAGGTTGCGCTCATTTCTCAAAGCGGAACGGTAGGGGCTGCCATGATGGACTGGTTTTCAGAAGAAAAACTGGGGACCTCCAGTTTTGTCAGCATGGGCAACCGTGCGGATGTGGATGAGGCCGACCTGATTGCCTATTTCAACCAGGACCCCAACACCGAGGTGATTGCCGCTTATATCGAAGGGATCAAACGCCCCGAACAGTTCATTCAAGCGGTAAAGCAGCTTAAAAAACCGCTGGTGGTTCTAAAGTCCGGCCGTACGCCCAAAGGAAAGGTGGCGGCTGAGTCCCATACCAAAGCTTTGGCCGGTGCCGACGCCGTTTATGAAGCCCTCTTTGCAAAATACAACATTTGCAGGGCATACACAGCCGAGGAATTTTATGACTATGCCAAGGCCTTGGCTTATCTGAAACCACCGCAAGGCAACCGCATTCTCTTTATCACAACATCGGGAGGCGCCGCTATCCTGGCTACGGATCAGGCTGAGCAGGAAGGGTTAGACGTATCTCCTCTGCCCCAAGAGGCGGTCGAGGCGATCACACCGCTCATTCCGGCCCATGCCATCAAGGCCAATCCCATTGATCTCACCGGCGATGCCACCGCTCAAATGTTCGGCGATGTCATGGAGGTGACCCGTAAATACTATGATACCCTGGGAGTGATTTTTGGAGACCCGGTGGAAGATGCCTCCAAAGTGGTGACCCCCGACGCTAATGAGCTGATTATCTTCTATGGCGGGGCCGATGTGGAACGTCACGAAAGCGAACTGATGCACCTTAAAGGAATTCCGGTCTTTCCCACCCCCGAACGAGGGATAAAGGCGCTGGCCCAGGTACTTGAGCGCAAAACACTGGCAGCACCACAGCAGCCGACGCTGACCGTTCCGGCCGCCGGCCGCCAACTGCCGCTTCATCAGGCATTTGAACGCATTGCCGAACAGGGACTGCCCTGCACAGAGTTTGCCCTGGCGGAAAGCCTAAGCAGCGCTGTAGAAATAGCACAAAAACAAGGGTTTCCGGTGGTTCTCAAAGTCAGCTCTGCTGACGTTCTCCACAAAAGCGATGTCGGCGGTGTGCAGCTTAATCTAAATTCCGCTGAAGCAGTTGA
>JACNIG010000257.1 GCA_014383215.1 Candidatus Desulfatibia vada | reverse complement strand
TCGGTTACGCCAATCAGAGACAAAAACCTTATATCAGACCTTTTGTCAAATATACACCGACATGGCCCCGAAGTTTTATGCCCCAGGATCAAAGCATCAGAGACCTTGTGGCCAAAATGAAACTGATCCCTAATAAAGCACTGATAGAAGGGAATCGAATCCTCTTTTGCGAAGACTCCATTGTTAGAGGTACACAGTTGCAGGACAACGTCCAAATATTATTTGATGTTGGAGCATTAGAGGTTCATATGCGGCCGGCCTGTCCGACCCTGATTTATCCCTGTGAGTATCTCAATTTTTCGACGTCGCGATCGACTCTCGACCTTGCGGGACGCAAAGCGATCAAAGCGCTTGAGGGTGCCGAGGATAAATGTTTAGACGAGTATGCCAAATCGAATTCAGAAAAAAATGCGGCCATGGTTGACAACATAAAGCAGAGGTTGCGCCTTACGTCTTTAAAATATCAAAAACTGGAAAACCTTGTCGAAGCGATCGGCCTGCCAAAAGATAAATTATGTACTCATTGTTGGGACGGGAGCAGTTATTTCTGAGGCCTTTGAAATTTGAAGTGAAAAAGAAGGAGTAGTTATGGCAAAGCGTGACGACATTAATAAAGTTTTAATTATCGGATCAGGACCTATTATCATCGGTCAGGCGTGCGAATTCGATTATTCCGGCACCCAGGCGTGCAAGGCACTGCGCAGCCTTGGCTACGAAATCGTACTGGTAAATTCTAATCCGGCAACGATTATGACGGATCCGGGCATGGCCGATGTAACCTATATTGAACCGCTCAACCTTCAGACGATTACCGATATTATTGCAGCCGAACGACCGGACGCCCTGCTGCCGAATCTGGGCGGCCAGACCGGTTTGAATCTGTCGTCCGAGTTAGCCAGAGCCGGTGTGCTTGAAAAATACGGTGTCAAGATTATCGGCGTCAACATCGATGCCATTGAGCGCGGAGAAGACCGAACAGCCTTCAAGGAAACCATGAACCGACTCGGAATTGAGATGCCGAAAAACCAGGCGGTTAACAGCGTCGAGGAGGCCGAAAAAGTCGCAGAGGAATTGGGCTACCCCGTAGTAATTCGCCCGGCATACTGCATGGGCGGTATGGGCGGAGGCCTGGTTTACAATGTCGAGGAGCTGCGCACAGTCGCTGCGCGCGGCTTAGCTGCAAGTATTGTTAATCAGGTTTTGGTCGAAGAATCAGTCTTAGGCTGGGAAGAGCTTGAGCTTGAAGTTGTCCGGGACGCCAAAAACCAGTTGATCACCGTCTGTTTTATTGAAAATGTTGATGCCATGGGCGTGCATACCGGCGATTCTTTTTGCACGGCTCCCATGCTGACCATTGATCCCGATTTGCAGGAGCGCTTGCAGCAATATTCTTATGACATTGTGGAAGCGATTGAAGTTATCGGCGGAACGAATGTCCAGTTTGCACATGATCCCAAAACCGGACGGGTTGTCGTTATTGAGATTAACCCTCGCACCTCCCGTTCATCAGCACTGGCTTCCAAGGCCACGGGATTTCCGATTGCCTTTGTCTCCTCGCTGCTGGCCGGAGGACTGACCATGGACGAAATCCCTTACTGGCGGGACGGAACCCTGGAAAAATACACCCCTTCCGGTGACTATGTCGTTGTTAAATTTGCCCGCTGGGCCTTTGAAAAATTCGAAGGCGTTGAAGATAAGCTCGGCACTCAGATGCGGGCTGTGGGCGAGGTGATGAGCCTTGGCAAGACTTATAAAGAAGCTTTTCAAAAAGCAATCCGGTCCCTGGAGATCAATCGCCATGGTCTCGGTTTTGCCAAAGATTTCAACGAAAAATCCCTGGACGAATTGCTCAACATGCTGGGAACGCCTACCAGTGAACGCCAGTTTATGATGTACGAGGCCCTGCGTAAAGGTGCCGATATCCAGGAGCTTTATGAGCTCACTCACATTAAACCGTGGTTTATCGAGCAGATGCAGGAACTGGTCAAACTTGAAGAACAGATTCTGCCGCATAAAGGCCGGATGCTACCCGATGATCTGCTGATTCAGGCCAAAAAAGACGGTTTTGCCGACAAATATCTGGCCAAGATTTTAGGTATTTCCGAAAAGGATGTTCGTAACAAGCGCATTGCTTTGGGTTTAGCTCAGGCCTGGGATTCGGTTCCGGTCAGCGGAGTGGAAAATGCCGCCTACTACTACTCGACCTACAATGCCCCTGATAAGGTAGACGTCAGTGACCGCAAAAAAGTAATGGTTTTAGGCGGTGGACCCAACCGGATTGGACAGGGCATTGAATTCGACTATTGCTGTGTACACGCCGCATTTGCCATCCGGGATGAAGGCTATGAATCCATCATGATCAACTGCAATCCCGAAACGGTTTCCACGGATTACGACACTTCCGACAAACTTTATTTTGAACCACTAACCGTTGAAGATGTGCTCAGTATTTACGAGAAGGAAAAGCCGGAAGGTGTTATTGTCCAGTTTGGCGGCCAGACGCCTTTGAACATTGCCAAGGAACTGGAAGCGGCAGGTGTCAATATCCTGGGAACATTACCGGAAACTATTGATTTAGCAGAAGACCGGGATCGGTTCCGCCAAGTGATGCGCAAGCTGGGAATCCCTCAGCCGGAATCCGGTATGGCCAGTACAGTGGAAGAAGCGCTTGAGATAGCAAAAAGAATTGGTTACCCTTTGATGGCGCGGCCCTCTTACGTTTTAGGCGGTCGTGCCATGGAGATTATTCTTGATGAACAGATGCTTTTGCACTATGTGGCTGTAGCAGTGGATGTTTCCCCGGAACGACCGATTTTGATCGATAAGTTCCTGGAAAACGCCATTGAAGTCGAGGCCGACGCTATTGCAGACGGCAGTGATGCCTTTGTCCCTGCCGTCATGGAGCACATAGAGCTGGCGGGCGTACATTCCGGAGATTCCGCCTGTGTGATTCCGCCCATCAGCATTCCTCCGAAGCACATCGAAACCATTTACGAATACACCCGTAAAATAGCTATTGAGCTTAATGTGGTCGGCTTGATGAATATACAGTACGCCATTGCCGACGACACAGTATATATCTTAGAGGCCAACCCCAGGGCCTCACGCACCGTGCCCATTGTTTCAAAGGTCTGCAATATACCTATGGCCCGGATGGCTACCCAAATCATGTTGGGCACAAAACTCTCGGAACTTGGACTCAAAAAGAAAATAATTCCGTATTTTGGTGTAAAAGAAGCAGTCTTTCCTTTCAACATGCTGCCTGAAGTGGATCCACTGCTGGGACCGGAAATGCGGTCAACCGGTGAAGTGCTTGGGATGGCGGACTCCTTTGGCCTTGCTTTTTTCAAAGCCCAGGAGGCAACCCAGTTGCCGTTGCCGCTGGAAGGAACTGTCCTTATTACTGTCGCAGACAGAGATAAACCGAGCGTCATAGAGCCTGCCAGGCTTTTCCAGGAACTGGGTTTCAAGATCCGGGCAACAAACGGGACGCATGCTTTTCTGGCCGAGCACGGCATCGATTCCAAGCCGATCAACAAATTGGGATATGGCCGCCCCGACATTGTGGATGCAATTAAAAACAAAGAGATTAGGCTGATCGTTAACACTCCCAGCGGTAAAGAGAGTAAGGATGACGACTCCTACATACGCAAGGCGGCAATCAACCACAAGGTAACGTCTATTACAACAACGGCCGCTGCTACGGCTGCTGCCAGGGGTATTGCCAAGAGAAGAAAAAAACAGGCCGTTGTAAAATCGCTGCAGGATTATCACGCGGAAATCACATAGTGTCCCCAAGCTAGTCGTAACATAGCGAAAATTCCCCTCGGCAGGGGTCGGAGATATCTGGCTTGCCGAACTGAGAAACTATCAAATTACGCCTCAACATACTGTTATCAATGATGTTTGCAGAAGAACAGGCTGCCCAAAGCCGACAAGCATGGTCTGGCATATCAAAGGTACCTTTCCCCACAAAAAATGCCAATTATTCCCTGAATTGATTTAAAACCCACTTCATTTTACACAAAAAAAGATGCAACCTGTTTTTTTTGTTGACAAATCATTTTTGTCGGCGTATGTTGCACTTGTTGCATGTGTTCCACGCGTTACAAAGGTTACATACGTTCCAGGTGTTACATGCGTTACACGCGTCTTTGTTGTATTTGGCAAGGGGAGTTTTTCCAGTGAAAAATGATTTGTTCACAATTCCACAGGCCGCCAAAATCTGTTCCGTTTGCCGGACGACAATGTGGAGATGGGTTAAGTCTGGAAAGCTGGAAGCCTTCCTGACCCCGGGAGGTCAATTTAAAATCCGGGAAAAAGATTTGAAATCTTTTATTCAAAAAAGAATGCAACATCTCCCGGTAGTAGAATTTTCTCAAGGGAAAAAGATTCTGATTGTTGATGACGATCCAGCGATTCGAAAATTACTTAACAAAATGATGTCATATAATGGATATCGGCGAGAAGCGGCATCAGACGGTTTCGAAGCCGGAACCAAAATCATGCAGTTTAAACCGCACCTTATAATTTTGGACCTATTTATGCCGGGGATGGATGGCTTTGAAGTATGCAAGCAAATCAAGGAAAGCTCGAATACTTCTCATATAAAAATACTAATCCTTACCGGTTTTGATTCAAAGGAAAATAAGGAACGAATCATGCGTGCCGGTGCGGATGGCTATCTGGTAAAACCTGTGGGAAAGAGTGTGCTGCTTAAAAACGTAAAGGATCTAATAAGCAAGTGATATATAACTCTAAGTCTTTGTAAGTAAACGATAATACGTTAATTGTAATTTTGTAACACTTCTATCTTTAAACGGTGATTTGTCTTTTAGATGTTCATTTAAGCAAAGGAGATCAACCATGGATCACAATCCGATTCGCGCCCAAGGCCACAGAAATGTCTTTTGCCCGTATTACAACGGTTGTCTGGATCATGCCGCTAAACGTTACTGGGAATACTGGTCCTGTTTGAAATGCCAGCATAAACAGGAACAAAAAGCTGTTACCGAAGTGCTGTTAGCGCCGGGAAGCGATTATCCGTATTACACGCTTTCACCGTCATTTTATGATAAAGTAGAAAACTTTACTTTATAGCAGCAGATGATCTTCGGTGCGGCAATCAAAAGCGAATTTTAAAAAACAATAAATCAATAAAGCAGTCAGATAGTTAAAAATCTATCTTGCACGTGCAAAATTTGAGATAATACGATTTTACTGTTCAGCCCTTTTATCAATATTTAGTGGTTAAGGGAGGTTCTGACACAAAATATAGGCAGGCAGCCTTGATGATCTTGTAAAAAGTCACGAATTCAACTTAAGTTGTTCATTTTCTATCTTCCAGACAAAAATATTATTGGCTATCTCGGCATCTACGGCCAGTTCGGTATTTTCAAATTTAATGCAAAAAGCAGGATTTGTTCTGTGTACAGTTACAACAACACCGGGTTGCAGCCCAAAGGATAGCAGTTGATGTAAATTGGAATGGTTGCCGGGTTTAATGTACGTGATCTTGCCGCTTTCGCTGGGTTTGAGCTCACTTAAGCTGACCACGGTGCTGCTAATTTTATTCAGCTTTTCCTTGCAGCATTTGCCTTTCGGAATCGGCTTTCCGTCCGGGCAGATCTCCGGATGCCCCAGCAACGTGCAAATAGCTTCTTCGACTTCAGGCTCCAGGTAGTGTTCTACTTTGCAGGCAACTTCTTCCATAGAGGAATTTTTTAGTCTAAGAACACTCGACACCAGCACCTCGGCCAGACGATGCCGCCGCATAATTGCTTCGGCTATAAGTTTGCCCTCACTCGAGAAAAGGATTTTGTCGGCATGGGAGACGATCAGGTCCTGCTTTTCAAGCTCTGCAAGGTCAGCTTCAGTAAAAGCGACGATACATCTCTTCTTAATAGCATCGATGGAATAGTTCTTGTTTTCACCGGCGCACCAGATAGCTTCCATTATTTCTTCTTGTTTCTCATTCAGCATAATTGAATCTCCTTAATAGTTCAGCCGCAAAGGCACTAAAACTATAATATACAAAAGTCCTTTTGTCACTTGTCATTTGCCTAAGTTGCCGAACGATTACAAAACTCCTTATTTACCGTTCGGCAGGGTCTATTTATTAAGCTTACGAAAACGTAACACCTAATAAACGGCAGGTATAGTTTACCATGCTTCCGATGAGTATCGCATAAATCATAACGGTACTCATGATGGCGATAGATGCTCGGCTTCCACGCTCTTTGAATAAAACAATGATTGCGTTCATACAGGGTGTTAGAAATGTCATCACCAACAAGTTAACAACAAGCTGAACATTGTCATAAATACTGCTGAGATGCTCAATTTCTGTAGCACCGCTTTCTCTTCGTATTAATGTTTTAATGAATACCTGCACACTCTTTACTGGAAGCCCCATGAAACCATGGATTACAGGTTCGGCCGCTTTTTCTAATGCTGCCAGTCCACCCATTCTCTCGAATAGAAATACAACAAGCGATGCCATAATAAAGACAGGTATAGCCTCTTTCATGAAGAAGTATGTTTTTGCGGCAGACATTTTCAATATTTGAAGAGGCTTGGGCAGTCTCATGGGTGGAATTTCCATTAAAAGCGGCATTCGTTTGCCCGGCAATATTTTGTTTACAATAATTCCGGCGATAAGAATTTGAGAAAAAATCAATCCAAAAACAGTAATTGATGCTGATAAAGGCATTTTGCCTAATATGATGAACATAACCGCCAGCAGCGGAGCGCAGGGCATCCCGAGTAGAAGGAGAAATGTTGCGATGTTTTTTTCTTTTTCAGTATCCAGCATACGTGTTGTGAGGATAGCCATAGTTACACATGAAAAACCCATTAAGAGCGGGATGACACCTTTTCCGTTAAGACCCATTTTCTGGAAAACTTTGTCGAGCATGATTGACAGTCTGGAAAGATATCCTGAGTCTTCGAGTATTCCAAAGGCGATATAAAAACAAAAGAGCACCGGCAATACCAATCCCAGGGCCAAAAAAACCCCTGTCGGCAGAATTCCAAAATCCGGATCCACCACCATATCCCGAATGAAGGCACTGGGTATGGGGGCAACAAGTTTTGTTGCCCATGGGATCAAATAACCTTCAAAAATGACCCCGTTAATAGTGTCAACCAGGAATGTTGCTCCAAAGGTTCCTATGAACAAATACATGATATACAATGCAGCGATGGCGATAGGGACTCCCGTGGAAAGCTGAGTACACCAGTCCCCGAATCTTACAATGAAAGGACTTTTGGCGGGCGGCGCTACCTTTTGAACCGCATTAATAATCTGTTCGGCTTTTTTGTTGTACAGGTTTGTTAAAAGAATACTGCTCGACAACTGCTCCTCTTGGCGGTATTCTTGGGCCAGGTCCTTGAGTTGCTCCAGCATCCCCGGGCCGAATTTGCTTTCGATCCATTCCTCAATCCCACCGTCTCCCGTAAGCAACAGGATCCCTATGACTCTTGGGGAAAGATCATCCGTTTTGAGAAGTTTCGTTACGATTTCAAAAAACTGTTCGATCCAGGCCGGGTACTCGATTAGCTTGTTTGCGGTTCGCATGTTCGCCAGGTTTGCGATCACTTTTTGAACACCGATTCCCTCCCTGGCAATAGTTGTACAGACGTCGATGCCGAGCATTACTGCAAGTTTGTCGTAATCGATCTCAATTCCGCGAGATGCCGCCTCATCAATCATGTTGATGTTAAGGAGCATTGGAAGGCCATACTCTTCATACTGGAGGGCAATAGCGATGGAACGTTTCATGTGTTTCGCATCTGCCATCAAAACAATCCCCTGGATATCATAATCGGTTTTGTGGGGCAGAAGGATATCTCTGGAAGCCCTCGCGTCCTCGTTGCTCGAAAATATCGAGAAAACACCCGGTGTATCAAAGGCATCTATTTCAGTTCCTTTAATACGCCCGGCATTGATCGAAACCGTATTGCCGGGTATATTGATGCTTGCTGTTGCTTTGCCGCATATCCGTGAAAACAGACTGGTTTTCCCCACCTGCATGTTGCCGACAATGGTAATGCCTTGTTTCCTATGTATAGATCCCTCCGTGTCTATTTTACACTCAGAAGATTTTCTCATTGGTATTGCCTACCCCTTGCACCTCTTTCTGCGAACATTTCAACTTTTAAGTATTTGCAAATAAAAGTAAAACCATAACCTAAGCCGGATAAACCGGAATTAAATAAAATTCTCGCGCAAAGGCGCAAAGACGCCAAGATTCTTAAAAAACTTATCTTTGTTTTCCTTTGCGGGCTTTGCGCCTTTGCGTGAAATAATACACTGCCAATAATGTTAGATAAGTCAAACAATATATAATGTCAACAATAAAGAAAGAATGAAGTCACTTTTTATACATTGACTTAACATTTAAGATGATATAAACTGTAGCCAAAACGCGGACAGGGGGAAATATGAAGAAAAATGATGAACTTTCAGAAAGTTTAGAAGACTACCTTGAAATAATACTGCAATTAGAGCAGTCCCAAAAAGTAGCCAGGGCAAAAGATATTGCCGCAAACATGGAAATCCAGCGTGGATCTGTTACAAGTGCCCTAAAAAATCTAAAAGAAAAAAAGCTTATCAATTATGAGCCATACAGTTTTATCACTCTAACCCCAAAAGGCAAAAAGCTTGCCAAAGAAATCACACACCGGCATACTGTACTCCGGGACTTTTTGTTAATGATCCTGCAGCTTGATGAAGAAACGGCAGAAGCAACAGCTTGTCGCATGGAGCATGTTATTGACAATAAATCGTTGGAAAAACTATTGCTTTTCTTTGATTTTATCTATAATTGCCCCAGGGCGGGCAAGGACTGGGTGGAAGCCTTTTTGGATTATTGCTCATCCGGTAAGTTAGACCGGGAAAAATGTGAAAGATGCCTGGATGATTGCCACACGCGTCATCAATAATAAGCATAGCAAAAAGGGCAGCCTGAAGGCTGTCCAATTTTACTATCCTGGGGAATTGCCCTTGAACTTGAAAAAAATAATATTTTGCAAAGGTATCGAGTCATTAAATACGACTGGAGACAGCAATAAAAATTTTACAGATTAACGTGTCTTCACCAAAATGTTATGGGTGATGAAAAACTCTGACATTTAAGAATTGATCGCCGCCAGTATCTCTTTAATTACAGTATCGGCCTCTTCATATGGGACCTGACAGGTACCTACCTGTTTGTGGCCGCCGCCTCCATATTTGAGTGCCAGAGAACCAACATTGACGCTGGAAGTTCTGTTAATGATGCTGTGTCCGACAGATATCATCACAAACTCCCGGTTCTTGCCGTCTACCAGCCGGACGGAAATATTCTGATCAGGATATAGGGTATATTCGATAAAACGATTGCCGCTGGGAATATCTTTTATTCCGCGAAAATCGAGAACAATTGCGTTACCTTCAATTCTAGCATGTTTTTTGATAAAATCTTGGAATTGCTTTGATTCTGCCCTATAAACATTAACCCGTTCCTTAACGTCGGGCAGGGCCATGATTTTTTCAATACTTTTTGTGCGGAGCAGCCAGGGAAGACTTCTCATGAGGTCAAAATTACTTACTCTGAAATCATGATGATAACCTAAGCCGGTCCTTGGATCGGCAATAAAGGCCAGCATCATCCAACCTTGGGGATTGAGAATATCTTCTTTGGTATACTGGGCGGAATCGGCAATATCAACAGCCTTTATCAATTCTTCGAATTTCTTTAATTTTTTGGCATATTCTTCGTTTGCCATGTAATACTTGTAAATAACATGGGCTGCGCTGGGTGCTTCTTCACAGGCACCCTTGAATTTTCCTTCCAGTTGCAACCGCTCCTGTTCACTTGAATGATGATCGAACCAGAGCCCGCATCCTTCCACTAGCGGAACATTGGCGAGTACATCATTTTCAGTTACCTCTATTTTGTTGTCCTGAAGATCTTTTGGATGAACATACAGGATCTTATCTATTATTCCCAGTTCATCTAAAATGGTTGCGCAAACCAGCCCGTCAAAATCAGAGCGTGTAATCAATCTCATTTCATCCTCCTTCAAGTAACGTATAACAAATAACGTTCAATTGAGCGTTATCGCTCAATTGGGGTGTTACTCTTGCAGTTTGCAGTCTTGGGCCCACTCCGGACAGGCTTTTTCCATTTCGGTCATATACTTTTGCGTGCATTCCCCGCATTCCATTTCAACGTTGGGAACATCGCCGAACCTTTCCCTGATTTCCTCCGTTGAAAGATGCTGAACCCCACTGCATCCGCATTGGGGACATGATGTTTGAATCTGATACCGTTTTTTAGTCATCGCTCTTCTCCTTAGTTTTTTTAAAACGTGATAAACAATTCTTTTTGGCTCAATTTAGGTGTCCGCTGTCCTTTGTCCTTCGTCCGTTGCTAAGCAATAAGAAGCGAGATTATATCTCAACTACAGTGAAACACAAAAAGAGGCCCTAATATCTGTAAAACCACTGACTACGGACAACTGACCACAGACTCCTAATCGAGCTTTGGCTCGATTAGGGTTATAGCAACTTGTTTAATACCTCTTCGGATAGGATATCTTCTTGGGATGCAATTTCCCTGATGGTCTTACCGGTCTCATGGGCCTTTTTAGCAATTGCGGCGGCGCGGTCGTAGCCGATATGCGGAACCAGGCCGGTCGCCAGGGCCAGACTTCTTTCGATGTAAGATTCACACACCTCACGATTGGCAGTAATGCCCCGGATACATTTTTCGGCAAAAACTTTTGATGTCGCCGCCAGCAGAGAAATCGACTGCAACAGATTATAAGCTATTACCGGCAGCATGGTATTCAGTTCAAAATTGCCCCCCTGTCCTCCCAGCATAATAGTGGTGTCGTTGCCGGCGACTTGAGCGGCCGCCTGGAGTACCGCTTCCGGTATGACCGGGTTAACTTTTCCCGGCATGATCGAAGAGCCGGGTTGCAAAGCGGGAAGATTGATTTCTCCCAGCCCGCAGCGTGGTCCCGAAGCCAGCCAGCGAACATCGTTGGCAATCTTAACCAGACTGACGGCGATGGTTTTTAAAGAGCCGCTGTTCTCTACGGCAGCATCCCGGGCGGCCTGCGCTTCGAAACGGTTCTTGGCCGGCTTAAAAATAAAGCCGCAATAGTCCGAAATCAGAGCGATTACTTTGGCGGCAAATTCCGGGTGGGTGTTCAAACCGGTGCCGACGGCCGTGCCCCCCAGCGCCAGTTCTGCCAGCCTTTCCACAACCAGCACAACTCTTTTTTTGCCCAGCTCTATCTGCCGGGCGTATCCTGAAAACTCATCACCGAGAGTCATGGGCACGGCATCCTGCAAATGAGTTCTACCGATTTTTTTGATACGATCAAATTCTGCTGCTTTATTTGCAATCGTTTTGTGCAGTATATCGAGTGAAGGAATCAGGCCCTTTTTGATGGATATTAAAGCGGCAATATGAATCGTCGACGGGATGACATCGTTGCTCGACTGGCCCAGGTTGACATGATCATTGGGATGAACCGGTGTCTTGTCTCCCTTTTTGCCGGTGATGATTTCGTTGGCCCTGGAGGCGACGACTTCGTTCATGTTCATATTTGTCGAGGTTCCCGATCCGGTTTGAAACACATCCACCACGAACTGGTCATCAAACTTTCCATCCATCACCTCCTGGGCTGCTTTAATAATTGCCTTGGAGATGTCCGCATTCAGAAGGCCGAGCTCTGCGTTCACCCGGGCGGCACATTGCTTTATTAGTGCAAGTGCATGCATGAACGCCGCTGGAAGCGTCAAACCGCTAATGGGAAAGTTTTCCACCGCCCGCTGTGTCTGCGGGCCAAAATAAGCATCCACAGGTACACGTACCGTTCCCATGGAGTCTTTTTCTTCTCTAAAATCCATTTTTCAGCCTATTCTTAAAGTAATTTCACCGCAGAGTCGCAGAGAACGCAAAGATACTTTTTCTTTTTGAATTGCCGTGAGAGGCAACAATTCAAAAAAAGGAACCGTTTATTATATATATGATTTTCTGAAACAAGTGTTTTATTTTGTTTTCTGTTCTCTCAACGGAAAACAAAAACAATTTAACCTCTGCCGTCTCTGCGTCTTGAGCGAAGCGGGCGGTGATAATTAGTTTGTCCAGTATCGAGCATCCAGTATCGAGCATCCGGTATCGAGCATCCGGTATCGAGCATCCAGTATCAAGTATCCAGTATCAAGTATCAAGCATCCAGTACTGCCTGAAGTCTTGCCGGGTCGTACTGTTGCGAGATCAAAGGTCCCTTGTTTAAAACATCGATGTGCTTTGTAAAGTTTTGCTTTTCTTTGCGATATAAAATACCGATGGGTATTCTATCTTCCCACTGGCGGGCAAGCTTCATGGCGTTTTCCAAGTCATCCGGCATGTAATCTTCTTCAAACAGGTCATAGGCCCGCTTTTTGTACCAGTTGTAAGTGTTGATACGGTTGAAGGAGACGCACGGCTGCATGATGTCGATCAGGCTAAAGCCTTTAAATTGCATCCCTTCCCGGATCAGTCTGCTCAGATGTTCCAGATTACCTGAAAAGCCGCGGGCAACAAATCCGGCACCCAGGGACAATGCCACTGCAAGACCGTTAAATGGTTCCGAAATAACACCACGAGGCTGCATCGGTGTGACCATGCCGAAATCTGAAGTGGGGGACGCCTGGCCTTTGGTCAGGCCGTAGGTTTTGTTATTGTGTACCAGCAGAGTGAGATCTACATTGCGCCGGATGGCGTGCATAAAATGATTGCCGCCCTCACCGTAACAGTCCCCGTCGCCGGAATTAACCAGTATTTTCAGATCGTGATTGGCCAACTTGGCGCCGGTGGCAAGGGGCAGCGCACGGCCGTGCAGGGCGTGAAACATATTACATTTTAAAAAATGGGGTGTTTTTGCGGCCTGTCCGATACCGGATACGATCAAAAGCTTTTCCGGCAGAATTTCCAGACTGACCAGGGCGTCCTTCATGGCCTCCAAAATCCCGAAATTTCCGCATCCCGGGCACCAGTGGTTTTCATACGAAGATTCATAATCTTTGATACTGACCATCATATCACCTCACATATTGTTTAACGCCGTCAACGATTTCGTTCGGATAAAACGGCCGGCCGTCATATTTTAAAATTGCCCCTGAGTGGACAAATCCGGTCTGTTCTCTTAAAAGCTGACCTAATTGGGCGGATGCATTCAGTTCTACCATTAAAAATTGCTTAGCCTTGCCAAGGGCTTTTGCAGCCGCTTCTGCGGGAAAGGGCCATAAATCTGAAAAATTCAAACAGCCGACATCGTCGCCTGCATCTCTCAGTCGGTCGACAGCCTCTTTTACGGCCCCTGCGGTGGAACCCCAGCCCACAAGGAGTACCTCGGACTCGCCGTAATATTCTTTGGGAGGGTTCATTTCTTTTAGCATAAATGGCACTTTGGCGTTGCGTTTGTCCACCATGGCGATCCTGTCAGATATTTTTTCGCTGATATGTCCGTCTTCGCGGTGTTCGT
This sequence comes from Candidatus Desulfatibia vada, assembly GCA_014383215.1. Taxonomy (GTDB): domain Bacteria; phylum Desulfobacterota; class Desulfobacteria; order Desulfobacterales; family UBA11574; genus Desulfatibia_A; species Desulfatibia_A vada. Next base: position 2,649 of record JACNIG010000257.1, on the reverse strand, counting down.
CACTCGATATTACCACCAGGGCCTTACCGGCACAGGGTAGCGCCCGCGGCGACACCCCGTCAGGTGTGAATGCAAATCGTTTATACTGCTCCGGGTTTTCAATATCACTATCTTCAACTATAAACCGCTCGATACTTTGCGGTGCGGCGTACGGCCGGCCTGCAATGAATATAGAATCAGCCAGATACTGGTCTGATAGAATAATTGCGGGGACCTGGTACTTTTCTGCAAGATGCAACGCTCTGGCGGTAATTTCAAAGGCTTCGTCCGGCGTGCCGGGGGCAAAAACAAATCGCGGGAATTCATCCTGAGAAGCCCGAATGACAAAATGTAAATCTCCCTGGCCGGTCCGTGTGGGCAGACCCGTTGCCGGCCCGGGACGCTGGGCATCCACGATCACAATCGGAGTTTCCGTAATCCCGGCAAGTCCCAGACCTTCGGTCATCAGGCAGAAACCGCCTCCGGATGTAGATGTCATGGCCCTTACCCCGGCAAAAGAGGCTCCGATAATCGCATTCACGGCGGCAATTTCATCTTCTACTTGTTCAACAATCAGCGGAAAACGGTCTGAAAGCGAACTCAGGTGGGTCATAATACCGGTGGCCGGAGACATGGGATAGAATGCCGCCAGACGGCAGTCGCCGGCAAGGGCGCCCAGGGCAATGGCTTTGGAACCGTCAATCAGCGCTCCTTTGGGCCTGTCAGCCCTCCACTCAAACGACCATTTGAAGGCGATTTCTTTAACGGTCTGGTAGCCCAGCTCGGCGGCATAATAATTTTTCTCTAAAACATCAGCGCCCTTTTTACCAAACTGCTTGGAAAGCACTGTTTTGCAGAGTTCAAACGGTACCCCCAAAAGTGCCAGGCAGGCTCCGGCGGCAACCGTATTGGCGAAAATCATGCCACCGGCTTTTTGGGCAAGTTCGCTAAAAGGAAGGGCAATGAGGTCTTGTTCCCCGGACCCGTCACTTTCGTCCATGATAACCAGGCCGCCGGAATCTAATTGTCCCTTATGCAAATCATATGTCTCCCGGTTTAATGCCACCAGTAGATGAACCTTGTGGTGCGGCGCCTGTACAGGTTTGTCGGAGATACGAATCTGAAAAAAACTGTGTCCGCCCCTTATCCTGGACTCAAAATCATTAATGGCCATTATATACAGACCGGCCTCCTGGCCTGCCAGGGCCAGCAGGTGTCCCACGGCCTGTATCCCCTGGCCGGCTTCACCACCGATCTTTACGGTTATATCGATACTCATTTCATCCGTCCTCCCATCGTCGCCTCAATATCAAACCCAAACTGCTAATCCCGTGCAGGATGAGCAGTTCTGGGTTAAAGCTGTGCAATATTATCCCTAAGCTGCGCTATTTCAATGCCCAGGCTGACACACTGCTTGTCTAGCATGCACGATTCAGCGTCCCCGTCTTCTAAAAAAGTCTTTAGCTCCAGATGATCCTTTTTAAGATCGACCACCCAAGCTTGCTGTTCTTTGTCATAATCGACATTGACATCGATTCCGCATTCACCGATATCCGGATATAATTTTCTGATTTTTTCGCACAGTTCATTTTTATCTATCATGATTTCATCCTCCTGTCGTCTAAGTAATTATTTCATTGAGTAAACATACTGTAATGCAGTTTAGCCCTGAGTCAAATTGATACTGTCCGGTAAAGCTTGCGGGCCTGATATGAACTGCGAACAAACGGTCCGCTGGCGGCTTCAGCGAACCCCATTTCCAGCGCAATCTCACGCCACTTATCAAACTTTTCAGGAGAAACAAAACGCTGAACGGGTAGATGCTGTGGTGTCGGCTGAAGATATTGGCCCAGAGTAAGCAAACTGCATTCGGCCTCAAGCAGATCCTGAAGCGTTCCAAGGATTTCTTCGTCAGATTCTCCCAGCCCTAACATAAGGCCGGACTTGGTGTAAATTGTGGGATCGCATGATGTTACATGTCTTAAAATGTCAAGGGAGCGACGGTATTTCGCCTCCGGCCTGACAGTAGCATAAAGACGCGGAACCGTTTCCAGATTGTGGCTCACAGCATCGGGACGAACTTCAATAATTGTCCTAACAGCCTCAATATCTCCTTGAAAATCAGGAACCAAGACCTCGACTAAAACATCCGCATCTCTCTTTTTAATCTCATATACAGACCGGGCAAAAAATTCGGCACCGCCGTCTGCAAGATCATCGCGGGTGACAGACGTAATGACTACATAGCGAAGCTGCAGAGTCTCCACGGCCTCGGCCACTCTGATTGGTTCACTCGGATCCGGGGGACTTGCCGGCCCGTGGGCAACGGCACAAAACCGGCAGTTGCGGGTGCAGCGGTCCCCCATGATCAAAAAGGTCGCCGTCTTGCGGGAAAAACACTCCCACAGATTGGGGCAGTTAGCTTCCTGGCAGACGGTGTGAAGCCGGCTCTTTTTAAGAAGAGCTCGGACATTTTCATAATCCGCTTCTCTCGGAAGCCTCTTTTTCAGCCAAGTGGGTTTGTTCATTTGAAGTTAATTTAGTTAAGAATCCTGGCCAGAGGACCAGGCCTTGGTTTGCCCCTTAAACGGCCTGTTTCCCTGCAAGTTGATAAGTTTGAAGTGACTAAAGTGAGCTAAAGTGCCTAAAGTTATGGAGTCGCTTTGCTCC
>JACNIG010000289.1 GCA_014383215.1 Candidatus Desulfatibia vada | reverse complement strand
GTATGAAGATAGACCGCTTTTGGCATATACTCAGGACAACGTATGGCTATCAAAGTCCCCCCAGGCCTCGCTTTCTGGTGGAAAACCTGCCCGGCTGGGCAACATTTACTTATTACTCCCGCTTGGTTGCCGTCGTTTTGAAGGAAAGCATCACCGCTCGCAAAGGGCGGTATAATCGTAAGGCTTGGGCCAGCGGTTCGCTGGATGTTTTCAAAGTCGTCGAGGCCGCCGGCGGCATATTTCATGTGTCCGGCTTGAGCCCGTTGGCTGCACAACAGGGACCACTGGTCTACGTTGTCAACCACATGAGTCTGATAGACACAATGATTCTGCCCTGCATTTTGCTTGCATTCGACCACATAACCTTTGTGGTCAAGGAAGGACTTCTCAAATATCCGCTATTCGGTTCGATTATGTGTGCGGTTGACCCCATAGCGGTTACCAGGCGCAGCCCCCGTGAGGACCTGAAAACGGTTCTGGCCCAAGGGCAGGCTTTCCTTGCAAGCGGTCGATCCGTAGTTGTCTTTCCGCAGGCGACACGCAGTGATACTTTTGAGGCAGCATCTTTCAACTCACTGGGAATCAAGCTGGCGCGTAAAGCAGGCGTGCCGGTATTACCGGTTGCATTGAAGACGGACTTTCAAAAGAACGGCAGATTCATTAAAGATTTGGGGCAGGTTGACCCCCACAAACCCCTTTATCTGAAGTTTGGAGAACCTTTGGTGGTGGAAGGCAGCGGCCGGGCGACCCATCAAAAAGTTGTAGAATTTATTATGAAAAATTTAAGAGAATGGGGAGCCGACATAAAATCAGGCTCTTAAAATATGCTAGGCATCAGTATCCAGCAGCTCCGGCTTCGGAAATTTGAAAAACTGCACCCCTTCATTTTGTAACGTTTCCTCTTCTGCCTTGGTACTTATACCCCTTATATTTCTTGGCTCGGCTGCACCGTAATGTATTTTCAAAGCTTCTTTGGCAAAATCGCAACCAACATCGTCGAAATTATTCTCCACAAATTCAACTATCTTCTGTCCGATTGCAACTAAATCAGCTTGTTGATCGGAAACCTTTTTGACGCTCTGTGATGATTTAATGGCGAAAGTGGAAGGAATCCTGGCAACTGAAGCGACGTTACAAACCGGGCATGAAATCAGCCCCTTTTTTTCCTGATCTTCATAGGCGTGAGCATCTTCAAACCAACCCTCAAAAAAATGTCCATCGGCACATTGCAGATCATATGCTATCATGAAATCTCACCTTAAAAAAAGGTCGAAACTCAAGGTTCTCGCCACAAAGGCACCAAGACACTAAGATTATAGACTTATTTCCCTCCTGCCATACCGGCAGGCAGAGAAGGAATTAAGTTCAAACCTATTCAGCCGTCGTAGCCAAGCTGCTTTGGCGAAATCGGCTTATCTCTTGGTGTCTTCGTGCCTTAGTGGCTAAATAGTTAAAAAAATTCTCACCAGATTTATTCAGCTTTTTTAACAGGATTATCATAAATCTTGACATTTTAAAAGAAATTATTGACAGATCAGCTGTTTCAACACAAAATAACGTGGAATTTATTGTTTTAATATATTTATATGGAGAATACGGCAAATGAGACATTTTGTTTTTATTGGAGTGTTGTTAATTTTATTTTCAACAGCGGTCCAGGCTGAGACAATGTATGTCAGCGATCTCGCGGAGATAACGCTCAGGACCGGAAAGGGAATTGATCATAAAATTATCGCCATGATAAAATCAGGACAAAAGGTAGAAGTACTCGAACCGGATGATCAGTGGACCAGGATCCGCCTGCCCAGCGGCAAGGAAGGCTGGGTGGTCAGCCGTTTTCTTACTTCTAAACTGCCGAGCCGTATTGAGCTGGAACAATTGAAAGAAAAACATAAAGCCCTGCTGGCCCTCGCCGACTCCCCTTATACTGAAATTTCCAAGCTTAAAGATGAGAACCAGAAGCTTATGGCAGAATTAGCCGTTAGCGAAAAAACGCTAAACGCTCTTAAAACGTCTTATGAAACTCTCAAGAGCAAATCGGCGAGCCTGTTAAAGCTTCAAGACAGCTCTGAAAATTCCGTAGCCCGGCTTAGTGAACAGCAAAAAGAAGTTGAAAGACTTGAAGAAGAGCTTTCAAAACTTGAAAGGCGTCAATATATCCATTGGTTTTTAAGTGGTGCCGCCGTACTTTTTGTTGGATTTTTAATGGGCTATAATGCTAAACGTCAGCGCCGGCAATCATCTTTTCTGTAAACTAATTTGTCCTGATTGAGTAAAAACTTTAGTAATCACGTAAACACGAAAGAAAGAAAGCACGAAATTTAATATGGATGTTAAAACCGACTTTCTAATTATCGGCAGCGGTGTTGCCGGCCTTACTTTTGCCCTTAAGGTGGCGGAGCTCGGCAGTGTTGCTCTGGTGACAAAAAAAGGGCTCTGGGACAGTAACACCACACAGGCCCAGGGCGGCATTGCTTCTGTTTTCGATCAACTCGACTCCTTTGATCTTCACATCCGGGACACCCTCGCTGCCGGGGACGGTCTGTGCAATCGGGACGTTGCCGAGATGGTCGTTAAAAACGGACCCGCAAGAATCCGTGACCTGATCAATCTGGGCGTCCAATTCAATATTAAAAAGAAAACACAACCAAACGACAAATCGCTCAATCTTGATCTTGGACGTGAAGGCGGACACTCACACAAACGCATTGTCCACGCCCAGGACATGACAGGCATGGAAATCGCAAAAGTTCTGGTCGACCACGTTAATAATCATGACCGGATCGCCGTGTTTGAAGATCATATTGCCATAGATCTGATCACTATTTCAAAACGTATGAAAAGAAGGCTTATCACCACCACCCATGAAGACTACTGCTGTGGGGCCTATGTTCTTGATAGAAATACTAACCAGGTTAAAACTTTTTGCGCCCAGATCACACTCTTGGCCACCGGCGGTGCCGGCAAGGTTTATCTATACACCAGCAACCCCGACATCGCTACCGGTGACGGCATTTCCATGGCCTATCGCGCCGGAGCTACGGTAGCCAACCTTGAATTCGTCCAGTTTCATCCCACCTGCCTGTATCACGCAGATGCTAAAAACTTTTTGATTTCAGAAGCCCTCAGAGGTGAAGGGGGTGTTCTCATAGACTCCGCCGGCAACCCCTTCATGCACCAATACGATCCCCAAAAGGATCTGGCTTGCCGTGACATTGTGGCCCGCGCCATTGACACTGAACTCAAAAAAAGCGGTGATGATTCGGTATTTTTGGATATCTCTCACAAAGATTCCGAATTTGTTAAAACCCGTTTTCCAAATCTATACGAAAAATGTCTCACTTTCGGCTTCGACATGACCGCCGAACCTCTACCGGTTGTACCCGCCGCCCATTATATGTGCGGCGGCGTTGCCACCGATATGTTCGGTCGCACCGATTTAAACCGGCTGTATGTCACCGGTGAAACTGCCTGCACAGGGCTGCACGGAGCGAACAGGCTGGCCAGCAACTCTCTGATCGAGGCTCTGGTTTATGCTAACAAAGCCGCCGTACAGGCCGCAAAAGACATCCAAACAATAGACGAAAGTTCCATACCCGATCCTCCGCCCTGGGATGACGTCGGCACAACCGACAGTGATGAACATATTATGGTTGCACACAACTGGGATGAGATCCGCCGGTGCATGTGGAACTACGTCGGAATCGTTCGCTCCGACAAGCGCCTGGAAAGGGCAAAACGGCGCATCGAAATAATTCAAAAAGAAATCCATCAGTATTACTGGGACTTTAGGGTGTCGTCCGACCTTGTTGAGCTGAGAAACATAGCTACCGTGGCAGAACTGATTATAAAATGTGCCCGGCACCGCAAAGAGAGTCGCGGGCTCCACTATAATATTGCCTACCCTAACCGGGATGACCAGCGCTGGCAAAAGGATACAATCATCAGGCGGCCGTTTGTGGGCTAAGGCCCCACCTATAACACTATCCCGAATTTCCCATGTATTCTTCATTGACAACCATACTTTTTGCATTATTTTAGAAATGTTTAAATCTTGACAAACTGTTACTCAAATATCTGGCCACGAAGGCACCAACGCACTAAGATTAAAGATTTTTTTGTTTAACCCAGGCAATTAAACCTATTTAGTGTGCATAGCCAAAAGGCTGCTTTGGTGTAGTATGCTTGTTTTTTGGTGTCTTTCAGCCGTCGTAGCTAAAGCTACTATGGCGAAGTCGGCTTGTATCCTTAGTGGCTGAATAGTTGCGATAAATAAGCGCAGAGGCAACGACCAGGAAACTAAATGACGACCAAACGAGATTACTACGAGGTTCTCGGCGTCGACCGCGATGCCGCCGATGATCAATTAAAATCATCCTACCGCAAGCTGGCACTGAGTTTCCATCCGGATAGAAATCCCGGCAACAAAGAGGCGGAAGAAAAATTCAAGGAAGCCTCGGAGGCTTACGAGGTACTTCGAGATTCTCAGAAGCGCAAAATCTACGACCAGTTCGGCCATCAAGGCCTTGAAGGGTCAGGCTTCTCCGGATTCAGCGGCTTTGAAGATATTTTTTCGAGTTTCGGCAGCATATTTGAAGATATTTTCGGGTTCGGCACCGGGAGGAGATCAGGGAGCCGGGCGCAGCGAGGCGCCGATCTTCGCTACGATTTGACACTTTACTTCATGGAAGCCGCCTTTGGGACTGAAACCCAAATTGATCTGCAAAAAATGGAGGTGTGCTCTTCCTGTGAAGGGAGCAGTTGTGAGCCGGGCACGTATCCGGAGACCTGCGGAACATGCAGCGGCATCGGTCAGGTTTCCCGAAGCCAGGGATTTTTTACCGTCAGAACAACATGCCCCCACTGCCACGGCAACGGCCAAAGCATTCCTCACCCCTGCAAAGGCTGTAAAGGTAACGGCCAGGTGATGGTCAGCAAAACTGTATCAGTAAAGATTCCGGCCGGTGTCGATAACGGCTCCCGCCTCAGGCTGCCGGGAGAAGGGGAAGGTGGAGTTTACGGCGGCCCGCCAGGTGATCTTTATGTTTTCATCGATGTGAAACCCCACGAATTTTTCCAGCGTGACAATACCGACATCCACTGCCAGGTAGAGATCTCCTTTATACAGGCAGCACTGGGAGCCAGTATTTCAGTCCCTACTTTAAACAGCAAAAAACCGCTTGAAATTCCAAAAGGAACCCAGCCCGGAGATCTGTTCCGCTTCCGCAACAACGGCATCCCCTCGCTTAGAACCGCTCAGCGCGGAGATCAGATCATCCAGGTACTCATCAAAACCCCTACAAATATCAATAAAAAACAGGAATCTCTCCTCAGAGAATTTGACAAAATCGAAAATAACAAAATATCGAGCAAACTAAAAAATATACTTAAGGGCGGTAGTGCCAAAACCGGTTAACCCGCATTTCTGATGAAGAATTTATTTTGGTTGTGAAAACAATAATTAACCGTTTTAAAAATAAGGTAAGTCATGTTTGAATTAAAAATCATAACCAATTTTGCAGCTGCTCACCAGCTGAAAATGGTTTCTGCAAAGTGTGAAAATCTGCATGGACACAATTGGAAGATAGAGGTCTACGTAGCCGGAAAAGACTTGAATGCTGCCGGGGTACTGATCGACTTTGGTGAATTAAAACAACATCTTTCTGAAATCACCGAAAGCCTGGATCACACATTCTTAAATGAACTCAATTGTTTTGACGATCGCTGCCCACCTTCTTCGGAAAACATTGCCCGCTATATCGCCGAAGCGCTGCAGGCTAAAATCGAAACTCCTGCTGTCAGAGTTGCCCGTGTAACCGCCTGGGAGTCAGAAAACGCCTGCGCGACTTATATCCTTAACAGCCTCACACCCCATAACAACGTTTAGGCCTAAAACCTAAAACCGGCATAAACTGTTCTTTAAAAGAAATATATTAGGTTTTATATTTTGACATAAGTTGGGTATAAAGATATAAAACCATACATGGGCGCAACACGCTATCTACTGAAATGTGGCCTGGACGGCAGGGTAATGGGAGGCATGCCTCGCAATTTCTCGTTCATCTTGCTCCTGTGCCTGGGTTTTATTTTCCCTGGTTGTAGCGGCTTCGAATATTTTGACGGCAGCTTGAAAGAAGATACGGCCGACTCAGAAATGCGTAAGGATGCAATCAAAGCTAAGAGCCAAAAATTAACAACCGAAAATGACGAGCTAAAAAAGCAAATAGCTATCGCCCAAGAGATTAACAAGCGCACCAGCATTTCCAATGCCAAAAAGCTGGTAATTATTAGTGAGCGCAACCGGTCACTGAATCAAGAAATTATCAAACTCCAAGAAGATAACCAAAGAATCATTCAGGAAAACGAAACTCTTAAAAAGAGACTTGCCCGCATTAAGACACAAGATGAAACTTTTGTCTCCGGATTCCATAATGCCTCAAAAAAGGACGGCAGATTAAAAATCAAAGTGCTTAGCGGGGACGGCGATTTGAACTCTGCAGAAAAGATGGCAAAGGATCTCAAAAAAATAGGGTATCGCATCAAATCGATTGATTACGCCCCTCGATCCGACTTTGAAATTACGACCATATATTTTGCGCAGAATTTTAAAGACAAAGCAAAACGTCTTAAGTCTGATCTAGGCAAAAACCCTGTTCTGAAACCTTTGAATTGGTCTTCAAAATTCGATCTTATTGTAGTAACGGGTTCACAGCAGTAACCCTAACGTTGCATTAATCTGTATAGCTAATTATTAGGATAGGCGTAAGACAGTCACTTTTACGAGATCGATGCTGGATGCTTGATGCTAGATGCTGGATATTCAGTAATGCTCTAATAGTGAAGTCCAAAAACATCCAGTATCCCTTGGCACGGCGAAGCACTGCGTAGACGGCAGGAACCAGTATCCAGAATCAGCCAATACTGGCAATGGTTTTCGTTGTAACGGCCTAGATCGAATACATAATTTTATGCAACTATAGGGTTAACAAAGGACTATCGGAGGATGAGTAATGGACAAAAAACCAACCTATGAAGAATTAGAACAAAGGATCAAGGAATTAGAAAAAAAGGTTGCTGTGTACCAAGAAGCACGGAAAAGCCCCAGGGGTTATCTGGAAGCTGTCGAGTCCTTGGGTACCATTGTAGGGTATATTGTCCATGATATTAATAATTTGCTCATGGGCATCCAAGGCCATATATCCCTGATGGCTCTGGAGATTGATGCCGCTCACCCACATTATGAAAAATTTAAAAGCATCGAACAATATGTTCAAAATGGAGCCGATCTCACAAAACGCCTCTTGGGCTTTGCTAAAAGAGGCAAATATGAAGTCAAGCCGACCGACCTTAACGAAATAATCAGAAGGAGTTTAGATTTATTTGGTAAAACAAAAGAGAATATCACTATCAATTCAAAGTACCAAAAGGACCTTTGGACGGTAGAGGTTGACCAGGGCCAAATTGAGCAGGTACTTTTAAATCTCTATCTCAATGCCCGGCAATCCATGCCGGACGGTGGAGAGCTATTTCTTCAGACGGAAAATGTTACGCTGGGGGAAGAGTATGCCAATCAATACCACCTGGAACCGGGTGGATATGTAAAAATATCTGTAACCGACACCGGTGGCGGTATGGATCCAGCAATCCAGCAATATATCTTTGATCCACTTTTTTCCGCTATAGCATTGGACACAGGCACGGGGTTAGGCCTGGCCCCTGCGAATGACATTATCAAGAGCCATGGTGGTATAATTGCTGTCTATAGTGAAAAAGGAGCAGGAACTACATTTAATATTTATCTGCCCGTTTCGGAAAAAGAATTCATACAAGAAGAGGAATTTGCTGAAGAATTATCTAAAGGATCTGAAACCGTTCTGCTGGTAGACGACGAAGTCATGATAATTGATGTTGCCAGCCAACTATTGGAAAAACTGGGCTACAAAGTTTATACCGCCGCAAGTGGTAAAGAAGCTATAGATATCTACAAAAAACAAAAGGATGACATCGGAATTGTCATTCTCGATGTGATCATGCCCGGCATGGATGGCGGCGAAACCTACGACCGCTTGAAAGCGATCAATTTAGATGTAAAGGTTCTGCTTGCCAGTGGATATGGAATAAACAGACAGATAAAGGATATACTGGAGCGAGGTTGCAACGGCTTTATCCAGAAACCTTTCAACATGAAACAACTTTCGCGGAAGATCAGGAAAGTTTTGGATGAAAAGTAAAGAAACCTGGCCCAGAGGACCAGGCTTTGGTTTGCCCTTGAAAGGGGCTCTTTGCCTGCAAGTTGGGCAAGTTTGAAGTGACTAAAATGAGCTAAAGTGCCTAAAGTTATGGAGTCGCTTCGCTCCGCCGGTTTTATATAATTGGCAACATTCCTTAACTTTAGCTCACTTTAGTCACTTCAAACTTTAGGCACTTTTAAGGTTTTAGGCAAAAATGAATTCGGCTTTTATCGAATTCATCAGGTATTAAGTTCCTTGTAACTTCCACTGCGCCATCAACTCATCCCTGGTAATAACCGCTACAGCATCCGTCACATGTTGACGAATATTTTCAAGACCGCCTTCCTGACGGTCAACCAAAATAACCGCCTTGACAACATCCAGCCCTTCTGACCGGGCGCGTTCAATCGCCTTAATAGTAGACCCCCCGGTGGTGGCGACATCATCGATAATGGCAACCCGTTCGTCCGGCTCCATATCCCCTTCGATCCACCGGACAATGCCATGATCCTTACGGGTCTTGCGAATTGAAAAGGCCTTGACAGGTTTGTCTCTCAATTCGGAGACAAACGCCGCAGCAATCGCAATAGGATCGGCACCGAATGTAAGCCCGCCGATTCCGTCCAGATTTAAATTTTCAATTGTGTCAAATATAAGATGGCCGGCCAGAAACATCCCTCTGGGGCTCAACGTCGCCGGTTTGCAGTTCACATAAAAATGGCTCATTTTACCTGACACCAGCTTAAAAGTCGGCTCCTGGCTGTATTTAAACGATTTGCGGCAGAGCAGGTCGATAAGTTCCTTTTTCATTTTATCCAGCGACTCCATCTGTTTAAACCTCAATCGAGTCAAAACTCGATCATATGTTGTGGTTGTAGTTTTCGTAAAAAAATACTATCCAAGAAACTGTTGATTTTAAAATGCTGATTCGGTATAAAAAAAGCCTCCACCGAAATGGAAGAAGCCTGTTTAATGGGATTCAGTGGAGGCTCTGAGTAAGGAAAACTGGAGACAGCACTCCTTTAACTCAATCCTCGCATATCAATAAAAATCCTGCGGGTCAATTCAAAACCCGCGATAAAAACTTTAATCGGAGGTTTCAGATAATACTATTATGATACTTAAAAAAATCTTTCCGTGTCTATTGGCAAGCTTCCTGATGGGACCGGCATTAACTTTTTCGGTTTTTGCCGCTGAAAAACCGGTTGAAATATTGACCCTCGAGCAGACGATCAAAAACGCCATAGAGGCCAATATCGGATTAAAATCATCCCAAGAAGGAACAAAAGCAGCTCAGGCCACTCAAAAAGGACAGAAAACATTTTTTCTCCCAACCTTTAATGCTACTTACAAATATAATCGTTATGATGAAGCCTCCACTCTCGGCGGACTCGTATTGGGCTCTAAACAGGACTACTCTTTTATAACCACAGTCACTCAGCCGATTTTTACAGGGTTTGCTAATTTAAATCAGTATAAGATCGCCAGCCTGGGTCTCGATGTGGCGGAAATCAACGAAAAACTTGTCCGCCAAGATATTATCTTTAATGCCAAAAAGATCTATTTTTCAATGTTAGAGGCCCAAACACTGTTCGATGTCGCCCAGAAAACCGTAACGCAGCTCCAGGCTCATAAGGAAGTGGCCCAGAACTATTATCAGGTCGGGATGACCCCTTTAAATGATTTGCTGCAGGCCCAGGTTGAGCAGGCCAATGCTGAACAGGAATTAATTGTTGCTAAAAATAATTTGGAAAATGCTGAATCGGACTTTAACATTCTCTTGCGCAGACCACTGGATACCCCTGTAAAAATAGATGATATTACAGAATATTTATCATTTGAGCAAGATCTTGATTATTGTTTTTCCGAAGCTGACAAAAACCGCCTGGAAATTAAGGTGGCCAAGTTGGAGGTTGAAATTGCGGAAAAAGAGGTAACGCTTGCCAAAAAAAATTATTACCCCTCTATTGACCTCCAGGGCAGTTATTTCAACGTCGGAACCGATTGGAATGTTGACGGCGGATCGGGTATTATCGATCCCAGCGGCTGGAACATTTTAGCCAAAGCGTCATGGAATTTCTGGGAGTGGGGCCGAACTTCATACGGAGTCCATGAGAAACATTCCCGTTTATCTCAGGCGCAGCTTCAAAAAACAGAAATCTTAGACAACATTCATCTGCAGGTAAAAAAAGCCTATCTGAGAACACAAGAAGCGGAAAAGGCTATTATCACGGTTGAACAGGCCATTGAACAGGCCAAAGAAAACTTCAGAATTAACGAGGAGCGTTACAAAGCACAGGTAGCCACCTCCACCGACGTTCTGGATGCCCAGACACTTCTTGCCAAAACAGTGACCAATTATTATAAGGCTTTGTACGCATTTAAAACATCAAAAGCTGCTCTGTACCGGACCATTGGTCAGGAGATTATTGAATGATTGACACTCAAAGCAAAAATTCAATCATTCAAATTTTCCGTGTTTATAAAAAATACGGCGGCAAGAATGCTCTTACCGACGTCACCCTTGATATTCCCAAAAACGACTCCCTGTTAATCAGCGGTCCCAGCGGAGCAGGCAAAACAACACTGCTGAAGCTTTTGTACCTTGCTGAAAAAGTATCGGCAGGGCAAGTATTGGTAGACGGCATGAATCTGGCGCGGATTTCCCGCAAACGCATACCCTTTTTAAGACGCAAGCTTGGAATAATATTTCAGGATTACAAGCTGATACCTACCAAAACCGTATTTGATAACGTTGCGATTGTTCTCGAAGCTATGGGAACAAAAAGGCGCTTGATCCAGAAAAAGGTAAAAAGTGTGCTCAGAACTGTCGGAATGGAGGAAAGAATCAACTCGTTTCCCCCGATTCTTTCCGGTGGTGAACAGCAGAGAGTCGCTGTTGCCAGGGCTGTTGTCGGCGACCCGATAATCATCCTTGCCGACGAACCTACCGGCAGCCTGGACTCAGATTCTGCCAATATAATTATTGAACTTCTTAAAAAATTCCACACTCGCGGCACCACCCTTGTCATCGCAACCCACGACAAAGAGTTGCTCAATAAAATTGGCGGCCGCATTGTCCATTTGAAACAGGGCTGTTTGCAGCCGTCAGCGTAACTGCTTACAAAAACATTTTGTGTTTTGTGTTTAGTATTTAGTGTTTTGTTTCAAAGATATGCTGATATACCAGCTTGTTAAATAACCAAACACTAAACACCAAATACAAAATACTCTCGTAAAAAATCAAATGTTTTACTTTTTACGAGACCATCAAAGGTAACCAAATATTTATGATTCTTCAATATAAACGTGCCATCCAGGACATTTTGGATCACAAGTTTTTGAATGTGGTGACCATCATTACCATTGCGATATCGATTCTTATTGTCAGCGCTTTTGCGCTTTTTTTTGTCAACGCCAGCGATATCATCAGTTCCTGGCAAAAAGGCGTTCGAATCATGGCCTATCTACGGCCGAATATCCCTCACGCCGACATTGGGGCATTGCAATTGAAAATTCAAGATTTTTACGGGGTCCAGAATGTCAAATTCATATCAAAAGAAGAAGGCCTGCAAATGCTGAAAGACCAGATGAAACGGCAACCTTCTCTCTTTGTCGATCTTAAGGAAAACCCGCTCCCGGATGCTTTTGCAATCCGAATGATACCAACATCTAAAAACCAGGAAAAAATTGAGGGCCTGACAACCCGCCTTGAGGCGCTGCCCGAGATCAACGATGTCGAGTACGGTCACAGGTGGCTGGCACGATTTACGAATATCTTCAACCTGTTCAAATTGACGGGCTTCGCCCTGGGCGGCCTTTTTTCTGTGGCCGCTGTTTTTATCGTGGCCAATACGATCCGTCTTGTACTCTATACACGGCGCGAAGAGGTAGAAATCATGCGTCTGGTAGGTGCCGCCGACAGCTTCATTAAAGCTCCTTTTTACATTGAAGGCATAATCCAGGGAGCTCTCGGTGGAACTATCGGCCTGGCTGTATTATTTGTTACCTTTCTTATTGTATCTTCAAATGTCCAACAGAGCTTTGCCCTCGACTTTTTTACGGTCAGATTTCTCTCTATTAAGGTTTACGGCACAATTATATTTTGCAGTACGTGTGTGGGATGGTTAGGATGTTATCTTTCTCTCAAACAGTTTTTAAAGTCTTAATACTTGTTGTCGCCACGGTCTTATTCATCCGACATGCATCCGAAATCCAGGCTGCGCAATCCCAAGTCGGAATCATAACCGCCGGTCTGCTGCACCTGCGAACCGGACCGAGTCAGGACCACCCTTCTCTTAAGATTCTCCGCAAGGGCACAAAGGTTCGAATTCTGGAACAAATCGACGGCTGGCTCAAAATCACATACAAGGGACAGATAGGTTATGTTCGCAATCGAGAACGGTATGTTCATATCATGGGAACAGTAATTTTGACTGACAAACAGCTAAAGGCGGATCAAGTTAATGATATTAAACGCTTCAGAGAAAAAGCGGAAAATATTAGTATAGAAATTAAAAAGGGCGAGACTGAAGTTCAGATGTTTACTAAAAAAGAATTAAACATTATCAACAATTTAAATCATATTGATCTAGTTCTGAACACTGCCAGAAAAAAGGCCTCGGAATCAAACACAGATCTGATCACCCTCGAAAAACAGCTTTCGGTAACCACCGCTGCATCTAAAGATCTGGTGAAAAAAATTGAAGAAAACGAAGTGTATGCAGCCAAAAGACTGGTCTCACTATACAAATTGAACTGGCTGGGCCGCCTGAATGTTCTGGCTTCGTCCGAATCCCTCTTTAATCTTTTGCAACATAAAAAAAATCTGGAACTAATTCTCTCACACGACCAGAATACCAGGGAAAACCTATTGAAAGATAAACTCGAGCTTCAAATGCTGCTGGTCCGGCTGAACACCCAAAAAAAGGAAAAGCTCTCTTTGGAGGACGATCTGGAAGAGCAAATCCAAATAATGGCTGCTAAGAGAGCGCAACGTGCAAGCCTGCTAAATGATATTCGCAGCAAAAGAACTCTGGAAATAGCGGCGATTGAATCCTTGAAACAAGCAGCTAAAGATCTGAATATAATTATTAAATCTTTAAGTTCAGCCGCAGTACCATCCGATCAGATAAAAAAAAAATCACCAAAAGACTTTACCTCTTTAAAAGGATTGCTTAATATGCCTGTAACGGGTAAAATAGTAGATTATTTTGGTCCTTACAAAAACAGCAAATTTAATGTGGTAAATTTCCGCAGCGGTATCGTGATTCAAGCCGACAGAGGCGAACCGATTCGGGCTGTGTTTGGCGGCAAAATTCTCTATGCCAACTGGTTAAAAGGTTACGGCAATATGATAATTGTCGATCACGGAGACAATTATTATACGGTTTATGCCCATAACGAAGAACTTTTCGCCTCCAAAGGCGATATTGTCGAAAAAGACGAAGTGGTCGCTACGGTCGGGGATACAGGTTCTCTGATCGGCCCCAGCCTCCATTTTGAGGTGCGCCATCACGGGAAACCTGTTGATCCGCTGGCATGGATAAAGAAAGGCTAAATAAAATCGCGAAGCGATCTTATTTTTATAAGGAGAACTTATGAGTCTTAAGAAAAAACAGAACATCAGATTATGTCTGGTAACGACCATCGCTATTACCGTCGTAATTATAGGGTCCGGTTTTTACAACAGTCTTTCAGCAACTGCGGAAGAAACCTATAAAGGCCTTAAAATTTTTTCCGATGTAATTGAACTGGTTGAAAAAAACTATGTGGATGTTGTTGATACCAAAGAATTGATCGAAAAGGCTATCCAGGGAATGGTCCATAGCCTTGACCCCCACTCATCCTTGCTGCTGCCTGATGCGCTAAAAGAATTGCAGGTCGATACCCAGGGTGAGTTCAACGGTATCGGCATCAGTATAACAATGCGCGACGGTTTCGTTACGGTAATTTCACCCATCGAGGGTACTCCGGCCTATAAAGCCGATATCAGAGCCGGTGATAGAATCATTAAGGTGGATGGTGAGTCGATCACCGATTTGCGGGACGCGGTTAAAAAAATAAGAGGTCCCAAAGGGACTAAAGTTGCTGTTACAATCGTCCGCAAGGGGCTTAAAGAACCGCTGGAGTACAAACTCATCCGGGATGTTATCCCCATTGAAAGCGTTAAGTCTCTATCCTTAAAGCCCGGCTACGGATATGTCTGGGTCACTAACTTCAGAGAAAGCACAACCCAAGACCTCGTTAAAGCTTTGGAAGAACTGCAAGCCGGCGGCGCCCCTTTAAAAGGGATAGTGATGGATCTTCGTGACAATCCCGGCGGGCTGCTTGACCAGGCTATCGAAGTTGCGGATCTTTTCCTTGAAAAAGGGAAAATACTCTCTATTGAAGGACGGTCTAAGAGAAACACAAGAATTTTCAACGCAAAACCTGATGATCCCCAACGCAGCTATCCCATGGTGGTATTGATTAACGGCGGAAGTGCCAGTGCTTCGGAAATCGTTGCCGGGGCCCTTCAGGATCAAAAGCGGGCACTGATTCTGGGTACAACTTCATTTGGCAAGGGTTCGGTCCAGACGGTAGAAACTTTGCGCGACGGTTACGGACTCAAATTAACTATTGCCAGATATTACACCCCCAGCGGCCGGTCGATCCAGGCTAAGGGTATTGAACCGGATGTCATTGTAAAACACAAACGCATCGAGGACCTGGATTTGGATGAAGATGAAGGCTTGACAAAAGAAATAGATCTGAAAAATCATCTCGAAGCAAAACCCAAAAAAGATAAAAACAATCGACCCAAGTCTAAAAATAAAACGGACAGCAACAAAGACTCAGAGCTAGACGCTGCCAAATCAAAGTTTGGTCATCTTGAGATTGAAAGACTCAAGTCCGACAACCAGGTAATGCGCGCGCTCGACATTCTTTTAAGTTATGAAATCTTCAAGGGCTTGCAAAGTTAAAAGCGATCGATCTCAGCTCACATGGCAAAACAAAAAGCGCGGCAGCAAAAGAAGAAAAAAAAGCGCCGGTCTCAAAAAAACGACAACCTGAAAACACATCTAAAACGAACATTTGCCGGACTATTTGTTCTGATTATTTTGGTTGTGGCCGCCGGAGTTATCACCCATTATCTGATATTGCGCAAACAGCCCGTTCAGCCTGTCGGAATACACCCGGCTGTCTGGCCCCCCAAATTTGAGATTTATCCCGAAGAGAAAGTCATCCCCCCGAAACCGGCCCCTATACCTTTGCCCGAATTACCCGGAAAATTGCCCAAAGTCGCCATTATTATCGACGACATTGGATATGATCGCAAGATCGCCGATAAATTTCTCCAGCTTGATGCCGATCTAACGTTTTCGCTGCTGCCACACACCCCCTCCCAAAAAAGCTTTGCACGTAAAGTCAGCCAAAAGGGTCTTGATGTTATGCTCCATCTGCCCATGGAGCCCCATGAATATCCCCGGGTCGATCCCGGCCCGGGAGCGCTTTTGACATCCATGTCTCCGGACGAACTTATCATCCAGCTCAAAAAAAATCTGGACGCCGTCCCTGGAATTAAAGGTGTCAACAACCATATGGGTTCAAAAATGACCGCGGTTTCCAGCCAAATTTACCAGATTTTTACCGTTTTAAAGCAAAGAAAACTCTTTTTCATCGACAGCCGTACGACTCTCAATTCACTCTGCAAGCCGTCAGCGCGCCTGTTTCAGATTCCTTTTGCCCAAAGGGATATATTTATCGATCATATCGTGGACCCCGATTTCATCCGCCGACAGATCAACCAATTGGTCCAAATCGCCCACAATCGCGGTGAAGCCGTCGGCATCGCCCACCCGCATATCGAAACGTATACAGTACTGCGCGAAATGCTGCCGGATCTGCAAAAAAAGGTGCGAATAGTTCCTGCGTCTCAGATAGTGCATCCCGTCAGCTAACCGTATTTAGTGTTTTTGTTTGACACTATTTGGCGCCCATTGTATTTATACCCTAATCGAGCG
>JACNIG010000033.1 GCA_014383215.1 Candidatus Desulfatibia vada | reverse complement strand
AGCTCAACCGGAGAGATAGAAAAAGAAATTCATCAGGCTTATGAAGGCATTATGCTGCTCACAGATCCTCACGGCGTTATATTTATAACTAACGATAAGAATTGGCTTTACCATGTAATATGGAAAGTTTCTTCTGAAGAAAGCACGGCGATAGCTAAAACACGACAATTCGGCACAGGGCCTTGGAGCTGGATTGGCCTTGAGAGAATAGACGGAAATAGCGTTATTGATCGATCAGGCTTAAGGTATAAAATCCACCAAGCGAAAATTAAAAATTATCCGGATTGGAGTGTCATTTACCTGCATGATACGCGATCAGTTTTAAAAAGGATTTCTGACCCACTTTTTAAAACTTCTGGATTAATAATACTTGTCTTGTGTCTACTCATAGGATTGGCCGTTTTTTTTCTATATAGAGAAGCAAGTTATGATATTGCCCAGCGGAAAAGAGCCGAGGAAGCTTTGAGAGAGAGCGAGGAGCGTTTCCGCAATGTACACGACACTGCACCTTTAGCTTTCGTGGTTTGGGATATAGATATCCGCGTTACTGAGTGGAATAAGAAAGCGGAAGAAGTGTTTGGCTGGGCCAGGGAGGAGGTTGTTGGCAGTAACTTCTTTGATTTTCTTATTCCCGAGAAGGATCGACCTCATGTCGAAGATATAGTGAACAGCCTCCTAAAAGGTGAACTTCAGAGCCGCTCTATTAATGATAATCTGACCAAGGAGGGGAAAATAATCATCTGCGAGTGGAATAACTCGCTACTTCATGACAAGGATGGAAATATTATAGGAGTGATATCCCTTGGCCTTGACATCACCGATCGCAAACAAATGGAAAAAGAAAAAGAAAACTTTCAAACCCAACTCCAACGAGCCCAAAAGATGGAAGCTGTTGGAGCCCTTGCCGGAGGGGTGGCTCACGATCTCAATAATATACTTTCCGGTATTGTAAGTTATCCTGACCTGTTATTAGCGGATCTACCTGAAGGCAGCCCTCTACGGAAGCCAATTTTGACCATGCAGCAATCAGGACAAAAAGCAGCTGTCATAGTTCAGGATTTGTTGACTTTAGCCAGAAGAGGGGTCGCTGTTACTGAAGTAATAAATTTAAATGATACTATCTCTGAATATTTGAAAAGTCCTGAGCATAAGAAGTTGAAATTTCACCATCCTGCAATTCAGGTAGAAACCGATTTTGAAATAACTCTTCTAAACATCTTGGGCTCTCCTGTGCATTTGTCCAAAACTGTAATGAATTTGACCTCTAATTCCGCAGAGGCCATGCCCGATGGTGGAAAAATTTTAATATCCACAGAAAATCGATATGTTGACAGGCCCATAAAAGGTTATGATGATGTTGAAGAGGGTGATTATGCTGTTCTAAAGGTTTCTGATATAGGTATAGGTATCAATTCAGAGGATATCGAAAGGATCTTTGAGCCTTTCTATACCAAAAAAGTAATGGGTAGAAGCGGAACTGGCCTTGGCATGGCAGTTGTCTGGGGAACAGTAAAAGACCATAATGGTTATATTAATTTTGAAAGTGTAGCAGGAAAGGGAACTACCTTTACGCTTTATTTTCCTGTAACCAGAGAGGAGATAGATGACGCCTCTTTAATACCCATTGAACGTTTAATGGGAAAGAAAGAATCAGTTCTATTAGTGGATGATGTGGAAGAGCAAAGAGAGATCGCATCAAGTTTGCTGACCAAGTTGGGTTATACTGTTACAACAGTTTCAAGTGGTGAGGAAGCGGTTGAATACATGAAAGTCAATTCGGCTGACCTTTTGATTTTGGATATGATTATGCATCCTGGAATTGACGGGCTTGATACTTACAAAGAGGTTCTTAAGTTGCATCCGGGCCAAAAGGCAATTATTGCAAGTGGTTTTTCTGAAACACACCGTGTTAAAAAAGCTCACAGACTTGGAGCAGGTCAATACATAAAGAAACCATATACTATGGAGAAAATTGGAGTTGCTGTTAGAGCTGAATTAGATAAATAACAGTTTTGGCGTTTCCAGGTATTGCCTTCATCCAATGTTAATTTTTAACATATTGTACTGTTTTGTAACAATTATCTTGCGGTTTGGCCTCTGGAACCCAAATTGAAGATGCCTTCCATCTTTCACTCAGACCACCTGACGAAGGGTTGCAATATTGGTTAGGAATCATCACCCCAAATAATGTGCTTTAATTTTATCATGATCCAGAGTTTCTTCATTTTGTTTACGATCAATCGAAGTTAGAGGTTATCCGGCGAGAGTAAGCCAGATTGTAAATGTTATTGCCGATAGCATTGTGCTGATGGAAATAGCAGCCACGGCAAAATCGGTATCGCCGTTCATCTCTTTCGCCATTACATAAGTTAATGTCGCCGATGGTGAGGCCAGCAGAATAAGCCCGGGCAGGTAATCCTGTAATGCCAGATTGCATGAGCGATAAAAAATCAATCCCAAACCCGGAAGCAGAATCAGTTTCATAACACTCGTACTCAAAACTCGGAGCAACTGCAACTGCATCACCTCGAAAGACAAAGAAGCTCCGATAATCAATAGGGCCATTGGTAGTGCAAGGCCGCTTAAAATAGCAAGGCTGCGGTCGATGACCAGCGGCAGCCGTAATCCTGCCAGGGAAAACAGTATGCCGGCCAGGGCAGATATGATGACAGGATTGCCCAGAATCCGCAGAACAACCTCCCATCTGTTTTTCTTTAAATCCATATTTTCAGCATGTAACTGCAGCGCAACTACTGCTAGAATATTCTGCAGGATCATGATAAAACCGGCAATGATACTGGCCCTTACAAGCCCCTCGCTGCCAAGATAGTAATATGCCACGGCCAGGCCGATATATCCCAGATTACCGTGAAAAGAGCACTGCATAAAAGTCCCCAGTTGTTTTCGCTCGACCCATCTCGTTAAACCCACGCCCCAGGCAAAAGCAAATACCGCTATAACGGCAAGCAGCGTTACGGTCAGAACCGTACTGTCGAACTGGGTTTTTAAGGAAGCTTTTGAAATCGAATGAAATATCATAGCCGGTATGGCCAGATAGTAAACCAGACGGTTTGCCGGAGCCAAAAAATCCGGTGGAATAAAGCCTTTCCAGCGCGCAAACCCTCCAAGAATGATAATGGCAAAGATTGGAATTATAGTAGAAATAATATTCATAAGAC
>JACNIG010000034.1 GCA_014383215.1 Candidatus Desulfatibia vada | reverse complement strand
CTCTAACCGATGCTTTAAGTGGATTTGCGCCATTTCAGGGGTGCGAAACTTGAGTTATCATCTATTAATCCTCTTCTTTCAAAAACAATAAGCATATTAGCGTTTTCGAATAGCGATATCAAAAAGTTTATCACCAATTTCAATCGCCTTTTTCCAAATTTCTAAATCTTGAAACCGAAACAACTTTTTATTTCTTTTGGTTTTTTCCCTTTTGTTCATTCCTCCTCGCTCTATGCTCCCCGCTCCCTGCTCTTTGCTCCCTGCTCTTTGCTCCCTGCTCTCTGCTCCACGCTCCCCGCTCCATGCTCTCCGCTCCCAGCTCTTTGCTCTCCGCTCCCTGCTCTTTGCTCCATGCTCCCCACTCTAGACTCCATGCTCTTTTTGTTTGGCCCAAATGTTTAAGAATGCTTTTGCTTTAATAATCTCAATTCCTTTGTAATTTTCTATGTTCAATAAATGATGATCGCCGGAAACAATATAATCCGCTTCGCCCTCAGAAGCACATGCCAAGTATTTATTATCTGTAGGATCATCCTTTATTACTTCAACCGTTTCATTACCTTCAACAATCCAGGCAAACATTAAGATATCATCAAAATATGCGTCTATTTCTTCAGGGGTCTTCCGATGGTATTTTTTAATTTTGGGATAGAGCAAGATGCGTTTTATCTCTTTAATTACAGCAGGGGATAAAATCAATTCCACGTGATTTTGTTGGACCAAATCAAGAATCTTACCGGGATTAGAATCAGGTTTTATTAGAGCGCTGGCAAAAAGGTTGGCATCGATAACAATTTTCACTAAAACATTCTTCCCGTTTTGTTTACGATCATTTAGAGTTCGGCTTTTTTGGCTGCTCGTGTGGCTTCTTCTAATATGTTGTCCAGAATTTTAGGATCTTCTGCTGCAAAAGAATCACTAATTTTGGACATGTTTTTAAAAAATCGCTGTCTGGCTTTATCCATCTGTTTGAATTTTTTAACGGGAATAATTGCCACCATGGGTGTTCCCTTTCTTTCTACAATATAGCTGTCGTTCCTGAATGATACTGCATTCATTATCGTGCCAAATATTTGACGAGCTTTAAGAGCTGTAACTACTTTTAATGTCATAAATTATCTCCTTCTAAACTATGTCAATTGATATAGTTGTATTTTACCGGCAGGGTATTATTATTGTCAAGAAAAAGTTCAGATAAAGTTGGTTTGATTGGTCTATTGGTTTTGATTGGTTTAGGTTGGTTTAATTTGTTTGATTAGTTTTATTTGCCCTTCTTTACCGACTTGTTGAGATAGGTGATGAAGTTATTGACTTTTTTCCACACGACATCAGCCTGAGTTTTGACAAGGCCTAATTCTTCTTCGTTGATATAGTGTTGATCAAAGGCCACGTAGCCATGACTCACTGTTTCTGCTACAGACGCTCTTGAATAATCAAGAAATTTCATGAAATCTTTGTTGCTTTTCCGATGAAATCCCTCTGCAATGTTTGCCATTGAAGAAACTGCACTATTTGTTATTTGCCGTGCCAATCCAAAGTCTTTGGAAAATTCTTTATTTTTTGTTAACCGATAAATTAATTGAACAAGCTTTCTAGCCTCTTGCCAACACTCCAAATCTTCAAATCGTTTAATAGTAGCCATGGATAAAGATTGTTTAAATTAGTTACATTGGTTGAATTGGTATAGCTAGTTGAATTGGTTTTGATTGGTTAAATTAGTCTCATTAGTTTGATTTTTTTAACTTTTTTACTCTTCTTAACCGATTTGCTCAAATAAACAGCGGAGCTTTTAGCTTGAACCAATGAAACCAATAAAACCAATCGAACCAACAGAACTATATTTATACTACGTCCGCAAAAGTCTTTTCCATGCGTCTGAAATAATACATTCCGCTGATGAATATCATAACTATAATACCCGTGGAAATGCCTAATAGAAACCAGTCTATGGGCACATGCCCCAAGAGTGATGCCCGAAAAGCATTGATTACGCCGCTCATGGGGTTCAGCGCCAAGGCCCACTGGTATTTCTTAGGGACCATGCTGACCGGGTAGATCACGGGCGAAACAAACATCCAAAGCTGGATCAAAAAGGGGATCACGTAGCGTATATCCCGGTACTGGACATTCAAAGCCGAAAGCCATAAACCGACCCCCACGGCACACAGAAATGTCAGTCCCACCAGAATAGGAAACAGCAATATACCGACACCAGGGATAAATTTGTAATAAACCATCATGGCGAACAAAACCAGCATGGCAACGAAAAAATCGAGCAGGCCGGCCAGCGAGGCAGACCCGGGAATAATGATGCGTGGAAAATAGACCTTGCTGATGAGATTGGCGCTGCCCACCAGGCTGTTCCCGGAGGATGACAGAGCATTGGCAAAATACGTCCAGGGCAGAAGGCCGGCATAGACAAAAATAGGATAAGGAATGCCGTCGGAAGGTATCTTGGCCAGTCGCCCAAAAAAGAGCGTGAATACGACCATGGTGAAAAACGGCTGGATAATGGCCCACAAACCGCCCAAAACAGTCTGTTTGTATCGAACCTGGATCTCTCGCTTGGTCAAAAAATAAAGGAGTTCACGATATTTCCAAATTTCCTTCAGATCGACCGGAATCCATCCTTTGCTGGGTTCGATAACCGTTAAAGCAAGGGCTTCGTTTTCTGTCTGGTTTTGCATTATACCATCCATCCCGGCAAAAAGATAAGTTCTTCATTAATGTCAAACAGGTCTTGAGTAACGACTATTTGCTTAAATTTCGGATAGGTTTTAGAAAAAGCTCTTAGGCCGGCAGGCTGTTTTAAACGAGCATTTGGAGTAAACTTCACTTCAAGGGCACAATTTTGTTCACCGGTCAGGATAAAATCCACCCCGGTTTTGGATATGGTTCTCCAAAAAAAAAGCTGTTCTATCACACCTAAATTTTTATATAACTCGCCAAAGATTGCATTTTCAAACAAAGACCCTTTATCCGGACGGTAGCTTAATTCAGTAAAATTTCTTAAAGCAAAATTTCTCAGGCCGGTATCCCCGAAAAACACTTTCGGCATTTTAGTCAGCTCTTTTCGAATATTGCTATGAAACGGAGTAAGAGCATGGATAATAAAGGAATTTTCAAGGATCGAAAGATAACGACGTATACTTCTGTTCGACAGTTGTAGGTTCATTTAGGGGTTAATTCAAGGCCATTTCGACA
>JACNIG010000296.1 GCA_014383215.1 Candidatus Desulfatibia vada | reverse complement strand
AATCAAGATAAGGAAGCCAAAATCCAAGTGGAGGAATACCTGAAACAAAGGCCCAAGGCAAATATTGAGGGTTGGAAGAAGAGGGCCACTTTTAAGAATGAGACTGACATAGACCTTTATGTTAATGCCCTTCGTAAGGCAGGCTTTCCTGAAACACCACCTCTCTCCCTTCCTGACAAACCCTCCATTGCCGTGCTGCCCTTTGTAAATATGAGTGATGATCCCAAGCAGGAGTATTTTAGTGATGGCATCACAGAGGAGATCATTACGGCTCTTTCCAAAACGCCAAAGCTGTTTGTGATCGCCCGAAACTCCACGTTCACTTACAAGGGCAAGCCTGTAAAGGTACAGCAGGTGGGCAGGGAACTTGGGGTACGTTACGTACTTGAGGGAAGTGTTAGGAAGGCCGGAGACAAAGTGAGAATCACTGCCCAGCTTGTGGATGCTAAGACGGGGCACCATCTTTGGGCGGAACGTTATGATCGGGAACTGAACGATATATTTGCGATACAGGATGAGATTACCATCAAAATCATGACGGCCCTGCAAGTGCAACTTACAGAGGGAGAACAAGCAAGATTGATTGGAAAAGGTACGAACAACCTTGATGCTTACTTAAATTACTTGAAGGCAAGGGATTATCTAAATCAATTTACAAAAGAAACTAATATCTTAGCGAAACAGCTTGCAGAAAAAACTATCAGTTTAGATCCTAATTTTGCTTACGGGTATGTAGGGTTAGGAATGACGCAAATATATGATGTATGGCTTGGTGTAAGTAAGTCTCCTAAAGAATCTTTTAAAAGGGCTATAGAACTTGCTCAAAAAGCTATCGAAATCGACCCATCTCTATATGAACCCCATAGGCTATTAGCACACATTTACGTTTCAATGAGACGATATGATACAGCAATCGCTGAAGCAGAAAAAGCCCTTGAACTAAATCCTAATTCAGCACATGCATACGCGACTCTCGGCCATGTTCTCTTGTTTGCAGGAAAGTCTCAAGAAGCCATTACCATGATTAAAAAGGCGATACGCCTCAACCCATATCCTCCAAGTTGGTATTACACTAACTTAGGGGGAGCTTATAAAGCATTAGGACATTATGACGAGGCTATCCAAATGTTTAAAAAGGCGCTCGAAAAGTCCCCCGACAATCTAATTGCTTTGGTTTCCTTGAGTGGTGCCTATGGTCTTGCGGGTCGTTTGGAAGAGGCCAAAGCGACAGCGAAAGAAGTTCTCAGGGTAAATCCTAGGTTCTCAGTAGACAGATATGAAAGGATGAGTCCAGTTAAAGATGAGTCTCATAAAATTAAAAATGCAGAAGCGCTACGCAAGGCGGGGTTGAAGTAAGACGAGTATGAGTTATGGGGAATGAGGCAAGTTGGTTGGCCCTAATTCCTAAGTTAGAGAATAAAGATCATCAAGCGAATTCACCTGAATATTGCTGTCATCCGGCAGCTTCCGCCTGGAACGAAGGAACAGGCGGCCATTAATCGTTTTATTATCTTTGTTGGGGTAAGAGGCTATTTTTGCTTTCAGCTCCTTAAGCAACCGCTCCATTGATGATACTTTGCCCCATTTGCATTCGCCGATATCAACAACACCATCCCGTCGGTACCCTACAATGTCTATCTGCACGTCTTTATCCCAATACTCCCCAATCTCATAAGAGCAAGTCAGTCCTTCCTTCCGGTACAGGAGGCCGAGCGCATCCCTACACAAGATTTCATAGCAGTGGCCGAAATATGGTTCCAAATGGGGCTTGATCAGGTTCATGAAGGCGTTTTTCTCGTCCATTTGGTAAATGGCTGAACCATTTGGATAGACAAAGCGGAACCAGAATCGGAGTAGCGGGTCTTGCAATTTGTAATGGACCTGTTTTGGATTCGGTTTCGAACCGGTCAATGGATAATGCTTGGCAATGTAACCAAGTTCAATGAGGCTATTTAGATAATAGAATAATGTCCTTTCTTCAATGCCGGTTATCCTTGCCATTTCCCGGTTAGTCACGGCACCTGTTGAAAGGGCTGTCAAGATACCGAAATATTTTTTAAGCTCTTTCAATTCTTCGCGCAGGAGGAATTCGGGTTCTCTTGCCAACGCCGAAAATTCATTAAGAAAATTTTTGCGAATATTTATGTCAACTGAATCAGCCCGGGCAAAGAATTTCAAATAATAGGGGATGCCGCCGCAGATAAAAAACAGTTTGGCCTTTTCCGTGGTGGACCAGTGGGGATGAAATTCCCCTGCTTCAAGAAATGAGAACGGTTTTAAGAATATCTGACCCGAACGGCGGCCAAACAACGGGCTTTTTTTTCCAAGCACCTTTTTTTCCATAAAGCCCATATAAGAACCGCAAAGAATCAGAAATACATTGCACCTGCCGCCCCAATCGTCGTCAATGAACGACTGGAGTATGGAAGGAAGCTCGGGACAAGCTCCGGCTGTCCATTGAAACTCATCCATGACCAGGACGATTTTCTTCCCGACAGAAACCTGTTTCAGAACCAAAGAGATAGCCTCCTGCCAATCATCTGCCCAAGCCTGTTCGAGAAGCGGCTGATTCAGCGCTGAAGCTCCGTTACGTAAAAACTCTTTTAATTGCAGCCTGGCGGGAGCTTGCTTCCCAAGGAAATACAACGCCTGCTTATCCTTGATAAAATGCTTAATCAATTCGCTTTTACCTACACGTCTCCTGCCGTAAACCGGCATAAAAGCACTGCCTTGAGCTTGATAGGCATGATCAAGCGCCGATAGTTCCTTCTTTCTACCGATGAATTTCATTTTCTCCCGCTTTGTCTTTTTTTCGTTTTTGACAGGCTCATCAATTATCATAAACATTCCTACTTTGTCAAGTCTAAACTTGTCAAGTGAAGACTTGCCAAGTTTAGACTTGACAACCATAAGCCGCTCGACAAAGTTGCCGCCACAATGATGTTAATATCAAATGCGAATTTTTCAAAGTGGTCGCCGCCTACAGTCTTGTAGGCCGTATTGAAGACTCCCGCGCTGAAGCCGCAGAGGTTCTCAGAATAAATCCGAAAGGCTGGCTTGAAATAAGACGAATATGAGTCATAGAGGAATGAAGCCCCAGCCCATCATTCATGGTTTCTTACCTTGATGGTCTCGTAAAAAGTCAAAATTCGCCTTCTTTGTCATTCCGGACTTGATCCGGAATCCAGTGTTTTCAGCCAGTTCTGG
>JACNIG010000035.1 GCA_014383215.1 Candidatus Desulfatibia vada | reverse complement strand
AACGAAGCGGAAGACTATATCTTTATGAATCCTGTCAAACGGGAGCGCCTTGAAAAGGGATGGACACAGATAGAACTTGCCCGTCGAATAGGTGTAAAACAGGCGACCGTGGCAAAATGGGAACGTGAAGGCGCTGTTTATCGCCAGGCAACCAGACAAAAGTTGGCAAAAGTCTTTGGAATAAGCGAGACAAGTTTCTCTTAAAAGTGTGTTTTGGGCCTCCAAAATGCCATTTTAAGGCCTTATTTTGCTCACTTTCTAAAATCTGCGTTAATCTGCGTAATCTGCGGATCTATGATACCAAAATGTTCCTGCGGCCCGGCCCCACTCACCACTCCAATAAAAAGCCCGACCTTTGGGGGGCAAATGGTTGACCCCATTAATGTCCCCGATTTATGCGGCCTAAAAATACTCCCCAAATTATACCCTTGACATTAGGGCCATATTGTGGCATTTCATGTAAAAATATGTGTGAAAGAGAGGTAATATGTTAATTCCAACCAAAATTCAGATTGACAAAAAAATTTACGAATTCATTAAACAAACCCACAAGAAGCTGCATTACAGAAGCCTGAGCGAGTACATGCGAGAGGCCGTCAATACCAAAGTGGAGGAAGACCGCAAAAGGCTCCGGGAACTAAAAAGGATAGCGGCAATGGAAATGATCGGCAGAGCACCGTATGACAACCTTTTTGAATCAATAGAAGGGGAAGATTTTGAGGACCGGTGAAATCTATTGGGTAAATCTTGACCCAGCCATTGGGGACGAAATTAAGAAAAGGCGACCGGTAATCGTCGTAAACGGTGGCCATGACAAGCATCTTAAACTTGCCATTGTTGTACCTGTCACTGCCTGGAGCAGGTATTGGGATGAAAACCCGTTTTTTATTTCTTTGAAACCTGACCCAAACAACGGACTACAGAAAAAGTCAGCCGTTGACTGTTTTCAGATTAGGGCCGTCAGCCATAAGAGATTTGTGAAAAAGATCGGAAACATCACAAACGATCAAATCGATCTCATAAAGAAGTCAATTTCCTTAATTCTTGATATTGAACCGGAACACTGCGAGTAAAGCAATCGGCTTCTCCGCCCTTTGTCTTCTGTACAACACATTCCAGCATCAGTCCTTAATCCAGCACTTCTTTCACCATTAACCAATAATTAATAATCAATAGTTAATTGTTAACCATTTTCCTTGAATCTTTGAACCTCTCACCCCGGCCTCTGCGGAGCAAATGGGTGACCCCATTTTTTTCAGTAAAGTTATTTACTTTTTTTTGGACGTCCCAAACTCCCCACGGCTCACGATTTTTGATATTGACACCAGACCATTGGCAGGTTACACTTATTTTATGATTAAAAGCTTCAGACATAAAGGCCTAAAAAAACTATATGATACGGGAAGCCAAAAAGGGATAAACTCAGCTCATTTTAAACGTCTACAGCTAATACTGGCCAGACTTGACGCCAGTCTAAGCCCTCAGGATATGAACTTGCCGGGTCTTAATCTGCACCCGTTGAAGGGGCAATATGAGGCCTTTTGGTCTGTGTCGGTTTCCGGCAACTGGCGGCTTATCTTTCGGTTTGAAGACAACAACGCTTTTGATGTCGATTATCTCGACTACCACTAAAGGAGAAAGAAATATGGTTATGCATAATCCACCTCACCCGGGAGAAGTCGTTCGGGAGTTGTGTATCGAGCCGTTGGGCTTGACGGTGACTGAAGTTGCCGATGGGCTCGGGGTGTCTAGAAAAACGCTCTCATCGCTGCTTAATGGTCGTTTCGGGATTTCTCCGGAAATGGCCCTTCGCCTTTCCAAGGCTTTTGGAGGTAGTGCAGAAAGTTGGATGATTCAGCAGGCCCAGTATGATCTGTGGCAGGCTTTGCAAAAAACCGATGTCACTAAAGTGAAAGCCTTCGCATGAAATTGAGCCCACAGGCCCGCCCATCCATCCCGGGTGCAGAGGGCAGACACCCCTTGTGAAGCAATCCGCGTTTTCCCTGATGGTCACGCCGGGCATCACCATGCTGTGCGGACTGACTCCGGAAGTTTACAAAGTTGCCAACGTCCCGCAAAACACCCACATTTAACCGGAGCTCGTGCCATCTGCCCGTGCTTTTTCTTAAAAGCGTGTTTTGCACCCCCAAAATGCCATTCTAAGGCCTTATTTTGTTCACTTTCTAAAATCTGCGTTAATCTGCGTCTGCCCCGTTCAATTCACGTCAGTGACAGCGAAGCGTATTTATCTGGGGTAATCTGCGGATCTATAACCCCAGCTCCCTAAAATCTGCGTTAATCTGCGCCTGCCCCGTTCAATTCACGTCAGTGACAGCGAAGCGTATTTATCTGGGGTAATCTGCGGATCTATAACCCCAGCTCCCTAAAATCTGCGTTAATCTGCGCCTGCCCCGTTCAATTCACGTCAGTGACAGCGAAGCGTATTTATCTGGGGTAATCTGCGGATCTATAACCCCAACTCCCTAA
Source organism: Candidatus Desulfatibia vada (assembly GCA_014383215.1). GTDB lineage: Bacteria > Desulfobacterota > Desulfobacteria > Desulfobacterales > UBA11574 > Desulfatibia_A > Desulfatibia_A vada. The sequence continues at coordinate 723 of JACNIG010000035.1, read as the reverse complement.
AATCTGCGTTAATCTACGTAATCTGCGGATCTAATCTGTTTTCCGAGAAGTTATTTATTTTTTTATGGACCCAACTCCATGCGATTTTATTGGAAGTCCTGCGGCATTTCTTGCATCCAATCGGAAAATGCTTTGTCCAGCGTAAAACGGAAAGTATAGCCTTCCTCTTTCAGGACCTTAGGAATAATGTTGTTTGAACGAACCAGTTTTCTGATCCGTACCGGGTGCACCGGAGTTGAAACCCCGATCATTTTGGCAATCCAGCTTATGAGTTTCGAAGCTGCCATGACCGGTGCGTAAGGAAGGTTAAGCCGGGGATTGGAGCGATTCAAGGCACGGCTGATCACCTCTGCATAATCCCCGACCGTGGGCGGAGGATCATAAGTGAAATTAAAAAGCGTTACCCCTTGTTCCCGGTGCTTCAAGCTCAAACAAATCGCCTCACAGAGTTCCTTTACGTATCCGCCCGCTTTTATTGTATTTCGATTGCCAATGTAAAAGAAATAGCCGCGTCGCAGCAGCTTCACCATCCTGGTTACATTGCCCTCTTCGCCGGGGCCAAAGACGACACCCGCTCTTACAATGATCAGGTGTCGTTTTGAATCCGCTTGTTGCCAAATCTCATGGATTTTCTCGGCCACTAATTTTGACGAGCCGTATGGAGTATCGGTCGGCGAACACGTGCGGGAAGGACAACCGTTTGATAATGCCCGGCAAAGTCGT
>JACNIG010000297.1 GCA_014383215.1 Candidatus Desulfatibia vada | reverse complement strand
TTTATCGATGTCAAAGAACGAATATATTTACAGATATCAATTGTAACACAGTCTCTCTGGGCCAGGTGAGAGATATCTGGCACTGCCTTGGAATTTTGTGTCTAAAATCACAAATTTCAAGCACCAAAAAACAAACAAGCTCCAAACAACAAGCACCAAATTCCAAGGAAATTCCAAAATACAAGCACCAAATCTCAAGGAAATTCCAAAGTTTGTTATTTTGAATTTCGGTCATTGTGATTTGTTTGTAATTTGTAATTTCTCCATTTCGGTCATTGTTATTTGTTTGATATTTGATATTTGCAATTTGGAATTTAATTTATTCCATTTGAGATAAGTGCATCCCTATGGGTTGAAACCAAAGCCTGGTCCTGTGGGCCAGGATTCTTAACTCAGATTCTGAAATATGACTGAAGCTCTAATAGACCAGGTCGAGGAGATCGTAAAACCACCGCTGACCAGTGTGGGTGTGATTGGATGGATAAAAGCCAACCTGTTCAACAGTTGGTTTAATTCTTTGCTTACGATTGCTACCCTCTATCTTTTATTAAAAATTATCCCTGCGTTCATTCGCTGGGCGTTTGTTGACAGCTTGTGGATGTCCACCGGGGCGGAATGCCACCAGGCCGGCGGTGCCTGCTGGTCTATTATTCCTGCCAACATACGATTCATTCTCTTTGGTTTTTTCCCTTATGATTTGCAGTGGCGCCCTTTGGTAGCCATGATTTTATTGGTAGGCCTTCTTTTTTACAGCCAAAATCGGAATCACTGGAAAAAATCACTGGCTTATGCCTGGATTTTCGGCCTATTTATTATGGGTCTGCTCATGAAGGGGGGGCTATTCGGCCTGACCTCTGTTGACAGCACTCAGTGGGGAGGGTTGCCCCTTACGCTCATCCTTTCTGTTTTCGGGCTCACGGCCGCTTATCCTCTCGGTGTGGTTTTGGCCCTGGGTCGACAGTCGAAAATGCCTGCAATCAAGACGATTTGTGTTATATATATCGAACTGATCCGTGGTGTTCCGTTGATCAGTCTTCTGTTTATGTCATCGGTGGTTTTTCCCCTGTTTTTACCCGAAGGTATAACCGTCAATAAGATTATCAGGGCCCAGGCGGCTATTATTTTATTTACGGCGGCATATATTGCTGAAGTTGTGCGCGGAGGACTGCAGGGGATGTCTCGCGGGCAGTATGAGGCGGCTGAGTCTCTGGGGTTGAATTATTACCAGACCATGCGGCTGGTCATTTTACCCCAGGCGCTGAAAATCGTAATTCCGCCCACGGTCAGTATTCTTATCTCCGCTTTCAAGGATACATCCCTGGTGGTGATTATTGCATTGTATGACCTGCTGAAGACGACCCAATCCGTCCTCTCTAATCCCGAATGGATGGGGTTTTCCTCAGAAGCTTATCTTTTTATTGCTTTGATTTATTTTGTGTGTTGTTTTGCCATGTCAAACTACAGCCGTCGCCTGGAACAGGAACTGCATACGGGTCATTGATACTATGAACGAAGAACAGATTGAAAAACCCGCTACCGTGGATGATGACGACATTATCATCGAAATCATAAATATGCACAAGTGGTTCGGTGATTTCCACGTATTGAAAGATATAAATCTTATTGTGCGGAAACAGGAACGGATCGTTATCTGCGGTCCTTCAGGATCCGGGAAATCCACCCTGATCCGCTGCATTAACCGTCTGGAAGAACATCAACGCGGCCGGATTATCGTCGACGGTATTGAACTGATCGATAACATCAAGCATATCGAGAAAATCCGCACCGAAGTCGGCATGGTTTTTCAGCACTTCAATCTCTTCCCTCATCTTACCATTGTCGAAAACCTGGCCCTGGGTCCCATATGGGTCCGCAAGGTACCTAAAAAAGAAGCCGAAGAAACCGCCATGTATTTTCTGGAAAAGGTGCATATCGCCGAGCAGGCACAAAAATATCCGGGACAACTTTCAGGGGGACAGCAGCAGCGTGTCGCCATTGCCCGCAGCCTTTGTATGCATCCGAAAGTGATGCTCTTTGATGAACCCACTTCGGCTCTTGATCCGGAAATGATCAAAGAGGTGCTGGACGTTATGATCGATCTGGCGCGCGAAGGCATGACCATGATTGTGGTTTCCCATGAGATGGGCTTTGCCAAAAGTGTGGCCCACAGGGTGCTTTTTATGGACTACGGTCAGATTGTCGAAGAGAATGCGCCGGAAGAATTTTTTGAAAATCCTCAGCACGAGCGGACCAAACTGTTTCTCAGCCAGATCCTGAACTAACCCTGTTTTTCATAATAGGATTTGAGCTTTACTCTTAATTTTATTATTGCCTTTGAATGAATTTGAGATATCCTTGACTCTGTTAGATCCAGCACTTTGGCTATCTCTTTTAATGTCAGCTCCTCATGATAGTATAGCGACATAACCAGTCGTTCCTTCTCTTTAAGCTTTGAAAGGCCCTTGGATATAATGCCTTTCAACTCCTTTTTTTGTAATTCATTAAAAGGGGACAGTATGTCTGAGGCCTGCTTAGACAGCTTTGTAGTAAAGCCGTCGGGCATAATTTCATCAAGGCTTAAAAGGTCTGCTCCCTGCACTCTACAGGTCATTCTATGATATGATTCAATATTGATACCTATCTCTTGGGCAATCTCGAAATCCTCCGCTTCCCTTCCAAGCCTCGACTCAAGTGTTCTTATAGCATTTTCAATTTTTCGAATATCTCTTCTGACAGACTCGGAAACCCAATCCATTTTGCGCAGTTCATCTAATATAGCTCCTCTTATCCTGCTTTTTGCATATGTTCGAAATTTAACACCTTTTTTTTGATCGAACTTGTCCAGGGCATCATATAATCCCATGGTCCCCGGGCCTATCAGCTCTTCTTTGCAAATATGGGGGGGTAGCCTAATTGCCATCCTTTCAGCTATTTGTTTTACAAGGGGAGCATATTTGAGGATAAGTTCTTTCATAGATTGCTATAACCGGTGAGCTACCTGAAACGTACGGCTGGATGGGAAACTCCGGGTGAATCGATAGTCTGCAGTCGAATTCTAAATTCCTGTGCTGTTACCGAGCTTTGCCAGTGCCCGGTCATTCGGGCTGTAAACACCAGCCCTGCAAATAATCCGATAATAACAATGCTCATTTTGGCTGTGTTCCAAACATATTTGCCGGTCCCTTTGGTTTTTAACTCCAGTGCATTGTCCGCCGGGCAGACGGCCGTACAGTCCATGCATCCATTGCATTCGGGACTGATGATGCCCAGTTTTTCGTCAACGGGCAAATGATAGGGGCAAATTTGGGAACAGCGCCTGCAGCTTATACAGTTTTCAGGAGACCTTTGAATGCGGGTAGGGCTGAATATTGCCAGCAATCCCAGCAGCGCTCCGTAAGGGCACAGGTACCTGCACCAGAAATTTCGAATGATAATAGATGCAAGTCCGAGGAGAATTAAAACCACCATTGCCAATGTTGACATGCGGGTAAAGAAATGGAGCATTTTTACATCGGATATTTTATAATAAGGACTTTGGAGAAACGATAAAATAGAGAGGCTTTCCATTGAAAAGACGGCCCATACAAAAAATCCCAAAAGCAGGTATTTCAAAGCCCGTAAGGGAAAATCCATCCAGGCTGGAAGTTGATAGTTTTTCCCGAAAAAGCGGCCTCCAAATTTCCACAACCATTCTGACAGGGTTCCTGCCGGACAAAACCATCCGCAAAACGATTTTCGCAGCGCAATTGAAAGCAAGCATGCAAAGCCAAAGATAACCATTGCGGCTGGATGAACATGATCCCACATGCCTGTTTGCAAATACAGTTTCCAGCCCATCAGAGCTCCAATAGGAAGAAAACCCTCAACACCCGGAGGTCTCGGCACGGTGATAACACCATCGCCGGATGACTGATGAACATAGATAAAAAATTGAACCCCGATTCCAATGGTTACAAGGAATACGCCCAGCTGCACCCAGTTTCGTTTGCCCCATGGGACGGGTTGAGTCTTTTTCTTTTTCGTTTCAAGGAACTCATTGTCATTCTTATGTTTTTTTGTTTCTTGCAAAAAGAGCCATCCCCGCGTTTTTTCTATTTCTCGCACTATTTTTCGATGTGATCTTTGACTTAAGTCAAGTACTTCTGGTTTTTATGATGTTTTATATTGTTAGAGTGTGAGAAATTCGGGAGAGTAGAAAGGTGATGTATAAAAAGGGGTAACCGTTCAGGGGTTCAAGGTTCAGAGGTTCAGAATCTTTCTTTTCCTATTAGGGGTTCTCGACGGCTAAAGGTTTCCATTCTTCTGAGGTAATTTTCCAGGTGTCCTGCGAATTAACCAGAACCATCTTTTTTTCGCCAACATCCGAATGGTAGGTATCTTTATATTTTTGAATAAAACTGACGTGAGCATAGTTATTTTTAATAAAAACAGAGAGATAAAATATTTCTAAAGAAATAGCGCCTGTTCTTTGAAAAAGCTTTGTTTTCCTTTTTATCCAACTTGGATAATTGAGATCTTTTGAATGGAATGACGGACTGTAGAAAGACAGGTAACTTTTAGTGTCCTTGTTTTTCCAGGCATTTGCCCAGGCGTAAATTACGGCTCCAACATCATCTATCTCATCTATATTACTACTTTTATTAGCGTTGCTGTCCTTCTCGGCATTCGTTTGAGCAGCACTGATATCAACAGCTAAAATTAGATGCACCATGGCGAAAACAGCTATAATCACAACCAATATAACTGTATTTTTATTCATAAATTTTCTCCAGCGAGTGCTAACTAGCGCCCTAATCGAGTCAAAACTCGATTAGGCGTCTGTGGTCAGTTGTCCGTAGTCAGTTGTTTTAAAGGTTCTTAGGGCCTCTTTTTGTATTTCGCCTGCAGTTGAAATATAATCTCGCTTCTTATTGCTTAGCAACGGACGACAGGCAAAGGACAACGGACACTCAATTGAGCGTTTTCGCTCAATTGTACTGCAATAACGAGTACATCCCCCAAGAGCTTCAAAATTGAATCGATTTGCAGATCATTAAAGGCAAAATACTTTTAAGTGATGATTCTGTCAAGTAGTTTGCGATGGTATCAATCTGCTGAATCGCAAATGGGTGCTAAGCTATTAATATTTCGTAAAAAACTATCCGGTTTTGATTCGCTCGCATTCCCCGCAGTCCACCGGAGGCGGACGGGGAATGCATTCGCTGTGCAGTTCATGCTGTTTCCGAGTCAGCGATTTGCTTTGCGGATACCAAGCTGGTCCCGGGCGATGATCCATTTGCAGATATTGGCCGACCCTTCCACCATGGTGTAAGTCGGCGTATCACGGTAAAAGCGCGCAAGCGGGTATTCCGTCGAATATCCGTATGCGCCCATAATCCGCATGGCATAGTTGGCGCATCTGGTTACAGTTTCCCCTGAAAAATACTTGGCCTGGGCGACTTGAAGCCCGTTGTTCAGGTGCCCCTGGTCCTTTTCCCAGGCCGCTTTGTAAACCAAAAGACGTGCCGCTTCAATTTCGGTTGCCATTTGGGCGATCATATCCTGGTTCATTTGAAATTCGCCGATCGGCTTTCCGAACTGTTTGCGCTGGCTGCAATACTTGAGAGCCACATCATAACATGCCTGGGCTACGCCCACGGCGCCGGCGGCGGCTGAAAGGCGGGTTTGATTTAAAGATTCGAAAACGATCCTTACGCCGTCACCGGCCTGGCCCACAATATTTTCCTTGGGCACTTTTGTATCCGTAAGGAAAATTTCTCCTGTGGGTGAGGAGTGCGATCCCAGCTTTTCCAGCCGTGAGGTTTTTATGCCGTTAAAATTCTTTAACTCCAAAACAAAGACCGAAAGCCCCTTGGATTCTTTATCGCGGTCAGTATAGGCATAATAAATCATAACATCGGCTACATCGGCATTGGAAATCCAGGTTTTGGAACCGTTCAGAAGCCAGTGATCCCCTTTGTCTTCGGCGGTTGACGATATGGCCATTATATCCGAGCCGGAATCCGGCTCTGTAATCGCAAATCCGCCCAAAAGGTCGGCACTCACCAGTTTGGGGATATATTTTTTTCTGAGCGCTTCACTGCCGTATTTGTAAATGGTAAATGCCGTTCCCAGGGTCTGCATGTTAACTTGAACCCTGAGAGAGCTTGAGGCTCTGGCGATCTCCTCGGTTACGATCATGGCCGCCAGCCAGCCCATGTCTTCGCCGCCGTAAGTTTCCGGAATGACCGTGCCGAAAAAACCGAGCTGTCCCATTGGTTTTATGGCCTCTTTATAGGGGAAATAATGCTCTTGGTCCCACTGGTCGGCATGGGGAACAATCTTTTTGGCGGCAAATTCACGCACCGCTTTTTTCAGCATCTCCAGTTCTTTTGAAAGTTTAAAATTCATATTTACTTTCCTCCATATTCGGTTTCATTAAACCAGGATTTACAGGATCATCAGGATATCAGAAATCGATTTCGACCTCGCGGACCAGATCGAGAGCTGCTGCGAGGGTTTTGCCCTTGAATTTAGACTCGAGTGCTGATTGAAGCATTTCAATATGAATAACCTTGTTGAGCTTGGCCAGAACAGCTAATGCCGCCAGAGCCCAGTTTACGGCTTTAATACGCTGTTTTTTAAAGTCGACTTGGTGTATCCGGGCATGGCAGGACGGCAGGTCAATTCCCCGGGCTTTAATAATCATAGTGTCCCTGTCCAGTTGATTAAAGATACGCACGCGACGGTCCACACCTTCCTGGCTTAGAGCCAGAATAACGGTAGGTTTTTCAATGCCGGTATAGCCGATCTCGTGGGGCGACAGGATGATTTCGCTGATAGAATGCCCCCGCATTACGGTAATATTGTATTCGTTTTTCTGCGTCACCCTGAGTCCGGCGGTAAGACCGGCAAAGCATAAGATTTCACCGGCGGTGATAATCCGCTGGCCGGCGTTTCCAAGCAGAATTACCTCCTGCTGGACGGGATAGGGAGGATCAAAGACGGCTTCAATTTTAAGCAAAGGTGCAGCCTGTTTGCATTCGGCGGCCAGTTCTCTATAATGGCGGCCGTATTCCTTGCGAATGTTTTCTGCCACAGGTCCATCAGCAGGGGGAAGCTTGGCAAGGGATTTGTCGATGGTTTGCGGCGTCAGCCGGTTGCGTTTGGTATAGCGGCCGGGGCATACTCCCCAGATATCCAGGACGGCGAAACCTTCGAAGCGAACCGCGCTTTCTATTTTTTGTGTCAGGTCTTTTTGGTAGGCTGAAGACCGGACGACATAAGCGGCACCGGCACAAGACGTTACCCGGCATATGTCCAGCGGCTTTTCCATGCGGTTCAGAAAGTCAGAACCCACCTGTGCCTCGGCGGGAGTTGTGGCCGAAAACTGGCCTCCGGTCATCCCGAAATTAAAGTTGTTTAATATCAGCAAAGTTATATCCAGGTTGCGGCGGCAGGCTGCCAGCAGATGGGCGCCGCCGATACCCAGGCCGCCGTCTCCCATGGTCACAATCACCTGCAGTTCGGGACGGGCCATTTTTAAACCGGTTGCATAGGTCAGCGCCCGGCCGTGTAAGCCGTGCAGGGCATGGGTGTGGAAAAAAGTGTCAAAAAGGCCGGAACACCCGATATCGCTGACAATAACAGTCTGGTGGCCGGCCAGCCCCATATTCTGGAAGGTTTTATCTAATGCATGCAGAATGCGATCATGAGCGCAACCCGGACAGAAGACCGGTGGTCGGCTGGTATTCAATAGACTAGGCATGGTCAACCACCTCACTGATCCGGCTTGGAGTTATCAGACGGCCGTCCATTTGACCGCAAAAGTCGATCTTTTTTTCCGGCAGGATGCGCTCTATTTCTCTGACATACTGCCCCAGGTTCATTTCCACTACCACCACACGTTTGGCTTGGGCGGCTTTTTCCCTGATCAAATTTTCAGGCACCGGCCAGAGGGTCTTGAGGATAAGCAGCGAAATCGGCTTTCCCAGCTTTTGTTGCTTTTTAAAAACATCAAGGGCCGCCCGGGCGGTGACACCATAGGTCAGGAGCAAAGTATCCGCATTTTCTTTAAGATGCGCTTCATGAAAACTGTAGCGGTCAACGGTTGACAGCAATTTCGTTTCCAGCCTTTGAAGGGTTTTAAAGATTTCGTCCGGATCAGTAGTAATGTAGCCGTCAGCACCGTGCGTAGAAGAAGTCTGACGGACAAGCCGCTTGTCCCCAATGGGCAGAAAGTAGGGTACTTGGCCGCCGGATGGAACTGCAAACGGCAAAAATGGCTCATTCAGAGGAGGGGCGGCCCGTTCTATGATTTCAGGTTTTTTGATTGCATCGACATCGATACTCTCCCGGGTCATGCCTATTTCCTTGTTGGATGCGATGAATACCGGACATCTGAGTTCTTCGGACAGATTAAAGGCCTGCATGGTAAGCAAAAAGCAATCCTTAACATCTACCGGTGCCAGTACAACCGCCGGCAGTCCGCCGCTGTTGCCCCAGCGCAAAAAATTGATATCCCCGTCAGCACCGCGGGTAGCGGAGCCCGTGGAGGGGCCAAGTCTCTGTACGTCCACTATGACGATGGGGATTTCGCTGCCAATGGCAAAGGAAATATGCTCGCTGTAAAGGCTGATGCCGGGTCCGGATGTAGCCGTCATGGCCTTCAGGCCGGCCATGGATGCTCCCAGGCAGCAGCCGATGGAGGCGATTTCATCCTCACCTTGAAGGCATACGCCGCCCAAAGGGGGCAGCAGTTTTAGCATCGCATTAAAGATGGTCGTAGCCGGGGTTATCGGATATCCGGCAAAGAAGCGGCAGCCTGCAGATATGGCTCCCCGGACAATCGCTTCGTTACCTTCCATTAAACTAAACGCCATTTTTCAACTCTTCGTTTTTCGTTTATCCCTTTATAATTCTGGGCAGTATCATCTGATGATGGGGGCAGATCGATTTTGGGTTCTGGTAAGCGGCACCGGCAAAAGCCACCAGGTACTTTCTGAGATCGCTCAAGGGCACAATTTCATCTATCAGACCGTTTTGGGCACAGAAAAGCGGTCTTGAATTTTCATGGTATTCCCGGGCCAGCCGGTTCATGCGGTCGATAATCGGTTCCAGGGGCCTGCCTGCCTCCTTTTCTTTGACCAGTCTGCGGGAATAGGTCGCCACGGCGGCTGTTTCACCATGCATGACATAGATTTCAGAGGCGGCGGTGCCGATGGTAAAGGCATTGTTCCGGTTGGCCGTGGGACCGCCCATAAAGTAATGGGACGAAGCTGTTCCTTTTCTGAGCATCAGCAGCATCATGGGATTGTCGGTTTGCTGGATGGAATAGATCAGGCTCATGGCAAGGCCCAAAAGCTCGGCCTTCTCGGCATCGTTGCCCACATCCACACCGGTGGTATCCTGCAGCCAGATGATCGGAATCCGGTCCCGGCCGCAAAGGGTGACGAACTCATTCATTTTGATCAATCCCTGTCGGTAGACTTTACCCCCCATGCCTGCATAGTCGGCGTACTCGGGGTAGTCTTTACCCAGGTAACCCTGACGGTTACCGATGCAGGCCGTTAGAAAGCCGTCGATTTTACAAAGCCCGGTATATATCTCGGGTCCGTAATCGGGGCGAAACTCCATATGCTCGCTGGAATCCACTAAACGGGCCAAGACCTCATCAAAATCATATACTTTTTTAGGTTCCATAGGAAGCAGATGATAAAGGTCTTGGGACGGAAACCCGGGTTCTTTAGGTTGCGCCACCCGGTAAAACTTTGGGTGAAAGGAGGGGAGGTCTTTCATATAGTCTTTAAGACCGTCCAGCACATCGGTTTCGGTTTCGAATACATATCGGAAAAACCCGGTTTCATCGTAATGGGTTTTTACGGTGCCCGGCGGTTTGTCCTCAAACTGCCCGGCCTTTTCGATGATTTCTTCGGCGGTGTCAAGGTTGAATTCTCCCTTAGGTGCCATACCGCTGACGATACCGGCTCCTCCGACGGCTATATTACAGTCTTTGTGGGCAAAAAGTATGGTAGGGCTGATGCCGTGATATCCGCCGCCGGCAGGATTGGTACCGTAGATACCGGCCAGAACCGGAATGCCCAGTTGTTCCAGTTCAGCATGCCGGAAAAGAGGTGTTCCGGCTCCGCGTCGATTGGCATAAAATTTTTCCTGCTCCGGCAGTTTAGCGCCGCTGCAATTGACCAGCCAGACCAGGGGTATATTCAGACGTTTGACCAAATCGGTTCCTCGCAGGATATTTTCAGACTGTCCCGGCAGCCAGGCACCGGCCAAAACTTTATTGTCAAAACCGATGACTACCGCCCATTTGTCTGAAATCTTACCGATACCGTCGATAACGTTGGTCGTACCTTCTTCATTATTTGCGGGGTTATAAAGGGTGTGCAGGGGACACCAGGTGCCGGGATCCAGCAGGTATTCCAGGCGCTGCCACACGGTCATTTGTCCTCTGGCATTGATCTTTTCTTCAGGCAGCCCCGCCATTTTAACCTGCTCGACCTCAATTTGTATTTTTGATTCTGTATCCTTTAACTTTTTTAGATTCTCTTGGCTGCTTTTTATGCGCCCTTTTTTCAGCTCATGGCCAAATGCAGTCATCTTTTCAAAATAAGGTCTCATAATATTATTCCTATCACAATTGGGCGACAACGCTCAATTGAAAGTTATTTATGTTTCTACGATCATGGCCAGAACATCGCCTTCATCGACTTCGTCGCCCTCTTTGACAAAAACCTTCTTTACGGTGCCGTTACAGGGAATGAATATGGGAGTTTCCATCTTCATCGCTTCTATGGTCAGAGCTTCTTCGTCCTCTTCTACTTTAGCGCCGACTTTAATCTTCACTTGCGACACTTTGCCCGGAAGGGTTGCAACCATTTCCTGCGCCATGGGATTCCTCCATATAATGAGATCTTTGAAAAGAGTTTAATGCAGGATTGTTATGCTCTTTATCTTTTAGGAAGTTATATTATAAATTATAGTTTTGCAAGATTCAGGTTTTATGCTTTATTGTTTGTATAAAACCGGGTGCCCTGCACCCGGCTGCAAAAGCAACAATTAATAATTATTAGATTCGGGTTCAGGGTTTAGTGAGCCAGAAGGGATGATCTCTAAATGTTCGGAAACAGAAATCGTCTTAAACTGCAATGCGCGGTGTGTCTGCTTTTAGCCTTAGTCACGATAGCAGCATACTGGCAACTGTCTGCATGCGACTTTGTCGGTTTCGATGACTACGTGCAGCTTGTTGACAATCCTTATTTACATGAGGGGATTACCGGTAAAACCATTGCCTGGGCTTTCAGCTTTGAAAGCGCAACCTATTGGCACCCGTTGACGTGGTTGTCACACATGCTGGGATTTCAAATATTTGGATTTAAACCCGGTATGCAGCACCTGATCAATCTGTTTTTTCACATCGCAAATACGCTATTGCTGTTTGTTGTTTTAAAAAGGATGACCGGTGCACTTTGGGAAAGCGCCTTCGTGGCAGGACTGTTTGCACTGCATCCCCTTAATGTGGAGTCGGTGGCATGGGTGACGGAACGCAAAAATGTTTTAAGCACTTTTTTTTGGATGCTGACCATGCTGGCCTATGTTCGTTACACCGCACGTCCCGGTTTTCTGCGGTACCTGGCGGTATTTGCAGCTCTTGCCCTGGGGCTGATGGCCAAGCCGATGCTGGTAACGATACCGTTTGTCTTGCTTTTGCTGGACTATTGGCCTCTTGAACGCTTTAGATTGAGCCGGCATGCAGGGAATGTCAGCCCGGAAACCGGCACATTTGATAATTCCGACAATCAGTCTTGGCCGGGTTCTCGTCTGGTCTTAGAAAAAATTCCCTTACTGGTGCTTTCGGCGGTCTCAATCAGTTTATCCGCGTTGTCCGTTCAAAATCTTGATACTACGATACTGACGGGGTCGGTCCCCATGAAGCTCAAAATTGCTAATGTGCCGGTCTCCTATGTTATCTATATAAAAAAAATGCTATGGCCTTCCGGGCTTGCGGTATTATATCCATATCCGGAAACAGTACCGTTGTGGCAGGCTGTTGGAGCCGGTTTGTTGCTGGCCGGTGTAACCATACTGGTGCTTCGAAAAATAAAGCTTAAGCCGTACCTGAGCGTAGGTTGGCTATGGTTCATAGGGACACTCGTACCGGTTATCGGGTTGGTCCAGGTGGGTCTGTGGCCGGCGATGGCCGACAGATTTGCCTACGTGCCGGTCATCGGCCTGTTTATACTGATTGCCTGGGGCATTTCCGATATTTTATCGAAGCAGCGTTATAGAAGGATTATGCTTGGTATATTAACGGCAGGGATTCTTTCGGCGTTGATGATTTGTACGTGGCTGCAGTCCGCCTATTGGAAAAGCAGCCTGGATCTGTTTGAGCGTGCAGTGCAGGTGACCGCCAACAACTGGCTGGCACATAATAATTTGGGAACGGCCAAATTTAACAAAGGTCAAATAGACGAGGCCATTGGTCATTACAAAACGGCGCTGTCCATCAAACCCGATTATATAACCCCGCATTACAATCTGGGCAATCTGTTTTTAAATCAAGGAAAAATAAAGCAAGCTGCTTTTCATCTTGAGGAAGCTTTAAAGATCAAGCCTGAACATGCCTATGCGCACTACAGTTATGGCAATTTATTAGTAAAGCAGGGGAGGTTGGAAGAAGCGGCCTCCCATTTTTTAGAGGCGATTAAACGCGATCCGGAATATGCTGAAGCTTACAATCAAATTGGGGTAATCCGGGGTTGGCAGAAAAATTATAAAGGAGCCCGAATGTTTCTGTTAAAAGCCATCCAAATCAAACCGGATTATTTCATGGCACGCAAAAACCTTGAAGATTTGTCTCGATTTTCTCAAAAAGAGCATCAAGGCGAAAAGTAAAATGCTCAATCAATTCAGGTTCTATTCTGTCCAGATCTTTATAATCCTGTCTGTGACCTGCTCCGGAGTTAAATCGTCTGTGTCGATTGCGTATTGAGCGGCGCTTTTGTATTTGGGAATCCTTTGCTCCAAAATTTCCGCCACCTCTTCGGTAAAAGTTTTTCCGGAGGTCAAGGCAGGTCGTTCCGTGCCGCCTTGAATGCGCGAGACGATTGCATCCACGGAAGCCTTCAGCCAAAATATACTAGAGTTTGTTTTAAGAGCCTCGACATTTTCAGGACGTTCAATAACCCCGCCGCCGGTATCAATAATGATATTATCAAGTCCTGCCAATTCGCGGGCCTTTTCAGATTCCATATCGCGAAATTTGGGCCAACCAAATTTATCCACAATTTCCGGAATTGACATGCCGGCCTTTTTAACTATTTCCGCATCCATACCAATACACGGCATCCGCAGGCGCACAGCGAGAAGCTCTCCTACCACACTTTTTCCAGTACCGCGATATCCGATCAGCACTATATTCATGATCCCAATTGTTCCAATACTACCCGCCGCATAACCTCGACAGGTGCGTCAACGCCGGTAAAATGTTCAAATTGCAATACCGCCTGGTTGATAAACATATCAACCCCGGAAATAACTTTAAGGCCGCGAGACTTGGCCTCAGAGAGCAGTTTGGTTTCAAGAGGCGTATACACTATATCAAAGACAACCTGCTCCGGGCTAAAAAGCTCGGCAGGAATGAGAGAGGCATCTTCGTTTGGATGCATGCCGATCGGCGTGCAGTGAATGATTACATCAGCATCCTCCATCTCTGCAGCAAGAGAGCTTGCGGTCAGCAGCTTGGATTGGATGAATGTATCCGTGCCGGTCTTTAAATCAGCTGTCAGCTCCCGAAGCATATTTTCGTCAATATCCAAAATTGAAAGTTTTCCAAGTTGGGCATTGCGCGCAAGGGTAAAGGAAATAGCCCGCGAGGCACCGCCGCCGCCCAACATTAAAATGTTTTTACCTTCAATTTCTACTTCGGCATCCACAATGGCCTTCAATGCCCCCGGTCCATCCGTGCCCAACCCGACTAATTTCCCCTGTTCGTTAATCACCGTATTAATTGAACCGATGGAGCGGTCTACCGCATCTATTTCATCCAAATGTTGCATGGCTTCAATTTTATGCGGAATAGTGATACTCATGCCGCGAAAGCTTTCGAGGGCCCGCATGCCTGCCAAGGCGTTTTTTACATCCTCGACCCGGCAGGCCACGTAAACGAAATCCAGGCCCAATTCCTCGAAGGCGGCATTGTGAATTGCCGGTGAGAGACTGTGCGCAACCGGATTGCCGATAACAGCGCAAAATTGGGTGCTGCAGCTGATAGATCTAACATTTTTCATAAAACCTCCTTCTATCCCGGTTTTACCGGTGAGACTTCCAGAGTTCGAAGTTTAAGTCATACCATATGGGTTTGCAAGTACCATTTTTTTAGATGGTCTGCAGCATGTGACTTTCTATTCATTGCTATTGCTAATTTGGAGAGTTATGATATTTATCGACAGGGAACCTAAGGCCTGGTGCGGGTGAACGGTAATAATTTGTTGCAGACACCTAATTACATCTAAAAAGGAAAGGTTAGTATGGAAGCAATTTGGCACAAAAATTATCAAGAAGGCGTACCCTTTGAAATCGATCCTCGTAAATATAACTGCATTCCTGAAATTCTGGAGGGTGCGTTCAAAAAATTTTCGAATTTGCCCGCCTATCATAATATGGGGAAAACAATAACATTTGGTGAATTGGATACGCAGTGCAAAAAATTCTGCAGCTATTTACAAAACCGGATTGACCTGCAACCAGGGGATCGGGTTGCCTTGATGCTGCCGAACATTTTGCAATATCCAATCGCATTGTTCGGCGTCTTACAGGCGGGGATGGTGGCCGTAAACGTCAACCCGCTATATACGGCCAGGGAATTGCAGCACCAGCTTCAGGACTCCGGAGCCACGGCGATTGTCATCTTTGCAAACTCAGCCCATATTCTGGAAAGTGTTTTGCCCGCTACAGAGGTGGAGCATGTGATCGTCACTGAAATCGGCGACATGCTTACGTTTCCAAAATCATGGATTGTAAATTCCGTCATAAAATATGTTAAAAAAATGGTGCCGAACTGGAACATCCCCCAGGCCGTATCTTTTAAAGATGCTTTGGACCAAGGCGATCCTGTTGCCGTCAAACCGGTTGCCATTGATTACGAGGATGTCGCTTTCCTGCAGTATACCGGCGGCACTACAGGCGTTTCCAAAGGCGCTGTGCTGACGCATGGCAATATTGTTGCCAATATCACCCAGGCGAGTGCCTGGTTTAAGTCTATTACTCAGGAGGGACAGGATATTATCATTACGCCGCTTCCGCTGTATCACATATTTGCTTTGACAGCCAATTGCCTGACCTATACTTCCCTGGGCGCTCTGAATGTTTTAATCACCAACCCGAGAGATATTCCGAACTTTGTCAAAGAACTTAAAAAATGGGAATTTACGATGATTACCGGTGTAAACACTTTATTCAATGCGCTGTTAAACCATGTTGAATTTAAGAATCTGAACTTTAAGGCTCTTAAAGGTACTCTGGGTGCCGGCATGGCCGTTCAAAGACCGGTTGCCGAAGCCTGGCAAAAAGTGACCGGCACACCATTGTTAGAGGGCTATGGGCTGACTGAAACTTCGCCGGCGGTCTGCGTAAATCCGGTGAACTTGTCCGACTACAATGGTTACGTCGGTCTTCCGCTTCCGTCTACAATAGTGGCCGTAAAAGATGATAATGAAAAGGATGTGCCCCTTGGCGAAATCGGCGAAATTTGTATCAAAGGTCCGCAGGTGATGAAAGAATATTGGCGGCGCCCGGAAGAAACCAGGACCGTTATGACGTTTGATGGATTTTTTAAGACCGGCGATCTGGGATTTATGAATGCAGAAGGTTTTGTAAAAATCGTTGATAGAAAAAAAGATATGATTATCGTTTCCGGTTTCAATGTGTATCCCAATGAGATTGAAGAGGTTATTGCCGGTCACGACAAGGTGCTGGAATGCGCCGTTGTTGGTGTGGTTGATGAAAAAAGCGGTGAAGCGGTCAAGTTGTTTGTCGTTAAAAAGGAGCCGTCGGTTACTGAAGATGACCTCCGGCGTTTTTGTAAAGAACAGCTTACAGGGTATAAAATCCCAAAATTTATTGAATTTCGAGCCGAACTACCAAAAACGAACGTGGGCAAAATATTAAGGCGGGCTTTAAGAGATTAAGGGTTCGCGAAGAAAGAAATAACTCAAGTTTCGCACCCTGATTTACATGAAAATCCTTAGCGGCCAAGGATTGGATAATATTTTTTAAAAGGCAAAATATAAACAGAGCGTTTTCGTTTTGTTGACGGCGCCTGGATATAAAATATCATTTTATCATACTGAATAGAATACAAAACTTCGATAAACGCTGTCGTTGCGCCTGGCCTGGTTGGATTGTGAGAACATAACTTTTTGCGCAGTTGTCGAGATATTTTACCTTTTAAAAAACACCATCCAACCTTTACGAG
>JACNIG010000036.1 GCA_014383215.1 Candidatus Desulfatibia vada | reverse complement strand
CACAATATCAACCATTCACAGTGTTAAGGGGCTTGATTATTCGTGCGTCTTTTTGCTGGGACTCGATTTGCTTGATGATAATAGATGGTCAGAGGATCAGATTAATAGACTGACCTACGTTGCAATCACCAGGGCCAGATATCAGCTTTTTATTCCTTATATTCACGAAACCTTACTGATACAAAGTTTAGAAGATTGTTTATAAATCATATATTTCTGAGGGTGTATATGATAAGTTGCGGCAAATAAAAACGCCTTTTAAACCTGATTATAGACCTTACATAATAGCAGGGCTCATATCATTTGATATGGGGCGAATGATGGGGAAAGGACTTGAACAGAAATTTGATGTTCATAAAAAAGGTTTTGCTTCAAAGTTGCTGGAAAAAATGGATGCGATAAAACCGTACATTAATCCTCTTGTTGATAAAACCATAGTTGACTTTGAAGTAGATAATGATTCAGAAAGCATACGCAATGGATATGATATTCTTTCGAAAGGAGGGAGAGAGGGGCTTCATAACAAGGGAAATAATTTTCACGTTGGTGCAACTAAGATTTTACATTTTATTAATCCACATTTCTTTCCAATAATAGATAGTAATGCTGCAAAAACATTTAGAGAATTATATAATTTTCCATATAGAAAATCAACACAACCTGGATATAGCGGTGATCGATATTTGAGATCGATGATGAAGATCAAAGAAGTAATTCTAAACTATGGTTTGGAAAAATTTCGCACTTTAGAACCCGGAACTCCGACATTGCGTATTTTTGACAAATTAACTTTTGCGTATGGAAATGGTTGGTAATCAAGCAAATGAAAACGACATTAAAGGTTCTTAAATTCACAATATAAACTTAAAAGGAGGGAACTGATGACAAAGGCTGAATTGATTGAAAACATGGCAAAAGAGGCAAAGATTTCTAAAGCTGCTGCTGGTGCCGCTCTGGCTTCTTTTACGACCAACGTCACAAAGGCACTAAAGAAAAAAGACGGCAAGGTAACTCTGGTAGGATTCGGTACATTTGCAAAAGTTCGCCGGAAAGCCAGAAAGGGCCGTAATCCTCAGACTGGGGAACCTTTGAAAATTAAAGCGAGAAATGCGGTAAAATTCAAAGCCGGCAAGAAGCTAAAAGACGCTGTATAAATATTAAGGGCGGTTTATTTGACTTCGAATATCAAATAGGCCGCCTTTATTCTTCTGGAAAAATATTGTCTTTTTCAGACAGATCCCGCCCCAGCGCAACTATTATCTTTCTTTTTGTTTCCAGCCGGCAATTTAATCCTTTTTCAATCCGACTGATAGTCAATGAGGACACTCCTGCCTCTTCGAAATGATTTTACCTGTTTTGCTTATAAAAGAAATGTTTACTGTTGCAAAAATAACAACTGGTTTTTGATAAAATCTATAAATGTCAGCAATAAACCGCCCTGCAAATTAATTGTAATATTTTCATCGAAAAATCATCCCAAATGCGGTTTGTGGTTATTAGCAGGAACTTTTAAAAAACGAACGGCGGTTTGTTTCTCAAGTATATTTAATCGCAAAAATGGCCACTATCGACCTACTCGATGGCAATAACAATTTTTTCGTTCTTTTGGTGGTTCTCTATTTCAACTATAGTGCCCCGGATTTCTTTGTTCTGTGACAACTCAACGATCATATCCGTATCTATATCGATGCCTTTTTCTTGTAATTCTTTTGTAAATTGCTTGGGCATCAGTTTTTTCGCATAACGTATAATCGCCAGAGGAACGGTGATAGTCGTTGTGGGTTTTGTATTGCCATCATTAAATGTTCTGATTTTCAAATTCGCCATAATTTGGATACCTTTTATCAATCACCGCTTAAGGTAATTCATCAATCCATGAGCCGCCGTCAAGCCACTTCACACCCATCTCTTTTAATTTGCCACTACCTTGAAGATGGTTCATAAAATTCTGCACCCAGTTGATCAACAGCGTATCTTCGGTCATGGCGATGCCCAGTGGTTCTAAGGTGAGGGGCGACGCCCCTGCTATCAGGCCCTTATCCTGGTAGCGGTAAGCCGTCAGTGCACAAAAAGAAAAATCAGCTACAATGACATCGATCTTACCCTTGAAAAGAAGATCAATTGCCTCTTCGTAGGAATTGGTAAGGATCAATTTTGCCTTGGATATTAAGGTCTCGGCAAATTTCTGGCTGGTTGAATGCTTCAGAGCTGCAATAGTAACATCCGGTGTATCCAATCCCTTGGCCTGTTGCAAGGCAGTATACTTCTCGGCCACGGCCAGGATTCCCTTTCCACCAACATAATACGGACCCACGAACGCTACCTTTTGATTGCGCTTCGGGGTTATGGTCATGCCCGACAGGATCAGGTCTACCTGGTTTGCTTCGAGGGCCGGAAGAAGCTTGGCAAACGGCATTGAAACAAATTTTACTTTAACACCCATTGCATCGGCCATTGCTCTCGAAATGTCAGCATCCAGTCCGATGATCTCTCCGTTTTTGGTGGTGGCTGTCATCGGCGGCTGTGCGCCGCTTGTGCCAACCACCAACTCCCCTTTCTTCATGATACGATCCATGACAGGACCCGCCGAGGCAGCCATGGCAAACATCAGAGACAATGCAGATAATAAAGCAACGAAAACGAATGTTTTTTTCATCGAACTTCTCCTGTTTTGATTCTTTTAAAGGTTAGTTAGTGCTATAAATAGGTCTCGCCTGGGTGTTAAAAAAGTACATAACATGTAGATTGCGTGATTTTCAAACAATATTCCTCATACAATATGTTGTATAATTTTGTTCCGAATCAAGCCGGCCTTAAATTCACGCTTCCTGAAGTTACATCAGAGGGTAAATCGAGTCAATAGAAGATAAAATCTCCGAATCAATCATATTCCTTAACGGCTCTTGAACCGCAGCGACCAAAGCAATTCCACCAATTCCAAGAGAAGCCCATCAGGAATGGACGCGAAATATGGGATGTTCGTGCAGAACGTGTTTTGTTTCAGCATTCTCTGCACGAACACCCGTATCACATGTGAAACCGGCTCAGGTTGTAATACTAATTTCAATGATTATATTCTTCAACTTGCCTAGCCATTTTGTTCCGTTGTAATTTTACGAGCGGTATCATCAACTTTGGCAATATTGGGGCAAAAAAAGAGAGAGACCTAAAGATATAATGAACAATAACAAAAAAGAGATCGACAGGCGCCGGACGTTTGGAATTAT
>JACNIG010000037.1 GCA_014383215.1 Candidatus Desulfatibia vada | reverse complement strand
CGTGGCTAATTAAAGAATCTGTGTCCATTCGTGTTAATCCGCGGTCAAATAATTCTTAGCGCCTTTGCCTGCCCAGTGAAATTCACGATAGTGAGGAGCGTAGCGTATTTAACCGGGGCGTGAAAAAAACTTGAAAATTGATACCAAATAGGGTACAAAAGAACCCAATATGAGTACATCGTTGCAAAATGACAGCCTATCGGCCACTCTTTTTGGCAAAACCCGTCGCGCGGTTTTGGCCCTGCTTTACAGCCATGTAGACGAAGCCTTCTATCTCCGCCAAATTGCCCGTGCTGCCGGAGCTGGCATGGGGGCTGTGCAGCGGGAAGTTAAGAATCTTTCAAAGGCCGGGATTATCTGTAGGACGACAAGCGGACGGCAGGTTTATTACCAGGCCAACCCGGAGTGTCCGGTATATGACGAACTTAAAAGCCTTATAATTAAAACCGCCGGCATGGGTGATGTGCTCAGGGCTGCTTTAACACCTCTTGAAAATAGAATCCACGTGGCCTTTTTATTCGGATCCCTGGTACAAAGTGGTCAGCGCTCGGGTAGTGATGCGGATATCATGGTTGTGGGTGATGTTACCTTTGCTGAAGTTGTATCTACACTTGGTCGTTTTCAAGAGACGGTTCGCAGGGAGATCAACCCGATTGTTTATCCTCTGGAAGAGTTCCGCTCTAAATTGGCAGGAGATCATCATTTTCTGAAAACGGTTTTAAAGGATTCCAAGTTTTTTCTGATCGGAGACGAGCATGAGCTTGAAAAACTGGTTAAATAACGGGTGGCTGACCGAACATCGCACCAGCGCGCAGGAGATTACCGCTTTGCTTGCAGTTGCAGATCGTGATCTTTCAGGGATGGTTTCCGACCAGGAGGCAAAAGAGATGATGGACTTGGCGGCCCGGCTTCGGCTGAATGTTGAAGAGTGGCTTCGCAAAACCCACCCGCAATTACTGGTTGAGCAAAAAAAGATATAATTTTTAAGGAGCCAATTTGGCGCCTTAAAAAGAAAATCGGATTTACAGTAAAGGAAAAGCAAAAAAAATACGGCAAAAAACATGAGGGGTTAAGGCACGTTCTGCACGAACGTCCCCAAAGAATTTACCAAGAAAATTACAAAGTGTATCACGAAAAGACTTTTTCAATAGATCCATCATCGTTTTTAGAGCCCCTGGCCAGGCGGCTGCCAGCAGAAGCCTTTATCCTGGATGTGGGCTGCGGCAGCGGCCGTGATCTTTTATGGATGAAGAATAAAGGTTTTGAGGTCATCGGTTTTGAGCGCTCTCCCGAGTTGGCGGAACTTGCCAGGGAGAATGCCGGGTGTGAGGTCATCGAGGGAGATTTTGAGACATATGACTTCTCTTCAATCCTCGTTGATGGGGTCATGTTAATTGGTGCCCTGGTTCATACGCCCTACGAAAGATTTGCGGAAGTTTTTAAAAACATAACAGCAGCGTTACCAAAACATGGGAATGTGCTAATTACTTTGAAAGAGGGATCTGGATCCAGGACAGATTCAGACAACAGAACCTTTTATCTGTGGCAGGACCAAAAGGCACGCGAAATGTTCGACACCTTCGGCTTCGAGGTCCGTGACTTTTCAAAGGCTGTCTCCAAAACCGGAAGCAACGATGTTTGGATGAGTTATGTTCTTGATAAGGCCGGATGATGGGGATTAAGCCAATATAATAACTGCGTTCCCGGAGCTATCCGTTGCGTGTAGCACCAAAAAAAATAGCTAAATTGTATGACCCAGATCACAATAAAACGCTTTCAATAAGTTAAGAAAGGTGGCAATAGGCTTCCTTGATCTTTTCATTGTGGACCAGGTTTTCAGATTATCCCTCCGCCTCTTTTTCGAGCGCATCCAGTCTGTCAGGCTCCGAAACAGCAATGTCCACCAGGCACTTGGGGATGGAACTCTGCTCACACATAACCCTGATTTCCTTCTCCTGATCGCTGAATTCCATGATTTCGCGAATGGAATCGATATATTCTATCATCTCATCCGGAGGTATTTCTTCAAGCGAAGGTCCTGAAGCTGCTGCCTTTTTCTGCGCGGCTTTCTGCGCGGCTTCCTCTTCTGCCAGCCTTTGTTTTTCCTTTAGCTCCTCTTCCATAGCCTGTTTGGCTGCATTGATTGCGTCCTGGTCAACATTCGCCATCTCGGTTATCAATTTTTCGGAGACGTTATTCGTTAAGAGGTGCTTCACCTTTTCTTCGTCGGGCTTGCCTTCTACAGCCTCGAGCAGCGTTGCTACTCTTGCCCTCTCTGCGCGTTCCTTTTTGATCTCGGTGTTCACCTGTTCCAACTTCTCCCCGGTAATGTCCAACGCGTTGGTGGTCACTTCGGGATCCACTTGTTCCGCAATGAGGAATCGGATGCCTTCATCATCGGGCAGGCCTTTTGCCTTGGCAATGAGCAAATCGAGTTTTGTCTTCTCGACAATCTGAATTACATCCGTTCTGCGAGCGGATTCTTTGAATCTTGGCCACGTCTTTCCGATGTCGCTGATGAGCTTATTCGTTACAGAATAAGGGTCAGCCACGTCCTCCAGTGTAAGTGCTGCGATCGTAGCGTTGAAATCCTTCATAAGGGGCCTTCCGGCTTTGCGTGTTTCATCCATTGCCCATCTCAATTGAAGCAAATTGCCTCCATGATGCGAAACATTGTAACCCGCATTGTCAAGTTCACCCGCAATCCGTTGAATCGATGCTTCCAGGTTTTCCCCTGAAAGGTCTTGCGAATCGAGCCCAAGGATATTCTCCTCAATTAACAACCAGAGAGGTTTTTTTTCTGTTGCGTCGCTTGTCGTCATTTTCCACTCTCCTTAATTTAATGATTTATACCGGATATGAAACTACCTTGAAATAGGGGGCAGGTTATTACCGATATACATGTGTAGCGCTCTATATTTTAGTATTAAATACGAAATAAAGATGCAAAAGTCAATAAATTGAATTCGCGGACCCTGATTGCACATTACATAGTTTGTCGGTTTCGGAAAGGTTTGCGCCTTAGCATGAACCAATTTTTTATCCCTTCGCATCAAGGCTCATGGAGCCGCTCCTCAAGCCCCAGGTAGTTGCGGGGCGCTCCTTGAGTCCATCTTTGGACGCTCCTCCACCAGCGCCACAGGCGCTACGCCAGCAACAAGCAACCAGCAACCAGCAACCAGCAACCAGCAACCAGCAACCAGCAACCAGCAACCAGCAACCAGCAACCAGCAACCAGCAAC
>JACNIG010000431.1 GCA_014383215.1 Candidatus Desulfatibia vada | reverse complement strand
ATTATGAAGAAAAAACCTGAAAATATAAAACAAGAAGATTGGGACGCCGTCAATTCCCCCCCTCTCTCTAAAAAAACAATATCCAGGATGAAAGCAGTAAGCGAAACGCATCCCGGAACACCATCACGAGTTCGTGGTTCTCAACTGACACCAACAAAGAAGCAGCTCACACTTAGACTAAATGGGGAAGTCGTTGATTATTTCAAATTAAAGGGAAAAGGCTGGCAAACAGAAATCAATGACGTTCTCCTTGACTATGTACACTCACACAACGAAAACGACTCTGGCATTTAACTTCTATATGACTTTAGGTCAAAACCGCACCCCTCCGTATTTTCACCGATTTCCCTTGACATCCCCGCTATTTGCGCTATCATCCTAATCCGTAGTTACTCCTATAACCTACAAACCCAGTACCCAGAACGAGTTTCCCCATGGACAAACCCCTCAAATGCTACATACCCATCTCCTGACAGGAGCTATTCTGTCCTGTCGGGAGTAAAACCTTCATTGCAAATTCGGAATTTTTAATCGTAAAAACTGTGGTAACCGGGATCTCTTGAAGAAGATTTGCAGATGGGGCAATGGTAGATTTACACCTTTTCATTCAAATAATACCTCAACCACTTTTTGTAAAGGAAATGAGACCGTTCCGGCATAGCCGTCTTAACCAACAGCTCATCATAGAGCAGCACAATTTGTGAAGGGATTTTCAGCCTAACAATTTATCCGGTTTTCCGGATATCACCTCTTTTGTCATGTTATCCGGTTAGACACCTGGAAAATCTGGCCCATTTTTTGTCGAGTAAAAAATCCAGATAGGATTTATCCGGAACTGTATACTAACTTGTTCGTTCAAAGGAAGGAGCATCAACATAATGGCGAAACGAGATCTAGAGAAGACAGCAAGGAACAAGGTCATTGCCAGGCTGTCGGAACGATTGACTGCCCTGTTGCCAGATGTCTTGGTCGAAACTGGAATACCATCAGCACATTCACTTCATGGTCTGTATGGAGGCAAATTTGCCCGTTACATCGATATCAAGAACGAGGTTATCCTTTCATCCGAGCATTTCATTGCCTTATACCTGGAAGGTTTCGTCCGGAAAGCAGAGGGTTGGCCTAGTGGTTCTTACGCTAGAAACCTTGAACTTTTGCGAAATTCGCCAAAATTGCGGGAGTATCTTCATCTCTTCCTAAAAAGAACCTACCTCAGAAATCTTGAAGCCCTTTCTAAGAAACGGCCTGCCGTTGAAGACGCCGCAGTGTGGATTGGACAGAATAATGCTAACTACGGGATCTTGGTCACGCCCAGATTCAGCCAGCGGAGCAGTCAATGGGAAAATGATAAAAGCGAAATTAGGCATTTCTCTCAACTTTACTGGTCCATTGGTCATGTAGTCGAGACTGGTTTGGTCGTACCGGGAAAGAACGAGTGCATCGCTTTCGGCTCGCCAGAGGAATATCTGAATTTTTTTCTGAACGTCATCGTTCGCAATAGTGGCTCGAAATACGAGTACGAAATCGCACGGCGATACAGAGATTACGCGTTATCAACTCCGGAGCCAACCCGTATTCCCTTGCTCATTCCAGAATTTCGGTACGAGGGACTGGAATCCTCACACAGATACAGACTCGACTTCACCATTATCGATCCTTTTGAACTGACAAAAATTGGTTTCGAGCTTTCACCATGGTCATCCCATGGCTATTTGGCAAAGATCAAAGGCCTCACGCAAAAAGCAATAAACAAGATGGCTCAGGACAATTTTGAGCATGAAATGAAGAAACATAAGGACTTTTTTCGTAGACACGGCACTTTTGTGCTCATATATACGGACAATGACCTTGCAGACCTTGGAAAGGTTTTTATAGATATGCAACGCTATCTAGAACCGAAGAGCCGACCGACGCAATTACGTTTTCACATTACTCAAGACGTGCTAGGGATAGGGACATAACCGAACAAAGGCACGGTTCGGATGGTCTCCAGCCTTCGGCTTTTGGCCACCGTACACACCAGCCGTTTGGTTTGGAAGTAAGATGAATGAAATTACCCTAAAAAAAATTCTTCATAGAGCACTCAATAATGATTTCGTAGTTAGGCCGGATGTTAAAGGACGTTTCTTGGTAGACAATTCTCCAGTTGAAATTGATTTTCTTATTTATCCGCGAGACCATTTAATAAATAACGGATTTGAAAAATTTTGGATTGGAGTTGAAGTGAAATCCCCTGATGTAAAAGAGCCTGTTAAGCAGGGGCTCAAAGTAGCCTGGCAAGCAATAACGTATGCACAATCAGCCTTTACCGATATTGGCAATCTGCTGACAATTGAGAACATTCGGCCCAGTTTTGTCCTGATATACCCACCAATATGGGAATTTTTTCCGAAGATAAAGGCCGTTGGGCCAAGGAATAATTACTATGAATACAATCAATCTTACCTTCTTAATAGTTTAATTCAAAAAGGCAATGTCGGAAATATGGTGTTGGATAAAGATCTTCAAAATTGGGAAATAGAATTCAGCGGTTCACAATATTATTACTCTACAAAGAATGGGCGAAGTAAGATTATCAATTTAGGTACAAAGAAACATGTCGGTTGTAGATAAGATAGTTGGCAACCGAACATCCCAGTGCAGGCGACAGCCAGAGCCGGGGGTTTTTAAAAAATTGTTCCGGACTGGAAATAATCAGAAATTTAAACGTTCAGTGGAAGCTCTGGCTGCTCCTGACCGGCATTAGCCGTTTGTGGAATGTATGACGAAGTACAATTACAAAAATTGCCAATCTCTTTTCGGATATTCCGCAGAGGTACACATACGGTGTAAGGGCAAATGCCAACTATGTGGTTGCGGTGGAGAGCCATTAAATTTTAATCTTTGGCGTCAAATGACAGTAGAACATTTAATCGGAAAATCCCAAGGCGGCTATCTAAAACAAATTCGTGAGGAGGTGAGAGATAAATTTCCTTTAATCTCAGAAGCCGAAATTGAATCCTTGGCAAAAGAAATCGACGCAATTAATACAGTGACAGCGTGTCAATTCTGTAACTCAACCACAAGCAGGGATGTAAGTGAAGTATCAATGCACGAGCTGTTCTCAAGATCAGAGTCAACCCGTAATTCAGTTTTAGAGAATATAAGAGGGGCATGTGGGGCTGTTTTGAAGCGAAAGCAAGATTCTGTGAAATGGAAATTGGAATCAGTAGAGGAAGCATTTCATGAGCATGTTGTTTCAAAAATGGGCGACAGCTAACAAGC
>JACNIG010000171.1 GCA_014383215.1 Candidatus Desulfatibia vada | reverse complement strand
TTAATACCGATCTCCCTGGCAGCAAGCAGGGTTGCAATCGGCGTGTGAGAACGGTCAGTCAGTTTGTAGGTGGGATGAAACCGGCTGATATGCCATGGTGTTTCGCTGCCCAGATCATACGCCAGGAAAGCTGCAAGCTCTTCAAGTTCCCTTTTATCGTCGTTAAGCCCCGGAATCAGCAAAGTGGTGACTTCTACAAAAATTCCTAACGATTTCATAAGTATCAAAGATTCTTTGACATGCTTGAGCCTGGCACCGCAATACGTTTTGTAGAAATCTTCGGTAAAGGCTTTAAGGTCGACATTGGCCGCATTCAGATAAGGGTTTATCATGTGCAGGGCTTCAGCGGTCATGTATCCGTTGGTAACGAAAACATTTTGGATTCCCTTGGCGCTGGCCAGCTTGGCGGTTTCAAAGGCAAACTCAAAGTATACGGTGGGCTCGGTATAGGTATAGGAAATGCTTTGGCAGCCGGCCCGGGCGGTTTGATTTACAACTTCTTCCGGAGTGCAGTAATTGCCCATTATCAGCCCTTTTTGTTCGAAGGGCATTTGGGCGATATCCGCATTCTGGCAAAACCGGCACCTGAAGTTGCAGCCCACGGTGGCGATGGAGTAGGAAAGACTCCCCGGATAAAAATGGTATAAGGGTTTTTTTTCAATCGGATCTACGGCCTGAGAGATGAGCCTGCCGTAGACCAGCGTTTTCAAGGTACCTTCCTGATTTTCACGAACGTTGCATAGTCCGCGCCTGCCGGCTTTGATGACACAGCGATGGTTGCAAAGATTACATTTTACCTGCTGATCCTCCAGGGGTTCATATAGATAAGCTTCCATTAAGTGTTAATCCTTATATCCGGGTAAACCCTGCAAACGGGACAGGCCGGAAAAGTGCCTAAAGTTTGAAGTGAGCTAAAGTGCCTAAAGTTAAGGTATTCTGCCAATTATATAGAATCAGTGGAGCGTAGCGACTCCATAACTTTAGGCACTTTAGCTCACTTCAGTCACTTTGAACTTGTTCAATTTGCATGAGAGCAGCCCCTTTCAGGGCAAATCAAAGCCTGGTCCTATAGGCCGGGATTCTTTACTAACCTGCCATAGCGCCGGTCGATGTTTTAGCCTGGACAGGAATTGACAGAGGTCTGGTTCTAAAGCGGGGAACAATGGTTACCACCATGCCGACAAAAGCCCCGAAGGGAAACCTTTGCACAAGATTCGATTGCTCTATGTACAGGGCTATCCTGCCGGATGCTGAGGGCAACTGGCATACGGTTCTCCAGGTAATAGGCGGGTCCCCCAAAATGGACCGAATATCATTTTTTAATTCCCAGATACTGAAAAACCGAGCATGGTTATATATGGATTTTATAAATACTCCTTTAACCCGTCGCTGGATCCCTTTAATCGCATAGCGGTTCAGGACACCTAAAAAGATTTTGTCTTTGGCAACTCGGCAAGCTTCTTCCAGGGCCTGGCGATGATCATCGACAAATTCCAGCGTGGTAACAAGGCAGGCATAGTTGAAGGAATTATCTTCGAAGGGAAGATCTTCGGCAAACCCGCGATGAAAATCAACGCGATCGCCTAATTTGTTTTTTGCGATATCAAGCATATATGGAGACGGTTCGATTCCCGTGGCCTGGAGCCCCATTTCTAAGAGCGGCAGCAGGCTCGCACCGGTGCCGCAACCGATATCGAGTACCGTCTTTGCCTTCATCGGCTCGAGAATATCAATCATCAGCCGGCTCTCGAGATCAGCGGCAAATCTGTTGCGTGGCTTGTTAAACCATTCCTCGCAAGCCTTAGCGTCATTAAAATCAAAGATATAACCCATGCATGCTAACTTAAAGAAAAAATACGGTTTTATCAAGGAGAAAACGAGACCTTAGAAAAATGCAGATTTTTATTCAAGTTCAAGGACATTTCCGCTGGACAGCGGAATTGGACAGCTGTCGTGTTTATTTTGGATTCTTGGATGGAAACTAGTTAAGGATGTAGTTTGCAGGATTAACCGGAATCCCGTTTATGTAAACTTCATAATGGACATGCGGCCCGGTGCTACGCCCTGAAACACCGACATTTGCGATAATATCGCCTCGTTTTACGGATTCACCACTATTCTTTAATATCTTTTTAAGATGCCCGTATCGGGTGACGACTCCATGGCCGTGATCAATTGTAACAATCTTGCCCAATAATCCCTTGGTACCCGTAAAGCTGACAATTCCATCAGCCGTGGCAATGACCGGTGTTGCCATGCGGGTGGCTATATCCATCCCTTTATGGAATTCGCGCAGGCCGGTAAAAGGTGATGTGCGGTAACCGAATTCGGAAGTTGACCATCCGTTGGTAGGACGAATTGCCGGTGTCGAGGATAATAGAGTGCGCTGATCTTGCAGAAAATTAAAAAGAGATTCAAGCCCTTCTTGCTGTTGGTTGGATGCAAGATCGAGTTGCCTGGTCTGCTCATGCATTTCGCGCATCAAGCTGTTATGTTTTTCAGTCAGCGGAATTTTGGTATCAAGATCATCGGGAATTGAACCACCGACACCAAAAAGGCTGTCTTGATCAGTAGTTTTCTCAATGTTGGCAATAACGCGTATCTTTCTTTCAAAATCGTTCAGGGCAATCAGCTTGGATTTTAAGGCCGTAATCTCATCGGCAAACTTTTGAATCTGGTTGCGCTGGCCGGCGATTTCATCCGATTTTTGAGAAATTTTGATCTGCAGTTCCCGACGGCCGGGAAAAGTTTTCTTAAGGCTGTAATAATCGTAGATTAAATAAGTTAATAAAACCAGGCAGGCTGCAAATAAAACTCCTGAAAAACGGAGCAGTGCTATGGAGAATGTTGCCTGTTTTGTTGAGCCTGTATTGCTTAACATTAGAAAGGAGATTTTGTCACTCATTATAATTAAACCTTTAAAATTTACAATTTCACCTAAATTATTTGTAACATCGCAAATAATATGCAAGAAGCATGCAAAAGTTAGAAAATCCATCCATAAAAATTAGTAATCATAAAAATTTCATTTAGTTAGCTTAGACATCCGCATCGCTAAACCACCAAGTACCGTGACATAAATTTGTCAATAATGCTGAAATTTATTCCATTTTTAACAGGTTTTAGAGGATGATACGGGACGGGACATTCGTGCAGAGAATGCAGAAATAAAACACGTTCTGCACGAACGTTCCGTATGACAATGATTAAGTGCCTTGCATATGAAAGCCTCCGCCTCGTGCAAGATTCAGGCAACAAACCCATATGGTTTCAATTAAATTCATATAATAAATATATATTGACAAAAATAGAACTAAAAGGTAACAACAGAGGCATGAAAGTCGACCTAGGATTCATCGGCGAAAATATCCGGAGCCTAAGAAGACAACGAGGTTGGACCATGGCCGAGCTGGCCGCCAAAACCGGAATGAACCAGGTGCCTCTGGGGCGGATAGAACGCGGTGTAAACGCGCCGTCTGCATCGGTGATATACCGGTTGGCCAAGGCCTTGGGCGTTTCCGTGGACACACTGTTTGCCGAACACGAAAAAGATTTCAGATCTTTTCAGCATGAAAGTGCCCGCGACCCTTTTCTGGTACCCATGGATAAGCCTGACGAAGTGCTGCCGTCCAAGCTCAAAGCAATGGCCCAGGATATAATCGATGCATTCTGGACACTGGAAGATATCTGCAACGCCCAAAAACAGGCCAAAATTCCGCTGCTCATCCCTTTTGAATCCAGCAGGCAAGGGATGGAAATGCTCTCGGAAACCGTTCGTCGCTATATTGGAATCGAGCACGGCGTAGTGTTCGATTATTTTGAGCTTTTCGAAAATCAGGGGTTCCGGGTCGTCGTTGTACCCATGCCTAAAATCATCGACAGCTTTTCTTATTATGATCCTTTATGTCAAAACGCGTTTTTTTTTCTAAACTCCCGCCCGAATCCCGAGCGGCAGCTTTTTCGGCTGGCGTATGAACTTGGCAAAGTATTGATCCTTACATACGCCGTTAACCGGGGTGAACAAATATTTAAAACCGATGACGGGGCAACGTTTCCAGGTAAAAAACCTTTAACGGCTCACCGGGCGGCCCGGCGTTTTGCCGCCACGTTTCTGATGCCGGCCGGCGCTGTCAGGGAAACGGTCGCCCAACTGGGCATCCGGAAAAAACGCTGGTCTTATGAACTTTTGCTGCGCATCAAGCACCGATTCGGTATTTCAGCCGAAGCCTTTTTATACCGTCTGGACGAGTTGAACTTGATTGATCCAGCGCTAATTGAGCCCTTAAAAGAAAAAATCCATAAACA
Organism: Candidatus Desulfatibia vada; assembly: GCA_014383215.1. Classification (GTDB taxonomy): domain Bacteria; phylum Desulfobacterota; class Desulfobacteria; order Desulfobacterales; family UBA11574; genus Desulfatibia_A; species Desulfatibia_A vada. The sequence continues at coordinate 12,426 of JACNIG010000171.1, read as the reverse complement.
TTACGGAAAAACAGATTTCAGTGAACCCGACTTCTCCAGACGATTGCTGACGCCTAACGGCCGTCTGTGGGATCTGGTGCTGACCGGTAAAGAAGTCGATAACGGGCGGGAAGAAGTGGTCAAGATCGAACAGGTTTTGAATAAGTGGAAGGTGGTTAAAAAATAAAATCGCTGCACGATTTTATAGAGAAGGGGAATTGATGGCGGCAAACTCTGCTATTGAGTGGACAGAAGCTACTTGGAATCCTGTCACGGGATGCACAAAGATAAGTATTGGCTGTCAAAACTGTTATGCTGAAAGAATGGCATACCGCCTCCAGGCCATGGGCCAGCCAAACTATATTGACGGCTTCAAGGTAAAAACCCATGAAAAAGTGCTGTCTCTTCCGCTAAGATGGAAAAAGCCCCGTACAATCTTTGTAAATTCCATGAGCGATCTGTTTCATGAAAAAGTGTCTGTCTCGTTTATATCGAAAGTTTTCAGTGTCATGGAGCAGACCCCCCAACATATATTTCAGGTTCTTACAAAGCGTTCCGAAAATTTGCGAAAGGTGAGCAAATGCCTGCCGTGGCCGGATAATGTCTGGATGGGAGTTACCGTTGAAAACAACAGGCATCAGCAAAGAATTGAAGACTTACGAAATACATCTGCAAAGATAAAATTTATTTCGTTTGAACCGCTCCTTGGCTCGATTACAAATGTCGATTTAATAAAAATCGATTGGGTTATCGCCGGGGGAGAATCAGGACCTAAAGCAAGGCCTGTATCTTCCTTGTGGGTTGAAAATATTCGCGACCAATGTCTGGCTGAAAATGTGCCTTTTTTCTTCAAACAATGGGGAGGATTCAACAAAAAAAAAGCAGGGCGTGTTCTGGATGGCCGCACCTGGGATCAAATGCCCGCCCGAAACTTTACAAATCAAAAGGAGGGGAAATCATGCTGAAAACCCTTTGGTATAAAACAAGGCGGCTCTAACAATTCATGCGACGCTGCTTCTGATCCTCTCCTGACCTGGTATTTTTTAAACGACCCTGACCTGAATCTCTGCCTGATACTCGACACCGCTTTTTTGAGCCGACGTTTTTACATTTTAGCTATCTACTTTTAAGGAAAAGCACAAAGCTTTTGTTAAATGGGCGAAAAGTTAAAAGCCGGCCGACATATTGAAGCGCTCACTGCTATGGCATATCGGGTATGTTCATCGTCTTGCCCAAGAAAGCGGCCTTTTTTTGAATGACCGTGAACTGCTGAACTGTGAGCACTGCGGGCTCCAGGAAGATGTGGATATTACCGGCCGGTTGATTACATATAAATCCGGTGAAGCTGTCTTTGATTCAGGAATGAGATTTGAGAAGGGCGAAGGAGGCACATATGTGTGCCCTATATGCGGTGAACCTGCCCGTGAAGGATGAAGATTATTTGAAGGTTATCTCTTATGTCCGTTAAACAATATTATGCCCATAGCAAAGAAGGCTGGCCCCGGGAAGAGTGGCAGAGGTTGGAAGCCCACCTTTTTAATGTAGCAACAAAAGCCGAAAAATGTGCTGCAAAGCTCCAATCCGCCGATTGGGCGTGGAATGCGGCTTGGCTTCATGACCTGGGCAAAGCAGCGGATGAATTTCAGGCATATCTTCTCAGGGAAAACAGTCTGGATGATTCCGAATACGACGGGACAGGTCATGGCAGAGTGAATCACTCAAGCGCAGGAGCAGCCTTTGCAGAAGAAATACTTGGCCCTATTATCGGAGTAATAAACGCTTATCTTGCGGCTGGGCACCATGCCGGGCTGCCTGATTTTTATCCTTCCAATACTGGCCGTGCTGCATTGCAGGTTCGGCTTACGGATGGGAAAGAAAACCTTAGCCGTATTCGCTCTGCTGCTGAAGAGATTGGAAAGCAACTCCGGCGGGATATCAAGCCTCCAGCCTATGTGAAACCATCCAACTTCCACTTGTGGGTGCGGATGCTTTTTTCCTGCCTGGTGGACGCCGATTTCCTTGATACGGAAGATTTCATGAACCAAGAGCAAGCCAAAGCCCGAGGGGGATATACTATTCTGGCCGAACTGAAGCCCATTTTCGACAGGCACATGCAGAAAATGGCAAATACAGCCCCAAACACTCCGGTCAACGCCGCTCGGCAAGAGGTTCTGGCTGCTTGCAAAAACGCAGGGCAGCAGGAACCCGGTCTTTTTTCCCTGACCGTGCCGACTGGCGGCGGCAAGACGCTATCAGGGATGGCCTTTGCGCTTGATCACGCCGTTCGATACGGCAAGAGCCGAATCATCTATGTTATTCCATACACCAGCATCATCGAACAAACCGCAAAAATACTAGCGGATATTTTGGGGATCGAAAATGTCGTTGAACACCACAGTAACCTTGATCCGGATAAAGAGACCCAACGCTCCAGACTAGCCGCCGAAAACTGGGATGCGTCCGTTATCGTCACCACAAACGTTCAATTTTTCGAATCACTGTATGCCGCCAAATCGAGTCGCTGTCGTAAGCTGCACAACATCATCAACAGCGTTGTCATTCTTGATGAAGCTCAACTCTTGCCGCCGGAATTGCTTGATCCGTGTGTTGAGGTGATGAACCAGCTTGTACGGCATTATGGCGTAACCATGGTTCTTGCCACAGCCACGCAACCAGCGTTGCCCAAGTTGGATCTGCCACGGGAGATCATCACAAATCCAGCAGCACTCTATGAACGGCTCAAAAGAACTGAGATCATCCTGCCGCCGAATATTAACAATTTTACCCAATGGGAAGATGTGGCAGGTAGACTTCAACAGCACAATCAGGTGCTTTGCGTTGTTAATACTCGTCGTGATTGTTACGATCTTTATAAACTCATGCCGCATGGCACGATACATCTTTCAGCCCTCATGTGTGGCGAACATCGTTCTGAAGCGATACAAGAGATCAAGAAAAGGCTCAGGGTCGGTCTTACGACTCGCGTTATCAGCACTCAACTGGTGGAAGCGGGCGTGGATATGGATTTTCCAGTTGTGTATCGCGCCCTTGCCGGGTTGGACTCCATAGCTCAGGCCGGGGGACGCTGCAACCGTGAGGGCAAGCTTAACGTGGACGGCAGAATAGGAGAGGTTCATGTCTTTGTGCCGCCTAAATCCGCCCCACGCGGACTGCTTCTTAAAGGGGAATACACGACCCGCGAATTGCTCAGCCTACCAGATTTCAACCCGCAGAATCCGGATGAATTTACACGTTATTTCAACTTATTTTATTCCAAAGTCAATGATACTGGCAGCAGGTTCAAGGAATGGCTGCAAAAGGATGTCCCACATGTCCATTTCCGCACAGCCGGCAATGAGTTTAAACTCATAGATGATAAGGCGCAGCAATCGGTATTCATCAACTTTGGAAATAGCGGGAAATGGCTGGACGAATTGCGGCGAATCGGGCCGAAGCGCCATAATATGCGAAAGCTGCAGCGTTATTCCGTGAATTTATCCAGAAGAGACTTTGAAAAAGCAAAAATGGATGGATTGCTGGAAGAGGTGTGGGCGGGTTTATGGTGCTGGATAGGCAGATACGATCATCACCATGGCCTTGATTTGTTCGGCAGAGGCTGGGTTCCGGAAGATTTAATGATCTAAAAGAACATCAAAGAGAGGTGAATCATGAAAGGATTCTGTTTGGAGGTAAAGGGGTCTTATGCCTGCTTCACCAGGCCCGAGATGAAGGTTGAACGCGTCAGTTACGATGTGATCACACCGTCGGCTGCGCGCGCAGTTTATGATGCGATTCTCTGGAAACCGGCTATTTTCTGGCGGGTGACCCGCATCGAAGTGCTTGCGCCCATTCGGTGGATTTCAGTGCGCCGCAACGAAGTGGGAGCGGTCGCCTCGACAAAAAAACGTCATATTTTTGTCGAGGATAATCGGCAACAGAGAGCCGGGCTTTTTCTGCGCGATGTAAAATACAGGCTTTTTGCCGAGTTCGAGTTTATTCCGCCGGAAAAGCGCGGCAAGGTATATAATCCGGTCCCGGATTATCTGCATGATATGGAAGAACTGGAAATCGTCCGGCAGGATGAAAAACCGGCCAAATATGCCGCTATGTTTGAACGCCGCGCCAGCAAAGGCCAGTGCTTCAATCAGCCCTATCTTGGCTGCCGTGAATTCTCTGCACAATTTCGATTGGTCGATCCCCAAGTTGAACCTGCCAGCCCTATTTCCGAAACAAGGGATCTCGGCTGGATGCTCTATGATATGGATTACTCCGACCCAAGCAACATAAAACCCCAATTCTTCAGGGCGAAACTCAGCTACGGGGTACTTAATCTTGGCAACGTGGAGGTGCGCTCATGATCTTGCAAGCATTGAAGGAATATTATGACCGCAAGGCAACTGATCCAGAAAGTGATATTGCGCCCGAGGGCTTTGAAAAGAAGCCCATTCCTTTTCTGATTGTCATTGACAGAAACGGCAAATTTATCAACTTGGAAGATACACGCGAAAAGATCGGAAAGAAGTCCATTGCCAAAACATTCCTTGTTCCGCGGTCTAAGCCAAGGGCGGGAAGTTTAAGCTATAAAACAACTTTTCTTTTGTGGGATCATGCAGGATATGTGCTTCAACACCCCGATGATGAAAAGGCGAAAAACCAACATTCGACATGGTTACGATCACTGAAAGAATTGCCACCTGAGCTAAACAACCATGAAGGCGTTGCCGCAATTCTGAAGTTTTACGATTCTGGCGGTGTTGATGACGTAAAGTCACATCCGACATGGGGTGAGTGCACTAAAGTTCTCTCATGCAATATGACGTTTAAGCTTGCGGGTGAAATATCACCCATACCCTGTTACCAGGCCGTTCAGGAGTACGTTAACCAGGCGTTAAAAGCTTCTAGGGATACCGCTGACGAAAGCATTGAAGACAAAGTGGTCGGTCGATGTTTGGTTACAGGAGAAGTTGGCGAAATTGTTCGAGTGCATAGTGACACACGAATCAGCAAGGATTCTAAGAAATTGGTTGGTTTTCAAAAAAAACATGGGTTCGATTCATATGGGAAGGAGCAAGGGTATAACGCTCCTGTTGGTAAATCAGCGGAGTTCGCATATACGACATCATTAAACACCCTGCTCAAATCCAACTCCAGAATGCTGGTTGGTGATGCGGTCACCGTTTGTTGGTCAGAAAAAAGTTCTGACCTGGAAAATCATATAGCAGACTTTTTCAGTGAACCCCCAAAAGATGATCCGGACCGAGGAGTCGAAGCTGTAAGAAGCCTATTCAGATCACTGGAAAGTGGAGTTTTTCAAACACAAAGAGACAATAGATTTTATGTGCTCGGATTGGCGCCTAACAGTGCGCGCATTGCAGTCCGTTTCTGGATTGTGGATACCGTGGCGGGCATGGCCAGTAAAATCAAATTGCATTTCGATGACTTGCGGATTGTTCATGGGCCGAGGGACAAAGATGTTTTTTCGCTTTTTCGGCTATTGGTTTCAACCGCCGTCCAAGGCAAAGCTAATAATATTTCTCCGAATCTCGCTGGCGAAACCATGCGTTCCATTTTGGAAGGTCTTCCATACCCGAAAACTCTGCTTCAGGCCGCCATTCGACGCATCCGTGCAGAACATGAAATCATTTATCCTCGTGCGGCTCTGATCAAAGCGTGTATTAACCGATCAATTCGTTATAAAAATTCAAGCATAAAGGAGGAACTCAAAATGAGCCTGGATGAAAACAATACAAACATTGGGTACAGGTTGGGTCGGCTTTTCGCCGCACTGGAAAAAATCCAAATTAGGAAATTCACACAAGGTGGCGGGAAGGAACCCAACTCCACAATACGCGATAAATATTATGGCTCTGCTTCTGGAACTCCCGCAACAGTCTTTGGCACCTTGATCCGATTGAGTAAGCACCATCTATCAGGGCTTGACAATGTGGGTGAACGAATAAACTTTGAGCGTTTACTTGGCGAAATTGTGAGCGATATCTGTGATTTTCCACCACACTTGAAATTGGAGGATCAGGGGCGGTTCGCCATCGGCTACTACCACCAGATGCAGGCTTTTTATACCAAGAAAGAAAAACAGGATTAACCAATAAGGAGAAAGCCATGAGCAACCCAATGAAAAATCGTTATGACTTTGTATTGATCTTTGACGTGAAGGACGGCAACCCTAATGGCGACCCTGATGCGGGCAACTTGCCGCGTATCGATCCGGAAACCGGTCATGGATTGATTACCGATGTTTGTCTCAAACGGAAAGTACGTGACTATGTCATGCTTGCTAAAAATTTATCTTTAGAATTTGATATCTGGGTTAAATCCAAATCGCTGACTTTGAATGAACAAATTCAACGTGCATACGCTGAAGATGATGCCGTCAAAAAGGCTGTTGAGGCATGGAAGGCATGGCAGAAAGATAAAAAGAAAAACCCAAAACCAGCTCGGCATTACGAAGATGTTGCTCGGGATTGGATGTGTAGAAATTTTTACGATATCCGAACTTTTGGCGCTGTTATGTCAACGAGTGATAAAGCAGAAAAGGATGGCGTTGATGGTATGAGTAAGATCAAAAAGACAGCTGGCCAAGTACGAGGGCCCGTACAAATAACATTTTCTCGGTCGGTTGATCCAATAGTTGCTCTTGAACATTCGATTACCGTATGTGCCGCACGAAAAGCAGATAAACCTGTAGAAAGTCAGATCGGAATTCAAGGCCGAAAGAACACCGTCCCTTACGGGCTCTATGTTGCCCATGGATTTGTTTCCGCCCATCTGGCAGCGCAGACCGGGTTCGGCGAAGATGATCTCAACTTACTATGGGACGCCCTGTGTAACATGTTTGAAAATGATCGGTCTGCCGCACGAGGGCTCATGTCAACACAGCAATTGGTCATTTTTAAACACAACTCCGCTCTTGGCAATGCCCCGGCGCACTCGTTATTCAAGCGTGTCATTTTAACCCGAAAGGATGACTCCAAGCCGGCTCGCGATTTCAGCGATTACAAACTCGAAATCAATAAAAGCAACTTACCTGCAGGGATTAGCATCATTGAACGGCTTTAATGAAACAATTTAAGAAGGCAAGGTAACCCCAAATGACTGATAGGCCCGATTCTCCACAACTCATTCCGCCTCACGGCGGGTTTCGTGATCTGCAATCCTATCAGATGGCGGAGATTGTCTATGACGGTACCGTGGTGTTTTGCGACCGATGCATTTCAAAGCGCTCGCGGACCCATGATCAGATGGTGCAAGCGGCGCGTAGCGGCAAACAAAACATAGCCGAAGGCAGTATGGCCTCAGGCACCTCCAAAAAATTCGAACTCAAGCTCGTTGGGGTGGCCCGGGCAAGTCTGGAGGAATTATTGTTGGATTTTCAGGATTATTTGCGGCAGAAAGGATTGGTACTTTGGAATAAAGATCACCCCAAAGCCCGGCAGGTTCGAGGGCTTTGCTACAATAAGAATAGGTCTTATAAGACTTATAGGACATATATAGAAGACTCTCATCCCGAGATTGCTGCCAACACCATGATCTGCCTGATTCACCAGACGAATTATTTGCTCGATCAACAAATGAGGGCTTTAGAAAAAGAATTTTTAAAAGAAGGTGGCTTCACGGAAAGACTCTATCGAACTCGAATACAGATGCGCAATCGGAAAAAATACAAATGAATTACTCCGAAGACGAACTTATACCACTTTCCGCTTTGCAGCACCTGATTTTTTGTGCAAGGCAGTGCGCCTTGATCCATGTTGAGCAGTTGTGGGTCGAGAACCTTTACACTGCCGAAGGCAGAATCATGCATGAAAGAACTGATGCGGGAATCAGGGAATCAAGAGGCAACGTTCGCATTGAGTACGGCATACCGTTGCGATCGCTTCGGCTGGGACTGACAGGCAAAGCCGATGTGGTCGAATTTCATCTTTTCGTTGAAAAAACAACAAAGAAAAAATGGCAGCCGTTTCCGGTGGAATATAAGCGCGGTAAACCTAAAAAAGATAATTGCGACAAAGTGCAGCTTTGCGCTCAAGCTTTGTGCCTGGAAGAAATGCTGAATGCTCAGATTTTGGAAGGAGCGCTTTTTTACGGAAAAACTCGTCGAAGACTGAACGTTATATTTGACGAAGATTTGAGGCAGGAAACGGAAGATGCTGCAAAACGAGTACATGAGCTTATTAGAGCCGGGAAAACGCCGAAACCGGTGTATTCAAAAAAATGCGATAGCTGTTCGTTTGTCGGCGTGTGTCTGCCTAAAACGATTGGAAAAAGTCGTTCGGTAAATCGATACCTTCAAAACGCCATAAAATTATGAAAAAACATCTGAACACTCTTTTTGTGACAACACAAGGGGCCTATTTGGCCAAGGAAGGCGAAACCGTAGTTGTTAAGGTAGAAAAAGAAATACGTCTGCGTATACCCATTCATACATTGGACGGAATCGTTTGTTTCGGTAATGTTGGCTGCAGCCCTTTCCTGATGGGTTTCTGCGCAAAAAAAGATGTCTCTATCAGTTTTTTAACGGAATATGGACGTTTTCTTGCGCGAGTTATGGGACCGGTGTCCGGTAATGTATTGTTGCGGCGCGAGCAATTTCGACGTGCGGATGATTTGAATACTTCGGCAACAATAGCAGCGTCTTTATTGATCGGCAAACTCACCAATTGCCTCACTGTTCTTCAGCGGGTTTTGAGAGATCATTCCGATAAAGTAAACAAAGATGAGATTAAACGAGCATCACAGCGGATCAGCAGCTCATTAAAAGACCTTCAAACAAACCTGCCTTTAAATGTTCTGCGGGGAATTGAAGGAGACGCTGCGCACACGTATTTTTCCGTATTTGATCATTTAATAACTTCACAGAAAAAAGATTTTTATTTTAATGGCCGAAACCGTCGACCTCCGCTGGACAATGTCAATTGTTTACTCTCTTTTTTATATACGATTTTAGTGCATGATATTCGTTCCGCCCTTGAAGCAGTGGGCCTCGATTCTGCGGTTGGCTATTTGCATCGAGATCGCCCCGGGCGTCCGGGACTGGCGCTTGATTTAATGGAAGAATTTCGACCTTTTATAGCAGATCGTCTGACATTGTCCTTAATAAACCTCGGTCAAGTAAACAAGAAAGGATTTCAAAAGAAAGAATCCGGCGCAGTGTTGATGGACGAGGACACTCGTAAAAATGTTTTGGTGGCCTACCAAAAACGAAAGCAGGACGAGATTTATCACCCTTTCATTGAAGAAAAAGTCACAATCGGTAAGCTGTTTCATATTCAAGCTTTGCTCCTGGCTCGTTTTTTGCGCGGAGATATAGACGGGTATCCACCGTTTCTCTGGAGGTAGGTTTTTCCTATGCTTGTTTTGGTGAGCTACGATGTTTCTACGGTTGATAAGAAAGGACGGCGCCGTTTGCGCAGAGTAGCCAAAATATGCCAGAATTATGGTCAGCGGGTTCAGTATTCCATTTTTGAATGTATTGTTGATCCTGCTCAGTGGACAATCTTCCGGCAGGAATTAATCAATGTAATTGTGCCCGAAGAGGACAGCCTACGATTTTATTTTCTTGGATCAAATTGGAAGCGCCGCATAGAACATGTTGGGACTAAAGAAGCAGTTGATCAGGAAGGTCCATTGATCGTTTGAAAATTATTTGCGAACCTGAAGCAAACATATTTCTCCAGTAGGTTCGCACCCAATTGAATCATTTGGAAATTAAGGGCTTTACACAAATGTTCTTTGACAATCAAATATGTTTTTATATGAAGATTAAGTCGTTTCGCGGAAAAACTAAAGTAAGTTTTAATAAATCAGTAAGTTAGAAGCTAACAGTCGCCTCCCGCGCGGAGGCGTGGATTGAAACACAGGATGGCTAGTATTGTTGCTGAACGCACGAAGTCGCCTCCCGCGCGGAGGCGTGGATTGAAACCCAACTTCCTCGGCAAGTATCTTCCCCCCCTTTTGTCGCCTCCCGCGCGGAGGCGTGGATTGAAACCAATTTAAGATTGACATTGCCGGATACCGCGCCAGTCGCCTCCCGCGCGGAGGCGTGGATTGAAACCAATTTAAGATTGACATTGCCGGATACCGCGCCAGTCGCCTCCCGCGCGGAGGCGTGGATTGAAACCCTAAGTCCGTAATTGCCTGATCTTTAAATCTTTGTCGCCTCCCGCGCGGAGGCGTGGATTGAAACCGACTGCTCCAAGATCGTCTACAAAATCATTCCAATGTCGCCTCCCGCGCGGAGGCGTGGATTGAAACAAACGCTAAGATAAACGTGTTGTCAGTGTAGCCGGTCGCCTCCCGCGCGGAGGCGTGGATTGAAACAGCATCGGTCACGAAGTACGGCACGCTGGCAGGTGTCGCCTCCCGCGCGGAGGCGTGGATTGAAACGGATATCGACGATGTGGACCCGGAAACGGCGGACGTCGCCTCCCGCGCGGAGGCGTGGATTGAAACAACCTGGACGTCTCCACCAACGCCATCACCGGCAGTCGCCTCCCGCGCGGAGGCGTGGATTGAAACTGGACAAAAGGAATGCTATACTTGCCCGTGATTGGTCGCCTCCCGCGCGGAGGCGTGGATTGAAACCAAAAAAGCGATATGGCCCGGTCATACAGGCGCGGTCGCCTCCCGCGCGGAGGCGTGGATTGAAACCCCCAAAAGAACAAGCTGCTTGCCCACCGTATTTGTCGCCTCCCGCGCGGAGGCGTGGATTGAAACGAGATCCTCTGCATTTTCCTCATAAAATTCCCGCGTCGCCTCCCGCGCGGAGGCGTGGATTGAAACTGGCCAACTCACGATTCCCTGCTTTATCAGCAACGTCGCCTCCCGCGCGGAGGCGTGGATTGAAACCATCTTCGGCTGTGTAAATAGCGTGTAAGATTTCAGTCGCCTCCCGCGCGGAGGCGTGGATTGAAACATGGTATGCTGATAGATAGTGCCATCAATTTTGAGTCGCCTCCCGCGCGGAGGCGTGGATTGAAACAGCTATCGAGTATGTATTTACAAATAACAATTAAGTCGCCTCCCGCGCGGAGGCGTGGATTGAAACACGCTCTGGACAACCGCAAAAACCGAGAGCAAAGGTCGCCTCCCGCGCGGAGGCGTGGATTGAAACGTATGTCCGAAGTGCGGTTATGACGAAAGAAAAAGTCGCCTCCCGCGCGGAGGCGTGGATTGAAACGCTCCGATCATTTCTTCCCATCCATTTCCAGAATGTCGCCTCCCGCGCGGAGGCGTGGATTGAAACTGTTATAGTTTTGTCGCAATTAAATCGTGAACTGGGTCGCCTCCCGCGCGGAGGCGTGGATTGAAACCCGCTTTTTTGGACACCTCTTCCAGGTCTCTTAGGTCGCCTCCCGCGCGGAGGCGTGGATTGAAACCACTTAATGCCTTTGGGAAGATCACGGTCGCTATGTCGCCTCCCGCGCGGAGGCGTGGATTGAAACAAGCAAGACGAATATCCACCGTGCGAGTGCATGCGTCGCCTCCCGCGCGGAGGCGTGGATTGAAACCATACTGATCTGCCTGGTGCATTATACACATTAGGTCGCCTCCCGCGCGGAGGCGTGGATTGAAACAGCAACAACCTTGCTTGCCTGATATTACCCTTGGGTCGCCTCCCGCGCGGAGGCGTGGATTGAAACAAAACCTCATCGCTCTTGACCACCTTTTTATAGAGTCGCCTCCCGCGCGGAGGCGTGGATTGAAACCCGGTGCTGGTCGGCACTGCCACAATCGCCCAGGTCGCCTCCCGCGCGGAGGCGTGGATTGAAACTGATGCTAATCGCAAGCATGACGCATAGGTGAGCGTCGCCTCCCGCGCGGAGGCGTGGATTGAAACTTTAGCTGCTGCCTGTAATCCCATAGCAACATCTGTCGCCTCCCGCGCGGAGGCGTGGATTGAAACTGGAAGAATACAACAATACATTGGAAGGGTGTTAAGTCGCCTCCCGCGCGGAGGCGTGGATTGAAACGAAATATCCCATTATTGATATCAAAACTAATTAAGTCGCCTCCCGCGCGGAGGCGTGGATTGAAACAACCGGCGCTTGATAATCATTCGGCCTCGGATCAGTCGCCTCCCGCGCGGAGGCGTGGATTGAAACATCAATGGATAGAACGCCTTAAAACTTTCCTAAACGTCGCCTCCCGCGCGGAGGCGTGGATTGAAACTGCGAATAACAGGTAATTGAACACCTTTGGCAAAGTCGCCTCCCGCGCGGAGGCGTGGATTGAAACACTTTGTACGGCTACTGCTGCACCAAATGATTTTAGTCGCCTCCCGCGCGGAGGCGTGGATTGAAACATAGCAAAGGCTTCGTTACTAAAAATGAAATTTTGTCGCCTCCCGCGCGGAGGCGTGGATTGAAACATGTTGTGGATTTCCGCGCTAAATTAATCAAAGAATTCTGATTATTTTGATCGGCATTA
>JACNIG010000156.1 GCA_014383215.1 Candidatus Desulfatibia vada | reverse complement strand
GTCCTCTGACCTGACCCATCAAAGATTACGTGTTGAGTTGAGGATGTTCTGAATGTCTTGGGTGAGTTTTGACCGATAATGATTCAGAGTGGCATTGGTTAAGCGTTTCGCGCTTTTTTGGGGAAAAACTTTACCAATACCGTCTTTTGATAGTGTTTTTGATCTCCGCTTTGCTAATACGCTCTTCATGCTCTGTTTTCAGCGTGTGGGCCTTGGTGATTTTATCCACCAGATCTTCTGTCTCGGTCGGTTTCATGAGATAATCGTAGGCCCCTAATTTCATGCCTTCAATAGCCGTCTCAACCGTCGTGTTGCCTGTAAGCATAATGACCTGGAGAAGAGGTTGAAGGTCTTTGATTTCTCTCAAGGTTTCAATGCCGCCCTTTCCCGGCATCAAGACATCTAAAACGACGACATCGATGTCGCGCTTGCGAATAAGTTCCAAGGCATCATCTCCACTGAGAGACGTTTTGACATCAAACTCTCGGATCTGAAGGCGTTGCGACAAGGATTCGACGAAATCCTTTTCATCATCAACTAAAAGCACTCTGATTTTCATGCATCACATCTTTCTATCGTTTTGGGTTTTTAATTTTATCAAAACACCGTAATCTTTGAATGTTACTTCCCCGCTTAGTTGGTTTGACAGCGAATCACCGCAGACATCTTCAAGCTGCCGTACAATCTGCTTAAGGTTTTCACTGCTTGTTAATGATTCGATAGTTGCGATAGAAGCCATCTCCTCCGGTGGATGAGCCTCAAGCATTTCATATGTATCTTCGAGTTCATCTGCGGCAAACTGGGCAGTCATGATGATGTAGTCATCAACACGTTGTTTGGCATCTTTCAATTCCTGCCTTGCAAGGAGAGAATTTTTCATGGTCGTTGCGGTCAAAAACATTAATTCCTTTACTTCTTTAGCTTTAAAACCTTCGACAAAACGCCTGTGTGCAATTAATTTCGCATAGTTCGGTATCATGGCCCTGTCTCTGTTTCTCACAGACGCGGCAACAAGCTGATAATTCCAAGTGATATACAACTTCAGCAGCTCATGATCCATTTTGCGGTAATTCGGAAAACGGTGATCATTTTCCGGGCGTATCACTTCTCCTATGATTTTTGCAATCAGCGGCTCCCGCAGTTCTGCCAGGATATCATAAATTATAGTACTTTTTCTGTATGCTACCCGTTTGAAAAAGGTTTCATTCCGAAATGCCCACTCTTGTGGACGACTGATCATTTTTTCGTTTAGAAACAATAATCGCCGCAATATATGATACCGAGGTTTCGGCTTCCAACCCAGAGCAGTGTAAGTTGCAGAAGCGTCGACACTCAGTTTTTTATCAATATATTCCGCCATCCACGGCTTTTCTAAAATTTCCCTGCGGCTAAGCCGGCCTAAAAATGACACTATAATTAAACTCAAGGCAGCTATAGGCTTCGGCATTAGAAAAGGTTTTTTGTTATGGCCGTAATAGTACCTTGTAGCAGCTTTATATAGTTCATTATGGGAAACACTCCCTTGCGGGCTGGCAATATATATTGCATGCCGGGGCAGGAGGTCGCTGATGGCAATTATTCTAAGGAACAAACTAATAAGATCTTCAATGTGAATAAAAGGCACGGCTGTTTCACCGTGTCCTGCCAGAATCATAGATATTAATCTGTTTTTAGACAGCCAGTATCTAAGCAGCATATACAAAACCGGATATTCACACCAGTCACTGTATACGGCGGCCAAACGGACGATTGAGCATGGGAAAATATCAGAATACTTCTTAATGAGTGCTTCCCCTCTTCTTTTGCTATGGCCGTAAGGAAAATCCGCATCGGCTGGGCTTTCTTCAGTTAAGACTTCACCATAGAGTGGAAATTTGCAGGCTGCCACCGAACTGGAAAAAATAAAACGCTTTATTTTTAGCAACTTTGACATATTAAGAAGATGCTGTGTACCGATTACGTTGGTCTGCTCATATGCAAGGTTTTCTTTCATGGTAAAATCGTAATATCCGGCTAGGTGCAGGACATAATCAGTACCCCCATGATTTCGAATATATTGCACGGCGCTCAGCAAATTTTGCCATTTTGTTATATCGGCCTGTAGCCAGTGTATATTGTCATTCTTCGGGATGCCGGCCTCTTTTTGGCTGCGGCGCGCTATACAGAAGATGCGAAATTTGTCGCGCGCAGCTATTACAAAATGCCTCCCGATAAAACCGGATGCTCCGGTGACCACTATCCCCGGCAATCTATCATTCATATATACTCCTGCTGCTATAATATTCCTGATAGTGAAGATAATTCTGTAAAGCTATGAAAATCGACAGCCCTATTATAAAGTCACCGACTCCGCGCCGTAAAACTTACCATACTCATCAGTGTGGTGCTGGCAGGGATACCGTGCAAAAAGAACTCTCCGGTAGTAAACATCTTTGAATCTTAGGCAATCGCATTGGGCATGTAAATCCCCTGATTTTTTTGTCTCACAGTTATGGCTATATAGGTCATTTCCTGCCATAAAACATCTTCTGTCAGGTTGATAAGTGGATCAATTATTTTTACTTTCTCAGCAAGTTGAAAAATTGTTGGGATTATTAGAATATAACAGATTGTTGAGCGCTTTACAAAAAGATATTGTATGTTTTGTGAAAAATGCCTTCTTTGAATTCCTGACTGACGATCTAAACACGGATTTCCATTATTTCTTCATCCATCTCCATGTTCTTAAAACGGGCGATGCGTTCATATGTATCTTCTACTTCATCTACAGCCAATTGAATTTATTTGGCCTTTGCCCTTCTCAAAAGCCTCTTCTGTTTGTTTGATGAGTTATATCTCATTTATACCGGTGCAATAAAATTCAGATGGAATTTGATCGCTGACACCCGATACCTGATACCCGACAACTTCCAATTGAGCGTTTTCGCTCAATTGGGGTGTTATTAGTATCAATCCTGGTCAAAGACTCTGCCGGGATAGCGAATCAGTTCCTTTATTTTGGCGTCCCGTATTTTTTTATCATGGGTCGATTTTTTCTCGAAGGCAGCTCCCATTTTTTGTAAAAGTTCTTCAAATTTGATCGGTTTCAGACAATAATCAAAGGCGCCTAATTTCATTCCCTCAATACTTGTTTCCACCGAAGCGTGGCCCGTAAGCAGAAGAACCTCGACCAAGGGCTGAATCTTTTTGATCTCACGCAACGCTTCTATACCGTCCATACCCCCCGGCATTTTGATGTCGAGTATAATCACGTCAAATAATTGTTCTTTTAAAAGAGCGATGGCTTCTTCCCCGCTGGTAACACCGGTGGCATTCAGTTTTCTCTTTTCCAGCCGATTTACAATGGTTTCTAAAAAATCGATTTCATCGTCAACGACCAAAATTCTGAACATATCCATTTTAATCTCCTTATCTGTTTATAGTAATAAGTGTTAATAATTGTACTTTCTTTATATTATTTTTTTTTCGGAGTTACAATCGGAAGTTTAACACTGAAAACAGTCCCTTCCGATACTTTGCTCTCTACTGTTATGGTGCCGCCCAATTTCTCGATAATATTATAGCTCACCGACAATCCGAGACCGGTCCCTTTACCGGCCTCTTTGGTTGTAAAAAAGGGGTCAAAGACCTTTTTTAAGTGTTCTTTGGGAATACCCGGACCGTTATCCTTGATACTGATTACGATCTTCGAATCCTCTTGCCGTGTTTTGACATCAATCAATCCATTCTTTTCAATGGCATCGACGGCATTGTTGATCATATTCAAAAATACCTGTTGAAGCTGGGATTGATCACTTGCGATAATCGGCAGATCAGGCTGCAGGTCTTTTTGTATGTCTATGTTGTTTGTCTGGGCATGGTTTTGCAAAAGTTCAATGGTCTGATTTAAAACATTATTAATATCAACATCATCCAAACGATGCTCCATCCTGCGGGCAAATCCGAGCATATTATGGGTTATTTTGCGAGCCCTTTCCACGTGCTCTTCAATTTTATCTACCGATTTTTCATACTCATTATAATTTTCACTCGCATGAAATTCTTCTTCCTCCAGCAAATCCCGCATCCATCCGGCCTTTTCGCCGATTATGGCAAGGGGATTGTTGATTTCATGGGCAATGCCGGCGGCCATCTTTCCCAGGGCCGCCATTTTATCGGACTGAATCAATTGTTCATTAAGTTCACTAATCCCCTTGTCAGCTTCTTCCAGGTGCTTGAATATGAAACGCAGGGCAAAAAAGGTGGTCATAATTATTGCCAGACAACTAAAGAGAATAATCATGATTTCCGTGTGTCTGGTTGTCAATAATCCGCCTTTCTCATCCGCGACGTCCTGGGTGATCACCAGGAGCCACTCATTATTTTTCAACCAGGTGCCGGCAACATGTTTTGTTTGGCCGCCGGCCTTAATTTTTTCGGCAATTGTAGTCCCCTGGCCAAAAAGTGTCAGGGGCAGATTTGATTTGCCCAATATTTTGCCGGAAAAACGAGGATTTGTCTGATAAACTCCCTCTTTATTGAGGATATAAGCATCACCTGATCTGCCGGTCTGGGCGGTCCTGACAAGCTGGTTAAACATGTCTGAATCGACTGTGGCTCTCAAAATCCAGCTCTGATCGTTGCTGTATCCGCGCACGGCAATAATAAAATGCGGCACTTGGCGGAATCCCATGTAAACATCACTGATATATCTGCCCTTACTGACAACCTCATTAAACCAGGCCTGTTGAAAATAATTTAATCCTTTTAGATTATACGGCCCGGCATATGCCAGGTGTTGACCGGTGCTGTCGATAACACCCAGGTCAATCAGGCCGTCCGTACGCCGGCTGATCACCTTAAACAGATAGGCCAGATTCTCCTGCTTTTTTAAGTCATCAAACATATGCGTATCCACAATGGTGGTAAGGATGGCGGTTCGCTCCCTTAAAAAAACTTCCACTGCATCAGACTGGGATCTGGCGCGATATTTTATCTGATCTTCAATCTTTGCTTCATAGGTTCTGGCGAACCTGTAATAGATCGTCTCCCCAAGAAAGATCAGCGGAATAATGGCAACACCCAGGATGATGAATGTGATCCTTCTTTGGAGGCTTTTGTATATTGATATCCTTTTATGCAATCCCATAATTATATCCTACCACGACATAAATTTCCAGTATCCGAACACCGTCCAGCCCCAGAGAACGAGCCAGGCCAGGATGGTTACAGGAAGTCCGTATTTAACAAAATCCATTACTTCCAGCAATCTTTCACCGGTTTCAGGGTCGCGGCCCATGCCAAAGGCAATGGCATTGTTGGGAGTGCCGACCACCAGAAAATTTGCAAATGAGGAAGAAAAAGAGGTGATCAGCCCCACTTTCCAGACATGCACGTTGGCAAGTGTAGCCATGGGGAGGACGATCGGCCCCAGGGCGGCCACCGTGGCGCCGTCACTCATAAAGTTGGTCATGGTTCCGGTCAGCAGGCTGACCCCTATAATCAACCCGTCGCCTTTGGTCATAATATCCGGCAGGAAACCGACAAAGGTTTTGGCCATCCAGAGGGCGCCGCCGGTAAATTTCAGGCCGACTCCCATAGCACAGGCGGCCGCGTAAAGGCCGACCACGTCAAAGGCCACACCGGCCTGGATATCGTCCCAGGTGACAATACGGCAAATAAACATGGCCGCCACCGCATAAAGCGTAGGGCCGCCCAGACCGGCTTCTTCGCCCAGAACAATCCAGCCGATGATTAAAAGGACTAAAATTACGGCCATTAGGGCTTCTTTGCCGCCGAATTTAGGCATATTGGCCACTTCAGCCTTAACCACTTCGCTGGGATTGATATCCGGCACCTTGAATCTTGGCTTAAGGCGAATATACATGTAGGCTCCGATTACCACGGACATGAGAGGCACAAACGGCATGCCGTATTTCATCCACTGCAAAAACGTAATCGGCATACCGTATTCCATTAAGTAGCCTACCATGATGGCGTTACGTCCGCCGGCGGCCGGAGATCCCGGACCGCCGTGATTGGCCGCAAAACAGACGCCCAGTAAAAGGAAAATGGCCAGGGCCCGGTCTTTTTTAACGCCGTGCATATTGCAGCTAACCTTATAAACTCCCATGAGCACGGGGATCAAAAGGGCCACCAGGGCATGTTCGGATAAAAACGCCGCGGCAATGGCAAACATTGGGAAAAAGACAAAAGCAAAGGATTTGGCGCTTTTAATGCGGCTCAACAGAATCAGGCCGATCCGCTTGTCCAGCCCGGTTTTGGCAACCCCGACCGCCACCGCCAGGATGCCGAAAATGAAAAAGACGGCATCCTTCATATAAGCCTGGGAAATCTCATTGATCGGCAGGATGGCAAAAAGATAAATCAAAACACCCACTATAATATCGGTGGCGCCCAGGGGCAGGGCTTCGGTGCCCCATAAAAAGGCGGCCAGAAATAATATGGCAATCATTATCTTGGCTATCCCGGCGACCTCTTCAGCATCCATCAGGGATTCTTCCCCTTCTGCTGATGAAACCGATTTTTCCTGCTTGATTGCTGAAAAGGCCTTGGGTCTTAACTTCTTGTTTACAGCTTCAACAATAGTCGTGCAACCCCTATCCAGTTTATATCCCGGCGGGCTGATTTGGGTCACCATGTCAATCATACTCTGCGGCGGCGGCAGAACAACTATAGCAGTAAAAACCACGGCTGCGATAATAAATAGAATCGGCTTATAGCCGGGCTTATTTTTCCAAAAACTGGTCTCTCTCGGACTCTGAACAATCGCTGCGTGTGCTGACATACATCCTCCTTAAGCTGAATTTTGTGCCTTTATGACAATTTTTTTCACCACGAATTACACGAAGAAACACTAAGATTTTCTTTTTATCTTTATTATCCTTTGTGGCCTTCGTAATATTGAACCACTATCAATAGTTTACTTCCTTAATATCTTCTCTATTTCAAAAAACAAATCCTGCTCGCGGATTATGCCCACAACCTCTCCTTTTTTCATCACAATCAGCCGCCTTTCCTGATTATGTACCATCATATGGGCCGCTTCCATGAGATTGTCATCGGCATCGACGGCAGGCGGTACGGGAGACATGATATCTTTGATTTTTTTGGGAGCCAGTTGCCTGACCTCCCGCGTAAACATGCCGCTCCAGAACATGGTCGAATACTGCATACTGTCTGCCATGGAAGGCTTGGGAGCGGAAAGGTACGCCGGCATGATTACCGAGAGAAAGTCGGTAATGGCAACGATTCCCGTTACCATGCCGCTATCGTCAAACACCAAAAAGGAGCGATGTCCTGTTTCCATCAGACGGCTGGTCGATATCTTGGCGGAAAAAGAGTCTCTTAATTTTTCAACAGCTTTCTGAACGGTATCATTCTCGTTCATGGTGGTATAATGTTCCATGGGAATCATTACCTCCACAACCGTCTTCTCTATAGCAGGGACAGGGACATCATCGGTTGTGGTGTGACGAAAGGCATCGGTGATCTTGCCGGCCAGAAGGTCTATATCACAGGGCTTTGCAAGGTAATCAAAGGCCCCTTCTGTGAGAGCTTCTTGTGCCGAGGGGAGGGCCCCATGGCCGGTAAGCATAATCACCGGAAGATGGGGCGAACGCTTTTTAATCTCTTTTAAGGCCTGGTGGCCGTCCATGCCGGGCATTTTAATGTCTAAAATCACCACGTCCGGATTTTCGGATAGTTTATCAATGGCCTCTTCGCCGCTGCCTGCCAGAACCGTCTCGAATCCTCGCTTGTTTAAAATCTTTTTGGTGGTGGATCGAAACTGCTCTTCGTCATCGACCATTAACACTTTTATTTTCTTACTCATTTTGTATGCCTCCTTTGCGGCTAAACAAGATAATCTTGGACGCTTTTATTATTCTTGGCCCGTGTCAACCTCTAGGTGCAACCAGGGGTAAAACAGACCAGAAAAGCAAAAACATAACACTGATCGATACGCCGATGATCACCAAGGCCTGGGACAGACTGAACCCGCAGCCTTTTACCATCCCCGTTCCGATCAGCCACCATTTCCAGGGCTCGGTGATCCAGATAAAAAACGGAATCCACGAGGCCAACAGGGTTACACCGGAGGAAAAAGCGTAAACACTGAAAAACCGGGTAAACGACACCTGTTTGCCAATGGTCAGGGCCATCACCAGGTAGCCGAGAGCGGCGGCTATCAACACCATACCAATGGCGTTGACCAAAAAGATACCCCCCATGACGCCTGGATTGGGATAGATGTTTTGAACCAGGCTACCCCCCGTAAAAAAGAGACTGGAAACCAGCAGAAAACCAGCAGACTGCCTCAACCCGATTTCCCGGGGAAGTTGGCTGAAAAATTTCCTGGGTGCTCCCAGCATTTTTGTGAGCGACTTAAAATAGAACCCAAAGGTGAATTTTTTGGTTTGCGGCATCAATCTATCTTTCTATCTTTCCCTAAAATAAGCCCAATTTTATCAGAACCCCCAGAACAAGCATGATGAGCGTTAATACAAAGAAAAGCTTTCGTTCGTTTTCCTTGCTGAAATAGGTTTTGCCGTTGTTATGCCACAGCGTCTTTTTCTGTGGGCCGATATCCTCATGATAAGGCTTTGCCATAATAGAGATCTCCTCCTGCCCGGATGCGCTAACCCGGATATTTCATAAAACTATGGCAAGCGGGTCAGCGGCTCGCAGTAGTTTACTACAGCTTCACCCCTGAACGCTTGTCGGAGCGAAGCGGATTTATCCGCCTCAGGTGGACTTGTGCGCCCCAGGCCTAAATCCCGTTATCGGGGCCAATGCAATGAACGAAACAAGCGCGTGAAATCTTTGCGCTAAAACCCCGGCAAACCGCTGAACCCTCTAAAATTCCAGTAAATAGCCGTCAGCAGCAGCAAGGCAATATTGGCCACAAAAAAGATCGGAATACCGACCCGTAAATAATCCTTGGGCTCCAGATAGCCGCTGGCATAGACGATGGCATTGGGCGGCGTGCCGATAATCAGGCAGAATGCAAACGAAGAGGCCACCGCCGTGGACATCGCCATAAAGGGCAGATAAGTGGTTGCCGGATGAACCAGACCCGCCATATTCAAGGTGATCGGTCCGACGCATGCGGCTGCGGGACCGTCCGCCATCAGGTTGGTGAGCACGGCGGTCAGACCGTTGGAGACCGCCATCAAAGGCAGGCCTGAATCGACCCCCAGCGGAGCGAGAGTGTCGATCACGCTTCTGGCCAGCCAGTAGGCCGCCCCGGTGCCGTCAAGGGTTCTCCCGAAAATGATGGCGCCGGCATACAGCCAGACCACGCCCCAGTCGACCTTTTCCTGGTAATCGCGCCAATTAACCACTCCGGCCAAAAGGTAGGCGACCGCTCCGGCCATCGCAATCACCCCGATCCCCAGACGAACCGGGACGATGCGCAAATCATAGAACACTTTTTCGGTAAACCAGCCGAATACCATGATGACAAAAATTATCAGGGCCCAGATTTGGGTGCGGTTCCAGCCGCCCATTTTACCGGTTTCAGTTCTCAAGTGTTCCATGGCCGGCGCCAGAGAAGTGATCCGCGGTTTAAAACGCCAGTTCAACACCACCCAGGTGATGGGAATCATCATGAACAGATAGGGAAAACAATAGGTCATCCATTGAAAATAGCCGATATCGTAGCCGAACATGTCGGTCAGATAGGTCATCATGATCACGTTGCGCGCGCCTCCCGAAGGCGCGCCGGGCCCCCCGATATTACAGGCCATGGCAATTCCGATCATCAGCATTTTGGCCAGTTCGGGATCTTCCGGGACTTCCTTGGTCAGGCTGTTTTGGTAAAGCAGCATGCCGATCGGCAGAAACATGGCGGCCAGGGCATGGTCGGAAATAAACGCCGCCAGCGGGGTGATAATTATAAAAAAGATCAGGGTGATCCATCTTACATTGGGAACCGCCAGCTTGCGAAACATTAGCAGGCAGACCCGTTTGTCGACGCCGGTTTTGACAAAGGCGGCCGCAAACATGAGGCTGCCCATAATAAACCAGCAGGCGTCGCTCCAGTAGAGCATGGCCACCTGCTCGCGGCCGACAACCCCGCAAAAAACAAGGATCAGCCCGACACAAAAGGAAACCCCCGGCAGCGGAATGCATTCGGTCAAAAAGCAAAAAACGACAAATACGCCCATGGCAATAGAAACCTTAATATGCCAGGCGCCCTTATCGGCTGCTTTTTTGTCATTGCCGGTCAAATTTTCGTATTTGAGGCCTTCGCGACGAAGTTCAAGAGAATTTTTCATTACGGCCGCAAAGGCTTCGTCGCTGACATTTTCTCGAATGTAACCCATGGCTTTTTCAAAATTTTTTGAATCCGCCGGAATTTTGTGTTTGTTGCACCATTTAAGGTCGCGTTTTAAAAATCGAGTTTTTTTAAGCGCCCCGATGCGCATGCTCTGTTCCATCATTTGAGCGGTTAAAAGCTGCCACTGGTCTACATCCGCGCTCTTCGCCTGGAACAGCTCCTGGGTGATGTTATTTATAACCGCCTTGGGCCCGACCTGGTATTCGGTGCCCACATCCTTCATTCCGTAAGGGGTGGGCATCATCAGAATTAGTGCCAGAAGAACAACCGGAAAAATAAAAAGTTTCCAGTCTACATATTTATCATATCCGGTAGCTTTTTTCTTTTTTGCTTCGGCCATATTTCACCCCTTTCTTGTATGCCGGTAATGGGAATGTTTGATCTTTATCTATTTTCTCTGGGCAGAAGATTCTATGAATCCCGGATAATTTCACTCGGAGATTTCATCAGCTTTCTCATCCGGGCCACCCGAATTTTTTCCTCCAGGCCCTGTCTTTTTTCAAAGGCTTCTGCGGCTTTTTGGATTATTTCGTCGATATCCGCGGGTTTCATTAAATAATCGATAGCCCCTGACTTTAAGCCGTCTATGGCCGATTCCATGGTGGCATGTCCGGTCAGCATGATAACCTCGGTTAATGGAAATTGCCTTTTAATCTCCCTTAAGACGGCATTGCCGTCCATGCCCGGCATTTTGACATCCAGAATAACCACATGAACGTTTTGAACTCTCAGTTTTTCCAGGGCCTCGGCCCCGCTTACGGCTGTCACGACATCATACCCTTTTTTTACAAGCAACTTTTGGGTGGTGGACAAAAACCTTTCTTCGTCATCCACCAGCATCATTTTCATTTTTTCCATAATTTGCTCCCTGTAAACCGGTTAAATTCTCCACTATTTGATTCGCTTATATTTATGTTCTAAAACCTTAATTTGGGTGTTACGAATTGTTTGTTCCAAACGCTGTCCTTGTGCATGAGCCTCCTCGATTTTCAGGAGGAGTTCTTCGAAATCAACGGGTTTGATCAAGTAATTGAGTGCACCGGCCTTTAGGCTATCTGAAGCACACCCCACTGTGGGGATTCCGGTTAACATGATCACCTGCACCAGCGGAAACTGCGTTTTAATTATCTTTAGAACTTCAATGCCGTTCATATCGGGCATTTTTATATCCAGAATCCCCACCTGAATATTTTGACTCCTTAGACTTTCCAGGGCTTCAAGCCCGGTCGATGCGGTTTGGACGGTGTAGCCCCTTTTTGCCAGCCGTTTTTTGGTGATAGATAAAAAATTTTGATCATCATCGACCAATAGTATTTTTATTTTATCCATTTCTTACACCGCAGCCGGCAGACGCAGGATAAAGGTTGTTCCGGCACCTTTTTCACTGTCGGCTTTCATGGTGCCGTGGATATTACCGATAATGCCGTAGCATACCGAAAGGCCCAGTCCGGTGCCTTTGCCAACCGGTTTGGTTGTAAAAAACGGGGAAAAAATTTTAGTTAAATCTTCGGGACTGATCCCGCAGCCGTTATCTTTGACCAAAATTTCGACGGTTTTGTTTTCCTTGGGCGCGGCTTTGATAATCAGTTTGCCGCCCGAGGTTCCATGTTGATCGAGAATCGCATCCATTGCATTGTTAAAAAGATTCAGTAAAACCTGCTGAAGTTGCGTAGGATCTGCATGTATCGGATACGTATTTTCGGCAATATCCTGCTCGATTGAAATTCCGTGGACAACAGCCTTTTGGGCCACCATACCGGTAATTTCCGAAATGAAACTGCGAAGATCTATGTCTTGAGATTTTGGCTCTTCCTGCCTGCTGAATTTTAAGATCGCCTGGGTGATCGCGGCACAGCGGCTGATCTGAAGCTTGATCTGATCCATGGAATCTTCCAATTCCGTCAAAGATTCCGAGGGCTGTAATTGACCGGCCTCTTTCAGCTCTGACAGGTTCATCTCGATGAGAGATTGTTCGTTTTTTATGATCTGGAGGGGGTTGTTGATTTCATGGGCAAAACCGGCCGACATTTCACCCAGCTCTGCAAGTCGACTGGTTCCGATGAGCTGCTGGTTCAACCGGTCTTTTTCAACATCCATTTTCTGCATGCGCCCGACAATGCGGTTCGTAAAGTAAAACGCAACAGCCGCGATAACCGCCACGCCGATAACGGTGATCAGAAGGATCAGGTAAGCGGCTGAAATAAGTGCCCTGAAGGCATCGGCTCTCTCCTGCCTGACGACCAGCAGCCATTTTTTATTCTGCAGCCAGGTGGTGGTGTATAGATATTTTTCTCCGTTTACATCCTTATAAATGAAGGTTTCGACACTGCTGTTGGATGACGGATATTCAATGTTGTGGGGATCTTTATCCATCAATTTTCCGCCGGAGCGCGGTTCTGTCTGCAATATGCCGCCGGCATTAAGGATATAGGCCTCGCCGGTCTTGCCGATGCGAATGCCTTTTACAATATTATTAAACGTAACCGTATCAATAGTGGTACGAGCCACCCACTTTTTGCCTGCTTCTTCCTTGGTAACAGCGATAATAAAATGGGGCACCTGCCGGTAACCTAAAAAAATGTCGCTGATGTAGTAACCATGTTGCATCACTTCCTTGAACCAGTTTGCATCTTTATAAACCTTGCCGATTAAACGGTAGGGTCCGTGATAGGCAACATGTACTCCGGCTGCGTTAAAGACTCCCAGATCAACGAAGGCCTGTGATCCTCTTTGTAGATGATCAAAGACAGTGTCAAGTTTTTCAGGTTGACTGAGATCTTCGAATGTATAGGAATGCAGAATAAAGTCTAAATCGTGTTTGCGCTCCTCGAGAAAGGACTCGATCATCTGGCGGTGATCTTCGACAATTCTTTTCATGCTTGCGATCGTGCTGCTCTCAAGAGACGTCGTGAAATAATAATAGCCGGTGCCCAGGGCCAGGATAAAGGGGATTAGCGGAACCAGGATCATGCTGGTTAAAATGGCATTTCTTATGGCTGCAAAATGATTCTGTTTCAAAATCTTATCCTTTTTTAATGGGCAAAAGGACCGTAAAAGTGGTTCCCTTACCAGGCATGCTCTCCACATCGATAAAACCGCCCATGGAATCCAAAAGCCCCTTAACCAGGGAGAGTCCCAGCCCTGTACCGGTGATATACCTTGTCCTTTCGTCTTTGACCCTGTAAAACCTTTCAAAAATTTTACCCAGATATTTCGCTGCTATTCCGAATCCATTATCTATAACTTTTACGCGTACATTGATTCCTGCCAAGTCAACTTCTACTTTAATTTTTCCGCCGTCCTGGGTGTAATTGACGGCATTTGTGATCAGATTCCCGAAGATACTTTCCAGCGCCAGATGATCGGCCATAAGCCGGGGTAGCGGATCTTGGGGAAGCTCCAGGGTGATGGACTGGTTCTTTGCCCCGGCCAGGGCTCCAAGAAAGCTCACAATGTCTTTAAGGAGTAATTCGAGCTGGACCGGTTTTGGTTCCTGCCCGATAAGCCCTTCTTCGATACGGGATAGATCCAGAAGGTCGCCGATCAGAGAAATCAACCCCCGGGTTTTTTCCTGGGCCCGTGAAAGGATATGCTTATCCTGCTTGAATGCTTCCCCGTCCGTGTCTTTGATGACCAGGGCCAGTTGTTCATGGATGGTGGAAAGGGGGGATCGAAGTTCGTGCGAAACCTTGGCCACAAATTCGGATTTCAGACGATCCAGAACCTTCATCTCTGAAATGTCCACTATATTTAACACGGCACCCAGGCATTCCTTTTTTGCGCCCAGGACCGGCTGTCCTCTCGCCAGGAGGTATTTTTCTTCTGAAAGCGGAAACTCATAATCGGGAATGTCGCCATAATCCACATATTTTCCCTGAGAAATCTCCATCATAAGATCACAAAGTTCTTTATTCGGCAGATAGTCTTGGATCTGATTCCCAATTGTCAGATCCGGAGCAAGGTTTAAAAGCTGCCTGACGGCAGGGTTCATCAAAACCACCTGGCCGCGGGAATTGGTTACCATCAGTCCGTTGGGAAGATACTCGATTATGGTATGGATGCGGCTTTTTTCCGTATCCAGATCAACCAGGGTCCTTTTTCTTTCCTGCTCCAGTCTTTCAGTTTCGCGCGCAAGGCGAATTCTTTCGGCGGCGCGATTCACTATGATGCACAATTGATCCGGGTCAAAGGGTTTGGAGATAAAATCGTATGCTCCCTGCTTCATGGCTTCGATGGCCGTTTCTATGGTGGCATATCCGGTGATCACGATCACCAGAATCGATACATCCAGATCCCTGATGTGTTTAAGGACCTCCATCCCATTCATGCCCGGCATCTTCAAGTCGAGCAGCACTATGGAGACTTCGGTGTCTGAAAGCACTTTTAGGGCCTTATCGCCACGGGAAGCTTTCAGGACCTGAAAACCGATGCGAGTCAGAATCCGTTCAAATCCGTCCCGGATATCTTGTTCATCATCCACAACCAATACAGATACGGTGTCAGGTTTGTACTTTACTTTCATCTTCTCCATTCACCTCTGTATCAAACGGAAGCTCGATGACAAATGTTGTGCCTTCTGCGGGATTACTTCTGGCTTTGATAATGCCGCCGTGATTTTCAACGATGCTGAAAACCATGCTCAGTCCCAGACCCGTCCCTTTCCCCTTTTCCTTAGTTGTAAAAAACGGATCGAAAATGTGCGGGAGAACGTCTTCGGGTATTCCGGGACCGGTATCTGATATCTCTATGCAGGCCCGGTCGCCGTCTGTTGACAGGTAGCTTTTTACCGTGAGCTTTCCCTTACCTTCCATGGCCTGGGCAGCGTTGATGATGATGTTCATTAACATGTGGTTTATTTGTTGATTATCGGTTAGGGCGAGGGGGAGTGAAAGCATCAAATCTTTTTCTATTTCGATATTTTTGAAGATAGGCTGATTTTCGAGCAGAAAAAAGGAACGGGAAATCGCCTGGTTGATGTCGTTCGGTTCCATTAAATGGAGGGTCGGCCGGGAAAACTCAAGCAATTCCTTCACGGTAGCCCGGCACCTTTCAGCATTTATCATAATGCGGCGCAGATCTTCTTTGGCCCCTTCTTCCAGATCATATTCTTCCATCAACAGCTTAGCAAACAGTGTAATTCCTCCAATGGGATTATTTAGCTGGTGAGCTACTCCTGCGGCCAGCGCGCCGATGGAAGCCATCTTTTCCGCCTGCATAAGTTGGAGCTTGATTTTTTCTAACTTTTCTTTCATTAAAAAGGCATCGGACCGTTGCAGCTTTTCTTCAACCGCACCTCGGGTTGAAAGATCTAAATCCATGCTGACAAAGGCATCAATGTTTTTTCCGGAATAAATTGGATAAGCATAGTAACAAGGCATTATATTTACATCCAAAGTGTTTTCCGGATCAGTTCTTAATGCCGGTTTTCCCTTTTCTTTAGCTTCTTTTATTGCACAATTATTACATGGTGTGGAGCTGTTGCAGAACACTTCATGGCAAAATTTTCCGACAATTTCAGACCCAGGCAAACCATTAATCTGGAAGTTGGCAGACATGATCTTAAATTTAGGTGAAACCACTATGAGCTTTCTTTCGAATGTATCAATTGCTTTTATTAACCATTCTTTTTCAATATCTGTGCGCACGCCATTCCTCGTTTTAGCCTGAATGTAATATTTTAACCCTTTGAAAACATTATCGCCTTTTTTAAAAAGCTAATTTGAGCAATTCGCTTTCCATTAAACCCCAATGTCATTTTCGCGCACCGCAAGCAGCATCTATGACAAGCGGAAATCCAGGGGAAACAAATCACCCACTGGATGCCCGCCTTCGCGGGCATGACGGGGATCTGCTGAGAAAATCGCTCAGATTATAAATAGGGTACAGCAATGATTGTGCCAAAAAAGGAGGGAGGGAGTATTGGCTAAGCATATAAAGATATTGTAAAAAATAGCAAGTCGCCGATTGCCAAAAAAAATATCTGTCAGGTTTGTTTACACATTGTAAAGAGATGCAAAAAGAGGATGCCGCTTCAAATAGAAAAGGGTTCTATTTTGAATTGAGGATGGTCTGAATGTCTTTGTCGATTTTTGAGCGATAATGGTTCATGGAGGCATTGTTGGCCATGATCATATCGAGCTGGCGGGTGTGGAGCGTCAGGTAACCCAGAATTTCAAGGCATTTTTTCATGTAATCTTTTTCATGGCCTTCCACGCGGGCAATAAGATTGTCTTCCCTTATCTCCACCCTGAAACCCTGTTCTCGAAGTATTTCTCCGATAAAACGTACCCGTTTGAGCCGGCGCTGATAGTCGGCCGCGCCCCCCTTAAATTGGAAACCGATGTAATTTTCCATGGAGCGCTCACTGACCATAGCCTCTAAGATGGAAAAGTGATAAC
>JACNIG010000433.1 GCA_014383215.1 Candidatus Desulfatibia vada | reverse complement strand
GCTGGTTTGTCGTTGCCTCGGATATTTGTTCTACACCTGTGATCATGATCGTCGGAGTGCCGTCAATTGAACCGTTTACCTCTTGATTAATCTGTTCGATTGTATATTGTTTCATTATTGCTCCTGAATAACGTCCTGAGTTTTGTATTAATATTTGCGGGTATGGAACAATCGCTTAATAACAATCGTATTTCCCAAAAACCCCAATTAGGCGGCTTTACTCTTTTCCTTTGAAGGGCGCATGGCGTGCCGCTTCTGGGCGGAAAGTTCGATTTTCCGCATGCGCAAGGACCGGGGAGTGACCTCCAGCAGTTCGTCTGCACGGATGAAGCTGATGGCCTGCTCCAAAGTGACCGGTTTGATCGGGGAGAGGATTACGTGGTCATCTTTTCCGGAAGCCCTCATGTTTGTCAGTTTTTTCTCTTTGCAGGGATTTGCGTTGATGTCCTGGCCACGGTTGTGCTCGCCGACTATCATCCCCTCATAGACGGGATCGCCGGGTATGACAAAAAGACGGCCCCGTGGTTCCAGTTTGAACAAGGCGTAGGGAACGGCGCTTCCGGAGCGGTCTGCTACGATGGAGCCGGTAAAACGGCTGGGACATTCCCCTCGAAAGGCCTCGTAACCGTCAAACAGGGAATGCATGATACCGGTTCCCCGCGTATCGGTGAGAAATTCATCCCTGTACCCGATCAACCCCCGGGCGGGTATGCTAAATTCGATCCGCACCCTGCCTTTGTCGTTGTTGACCATACTGGTCATCTTACCTTTACGCATGGACAGTTTTTCGGTGAGCACGCCTAAAAAACGTTCTTCGCAGTCGACCAGGAGCCGCTCCATCGGCTCCAGTTTTTTGCCGTTCTCATAGCGGAAGATCACCTCGGGGCGACCCACGCAGAATTCGTAGCCCTCCCTGCGCATGGTCTCGATCAGAATGGCAAGTTGGAACTCGCCCCTTCCCTTGACCAGAAGACTGTCCCGATCTTCGGTTTCTTCCACCTGAACGGCGACATTGAGCAGGGTCTCCTTTTGCAGGCGTTTACGGATTCGGCTCGACTGGACGTATTTACCCTCCATTCCCCCGAAAGGTGAATTGTTGATGGTAAACTTCATCGATACCGTCGGCTGGTCAACGCTGATTCGCGGCAGCGCATTCGGGGTTTCCCGGTTGCAAATGGTATCACCGATCTCGACATTGTCGATGCCGGCTACGACCACGATATCCCCTGGCAGTACCTCATCGACATCCTTCAATTGCATGCCCTCGTAGATTTGAAGCTTCGATACCTTGAGGGGCTCGCACCGGCCATTCTTATCGATACATACCAGGCTGTCCTGTGCGCGGGCCGTTCCGTTGAAAATTTTTCCCACAGCCAGCCTGCCCATGTAATCCGAATAGCCGAGATCCGATACGAGCATTTGAAACGGGGCGTCCGGCGCATGGGAAGGTCCCGGAATCTCCTCAAGGATGGTGTCGAAAAGCTGGTGAAGGTCTTCGGCCTCGCCGTTTAAGGTTTTTCGGGCGACGCCTTGCCGGCCGGCAGCATAAAGCATCGGAAGGTCCAGCTGTTCCTCCGGGACGCCCAGATCGATTAAAAGATCGTAGATTTCATCCAACACCTCATCCGGACGGGCATCCGGGCGGTCAATTTTATTGATTATCCCTATGATTTTGAGACCTGCGTCAAGGGCCTTTTTGAGGACAAACCGGGTTTGCGGCAGGGGGCCTTCGGATGCATCCACCAGCAGAATCGCCCCGTCGGCCATGGACAATGCCCGTTCCACCTCTCCACCGAAATCGGCATGGCCGGGGGTATCGATGATATTGATCCGCACGCCTTTCCACACCACCGAACAATTTTTGGCTGCGATGGTGATGCCGCGTTCCTTTTCCAGATCCATGCTGTCCATGAGCCGCTCGTCCAGTTCCTGATCGTGTCGGAACAATCCGCTCTGGCGAAACATGGCATCCACCAGCGTAGTCTTGCCGTGATCCACGTGGGCGATGATGGCGATGTTTCGCAAACTGTCGTTTCTTAAAAGTTTCGTCATAACTTACTGTCTCTGATCTCCTGCTTTTTCTCGTTGCCGGTTGGAAAGGGCAATATAACCATCCGTTTTCAAATTACAAGGGAAGAGGGGACCCGGTTGCCCGTCGTATGCGGGAAACACATCGATGGGCGGGGTCCTCCAAAGGCGGATAAACGTTGGCTGTCGGGCGCGGCTTTCGCTTAACACCCCACAGGCCCAGGTGTTTGAGGACTTGTCCGCAGAGGGTGATGGTTCGAACCAATATCGCAACACTCGTCAGGGGGTCTGAGTGAAAGATGGAATCGTGCATTGCTTAATTCGCTTGTTTGGTGTGTATTCTCGGCGGTAGCTTTTTAGAGACCATTCACTCACGTATACTGAGCCATGTTTATGTAGTATTTCTTGTGATGTGAGATCGCCAGAGACAGTATGAACCGTCAGATCAAGTTGATAATCTATTGATGTTTCGATTTCAGACATATCTTGTTTCTTTAACGCTAATTATACTGACATTTGTGCCCAACTTGCATTAGTCATCATACATTTTTAAATCAGGATACAGTTTTTTCGCACATGCAGGGCAAATGCTGTGGCTAAAATCAGCTTCGGGATGCCGAATAAGATAATGCTCAATCGGATGCCAATCGTCTTGAGCATCCCTGATGCTTTTGCAGTTTGAGCAGATCGGAACCATACCTCGCAGGGTTTGAAGCTCCATTAAATAGTCTGTTAGTCGCTTGTTCTTTTCACCTAACACTTGATTCATATAAATGATTTCAAGATCTGACTGAACGAGATTGCGAAATTTCAAAATGAGTTTTTCAAAATTATCTGAATAGGCGTTTTCCTTGTTATCTAGAACACAAATAGTCCCAAACGGTTTTCCATCCGGTAATAGAATGGGAAAGCCCAAATAGGAAATCATATTTAGAACGATTTCTTGCCAGGTTTCCAGAGTAGCTTTTGGAATTTCTATCTGAACTTCATTTTTTAACATTTCCATTGCTCCTAGCGCAAAGTTAACCAGCGGCGGGCTTCAAGCCAAGGCTTTCCAGAAAGCTGAAAAAGCTCTTAGGTGTAAAATATTTGAAAAACCGCATTATACTAGCCGTCTGAGTTAAACGCCTTGTTCTGTGGTCCTATTTTGTTTTCTAAAAAACTCAATGAATTCCGAGGGAGAAAATATTTTTATACCCTCCCTGGATGAAGGAGGGTAATGGACAATATTTCCTGTGATTAAGG
>JACNIG010000251.1 GCA_014383215.1 Candidatus Desulfatibia vada | reverse complement strand
AGGCTTATTTCCAGCAGCCGGGCTCCCACCCCTTTTCCGTGCCAGGGGTCTCCTACGAGGATGGCGAATTCGGCGCGTTTGCCGTCGGGATCGGTGCAAAGACGCGCCACGCCAAGCATCTTCTCTTCGCCCTTATCCCCTTCATCAAAAGCCACCAGGTCGATTTCACGGTCATAGTCCACCTGGGTAAAGCGCACGAGCATGTAATGAGGGAGTGACTTCAGGTGCCCGAAAAACCGGTAGTAGATACTGGTGGATGACAGCGTATCGAAAAGATTCATCAAGAGGGGAGCATCTTCCGGCCGGATAGGGCGGACGAAAATCGAAAGGCCGCCCGAAGTAACTTCCCGGGATTCGAGTTCGGCCGGATAGGTACTGATTACCAGGTGAAGCGGAGAAGGTCGCTCAGGGGGGGCAATGATAACCCGGGCATCCACCACGCAGGGTTTGCCTCCCTGAATCATAACAGGATTCATGTCCAGCTCGATAATCTCCGGAAAGTCGACGACCAACTGAGAGAGGCGCAAAATCATCTCTTCAATCAGTTCCATATCAGCGGGCGTGCGGTTCCGGTACCCTTTCAACAGGGAGTAGACCTTGGTATTTTCCATTAACCGGCGGGCAAGCAGAACATTGAGCGGCGGCAAACCGATGGCCCTGTCCTTTAATACCTCCGTAAAAATGCCGCCCATGCCGAAAAGAATGATCGGCCCGAAATTTTCATCCTGTTTGGCTCCCAGTAGGATTTCATAATCCGGCCGCAGGATCATGGGTTGCATGGTCACCCCCCAAATATCGGCCTGAGGCTGGTAAGCTCGCGCACCCTTCATGACCTCATCATAAGCCCTCCGGACTTCAGCTTCCGAGCGAAGGTCCAAACGGATACCGTCGGCATCGGTTTTATGCAGAATGTCGGGAGAAACGATTTTCATAGCCAAAGGATATCCGATCTCTCCGGCCAGTTGCACCGCTTCTTGCACGGAAACAGCAACTTCCGTGCGGATAACCGGAAATCCGTAAGCCTTCAGCAGCTCTTTGGACTCACGCTCAGTAAAAATTGTCTTTCCATCTTGGAGCGCCATATCAACGAGGTTCCGGGCTTGATCGCGATCAAGGCTCATCAACCGGGACCGCTTCGGCGGAATTTCCTGGAGTGTCTTGAGGTTGCGGGAATAGTCAACCATGTAGAGAAAGGCCCGAATGGCCTGTTCCGGTGTGTCGTAGGTGGGAATCCCGGCTTGATTCAGAATTTCTTTGCCTTTGGCAACATCCACACCTCCCATCCAGGCGGTAAACAGGGGATGCCGTTTCTTTTGAAAGGTCGACGCCAACATCTCGGCAACGGCTGTAGGTGCGGTCATCGCTTGAGGAGAAAGGATCACCAAAACGCCATCGAATTCTTTTGCTGCAACACAGATTTCCACAGCTTTAGCATAGCGTTCGGGGGAGGCGTCCCCAAGGATATCGACGGGATTGGACCGGCTCCAGAGGGGCGGTAATACGGCATCCAGTTTTGCAATCGTTTCCGGGTTCAGGGGGGCAGGTTCGGAACCGTAGTGACTGAGGGCATCGGCCGCCATCACACCGGGCCCGCCGGCATTGGTGATTACCGCCAGCCTGTTTCCGGTCGGACGCGGCTGCCTGGCCATCAATTCGGCGCAGTCAAAAAGCTCTCCGATGTTATCCACCCGGACAATGCCGGCACGCATGAAGGCTGCATCGTAAACGATATCTTCGCCTGCCATTGCCCCGGTGTGGGAAGCCGCTGCCTTGGTTCCGGCCGGACTGCGGCCGGACTTGAGCACAATGATCGGTTTGGATCGTGACACCGCCCGGGCCGCACTCATGAATTTGCGCAGATTGGTCAAACTCTCCACGTAAAGCAAAATACTGCTTACCTTGGGATTGGCACCAATAAAATCGATCAGATCCCCGAAATCGACGTCCACCATGGAGCCGATGCTCACAAAATGGCTGAAACCGAAACCTTCCTGCATCGAAAGATCAAGGATTGCCGAGCAAATCGCGCCGCTCTGGGAAATAAATGCCAGATTTCCCTTGCGGGGCATGTGGGCGGCAAAGCTGGCGTTTAGATTTTGCTGGGGACAAATGATTCCCAAGCAATTGGGGCCGATAACCCGCAGGCCGCCCTCACGGGCATATCTTGCAATTTGCGCTTCTATTTCCAGACCTTTGGCACCGGCTTCCTTGCCGCCGGCGGAGACGATGACGGCACTTTTGACACCCTTTTGCACGCATTCTTTGACAATAGACGGCACCGTGGCAATGGGGGTGGCGATAACGGCAAGGTCAATACTGCGCTCGGCTTTGAGTATCGAAGGAATACTTTTGAGGCCATGGATGGTCTTGTGCCGCGGATTCACCGGAAACAGATCCCCCTCGAAACCGCCCTGAACGAGGTTTAGGATGAGGGTGCTGCCGACGCTGCCTGCCTTTTCACTGGCACCGATCACCGCGATCGCACCGGGGTTGAAAATTCGATCCAAATTGTAAACGCCCATTTCTACCCCCCCCCTTTAAAACCTATAAAAATCATACCAGATAATTTTGGAACAAAACCGCAAGGCTGAGGAATGCCATAAACCCCAGGACATCCGTTACGGTTGTTAAAATGAAGCGGCGATGGTATCGTATTCAATAAACTTTTCGACCAAAGGCAGCAAAGAATTTTTCTCTATCATTGTAATTCCCCGATGTTATGATTATCAAAAAGGACTGTTTGAGTAAGTCTTGCGGAGTCTATGCGTGTTTACCAGATATTGCTCCACGGAAGTTGTCCCTGGACATTTTTTTTAAAAAAGTGTATTTAAACATACTATCAACGGAAACCGTTACTTTTTACATTACGCACCTTTTTTTGTTACGTCCAACCTTATTGATTCTCACACGGTCTGGTACTATCGAACTTATGTAATTTACCATGTCGCCTTTAAAATGAAAACATCTAAGTAAATACTTTGCAATTATGAGCTGTCATTAGGGATGTGACCAAAGCTACAATTTTAAAACTGAAGTGATCTTAGGTAAAGGCGGTTGATGTTAAAAAGTTAAAGAACACAGAGATAAAAAGGTTGTCTATGCCGCTCTGCCGGCCGTCAGGAAAAACAAAAAAAGGGTGAGCATAGCAGAGTTCGAAGAAGACGTGGAAATTATGGTTGACGACATTTCCACCGGGGCGCACAATGACCTGGCCAGAGCCACGGATATCGCCCGCAGCATGGTCAAGGAATGCGGCATGAGCGAAAATTATTTAGTA
>JACNIG010000186.1 GCA_014383215.1 Candidatus Desulfatibia vada | reverse complement strand
AAACCCGCGGAGAACGCCGCTCATCGGGAAAATAGCCATTTATGGATGGAAACTAGTTAGATTTTTAAGATGTGCCAGTCGCTGCCATGAGAAGGTCTTGTCCTGGCAGGGAGATATGGCGTTATTGGTGAAGACAGGGTCTGCTTCCAGATTGTAGCGGGATGAGGCCACCGCCTCTTGCCAGAGTTCCGTGTGTGGAATTGGAGAATAGTGGGCCAGTATGGGAGTAATGCCCGCTTGTTTAACCGTTTTGATGGAGCCTTCTAATACATGCAGGTCCTGCCCGGGCAAACCCGTCAGCAGGTAGGCACCGATTTGGTTTTTTTGAAACCCCGCCTCTTTGAGCCGATCAACCGCCCGCTTAAATTCGGCCGCCGTAACTTTGAAGTCTAATTCTTTTCTGGTTTCAAAGGCAGCCGTTTCCAGTCCCAGGCGCAGAGTTTTGAAACCGGCCCTATACATCAGGCGCGCAGTCCGGCGCGTAATCTCGCGTATATGAAGCGCATTGGGCGTGTGAAAATCGACCTTTAAATCTGCCTTGATGATCCCTTCGAGCATGGGAACAGCATGTATGGGCGCATTGACAAGCAAAGCGTCATCATAGAATGCAAAATTTTTAACGCCGTATTGTGTATGCCAGTAGCGAATTTCTTCCACAACCAGCTCGGGTCGGCGCACCATTCTTTTCGAACTTAAAAAATGCGATGCACAGTATTTGCAGGCAAACGGGCAGCCCCTGGAGGTTAGCAGCGGAATGTAGTTAATTTTGCTCGCAAGTTCGAAGGCCGGGTAGGGATAGGTGTCCAGGTCCTCGGGATCAAAGGCCGGCTGCACGTTAACGCCGGTATAATCACCAACAAGCTTGAGAATATATTCTTCTGCCGGCCCCGTGTGAATGTGGTCCGCAGCTGAATGTTTTTCAGCATGCTCCCGGCAGAGACTGGCATAAATGCCGCCTAAGACAACCGGCACCGCCGGCCAAACTTCTTTTAACATTTGTATGGTTTCCCGGACACCCGGATACCAGTAAGTCATCAGAGAAGTCACCAGAACCAGATCGGGCGGTTGCGTCAGGGCGACAAGATCACGGCGGAGCCATTGTGGCTTGATACCGTATCTGGAAAAATTGCGCGGTACGTCCTCTAGTCCTTCCGGCTTTGGAATCCTGGTTTTAAGGTATGGTCCCCGGCCATGCCTGGCAAAGGGATCGGTTGGCGGCGCTTGGGGATGAAAACGGTCCAGACAGTCCAAATAGGTAACATCAAAGCCATGATTTTTTAAAATTGCAGCCAGATACAGAAGCCCTAAGGGCTTGGCCCAGAAATCGAAGGCCGCAAAATCGTGTATCCAGGGATTAACCAGCAGGATGTGGGGCGTGTCGCGTTTCACAGGGATAGATATGGTTTGATCAAATTGGTCTATACGAAATGGGCAATTATCAGGTTATTCAATTACTTTTCGGGAAACAACCTCCTGACGTCCTGTTCCGTTGCCTTGCAGACGCCTCGTTCCGTGATAAAACCGGTGACAAGCCTGGCAGGCGTGACATCAAAAGCAAAATCGGCTGCCGGGCTATTGGCCGGAGGGACCAGCACACTGATTGTGGATCCCTGGTTAAGGCCCTGTACATACCGCACTTCATCAGGATCGCGTTCTTCAATGGGGATTTGTTTGATACCGTCTCTCAATTGCCAGTCGAAGGTGCTGGAGGGCAGGGCCACATAGAAGGGAATATTGTTATCCTTGGCTGCCAGGGCCTTTAGATAAGTTCCGATTTTGTTGGCCACATCCCCGGTGTAGGTGCTCCGGTCGGTGCCTACAATTACCATGTCCACCATGCCGTGCTGCATTAAATGACCGCCGGCATTGTCGGTGATGACCGTATGTTTAATGCCGTGTTTGCCGAGCTCCCAGGCCGTCAGGCGCGCTCCCTGGTTGAGGGGCCTGGTTTCGTCCACCCATACATGCACGTCTAAACCTTTATCAAAGGCGGTATAGATCGGGGCTGTGGCCGTGCCGTATTCGATACAGGCCAGCCAGCCGGCATTGCAATGGGTCAGCAGGTTGACAGTGGTGTTGCCTTTTTTGCGGTAAATCTCTTCAATTAGAGGCAGGCCGTGCAGGCCGATATTGCGGCAGTTTTCCGCTTCAGCTTCGGCAATGGCATCAGCTTCACGGCGGGCTGCTTTTAGCCTTTCCGCATCATTTTCTATGTTTAGAACAGCCGATAATACCCTGTCCGCGGCCCAGGCCAGATTGACTGCCGTGGGTCTGGCCGCTTTCAATCGTCGACACTCTTTTATCAAATAATCGGTCTCACCGTAGTTGTCAGGAGCATTGAGGGCTGCCAGATAAACGCCGTAAGCGGCGGTCACACCAATCAGTGGTGCGCCCCGGACGTACATCTCTTTAATGGCCGTAATAATATCGTCTACGGTTTCAAGATCCGCAACAACAAATTCATGGGGGAGGCGCCGCTGATCAATAACCTTTACCGTTTTGAGATCTTCATCCAGCCAGATTGGTCGAATATCTTTACCGTCTACTTTCATGATTTATAGCATTTATGCATGGAAACTACTTATTAACATCGACCTTCTTAAACTGTTGTAAAACATCAGGGTAATGAGCTTGTGGTTGTTCTATGTCGATCCATTGGTAAAAGACATCTCGATTAATGCCTAAATATTGGCAGATTTCATCAATAGACAACGGGAATGCATTCGTCATTTTGTCACCCGGCAATTGTGTTATGAGCTAAATTTATTCAGTCTTGCAACACCTGATTTTCTGGGCTCGGATTCTTGGCTTATTAAATGCATAGGATAACATATCTTGTATGTCAAGCAAAATATAGCTCCATATATAGTAGTTAAACTAACCTTGATGGCGTCGTACAAGGCTCCAATTTACGACCTGAATTTTGAAGCGTCTTGGAGGCCGGGAATAGAACTTGACAATATTGACAGTTTCGTAAAAAGTAAATCATTTAAGTTAAGTTAAATTTTTAGGAACGTTTTCAAAGGTCTCAAGAGTTCGGGGAGCATGAGGAGGGCTGTATGTTAAAAAAAATTATATTGGCAGCAGGGGTGGTGTGCTTTTTCTTTTCTTTATCATTCCTGGCGCCGGTAACAGCACTGGGAGCCGATACAACGTATACCTTTGGCCTGCTTTTGGTTGGCCCCTATAATGATCACGGATGGAGTCAGGCGCACTTTGATGGTGGGAATTATGTGGAAAAGATGATTCCCGGTGTCAAAATGATATATATCGACAAAGTCAACCCGGCCGACCGACCCGGAGTCACCATTCCCCAACTGGTGGACGATATGGTGGAAAAAGGAGCCAAGTTAATTATCGCCAATTCAGATGACATGAAAGACGGCACCAGAGAAGCAGCCCGCATGCATCCGGGAGTACATTTTATTCATATTTCCGGCGATGATGTTCTGACGAAAAAAGCGCCCCAGAATCTTAGCAACCTGATGGGAAGAATGGAATACGGCAAGATGATGGCCGGGTTTGTCGCTGCAATAACCACAAAAACCGGTAAAATTGGATACCTCGGTCCTCTGGTAAACGAAGAGACCAGGCGGCTGGTGGCATCGTGTTATCTAGGCGCAAAATATGCCTGGGAAAAGGTTCTTAAAAAAGATCCGGCCAAGTTAAAATTTCAGGTAACCTGGATCGGTTTCTGGTTTAACATACCCGGCGTGACCGCCGATCCCACTCAGGTTGCCCAGAACTTTTTCAATAACGGGTATGATGTTGTGCTTTCGGGGATAGATACCACCGAAGCCCTTGTTGGTGCGATGCAAAAAAGAAAAGAAGGAAAAAAGGTCTGGGCAGTTCCCTATGACTATATTGGGGCATGTGCACAGGGGGCCGATGCGTGCCTGGGGGTCCCCTATTTCAACTGGGGCCCGGGATATGTAAAGTTCATCAAGGCATCGATGGCGGGACAATGGAAGTCTCAGTGGGTCTGGACGGGGCCTGACTGGCAGGACATCAACAATCCTGACACCAGTGCCGTTGGTTTCATGACCGGGTCGGCGTTGTCACCATCGGCCAAAACGGCTCTGGATAAATTTATCAAGGATCTTGGAACAGGCCAAGCAGAACTTCTTAAAGGACCCCTTTACTATCAGGACGGCAGTCAATTTCTTAAAGAAGGTGAAGTTGCTACCGATAAACAGGTCTGGTATATGGAACAGCTATTAAAAGGGATGACCGGGCAGAGCAGAGCTAAATAAATAGACCTTTGAAAAATGTTCCTTTTTGCCCGGTTTCGATGTCCCCTATGAACGGGATTTTTAAACAGTCTCAAATTTTAATCCGCCTGAGATTAATCTTCGAAATAATAAAATGTGATAAAGCTTCGGGACATCCACAAATATTATGGTCCGGTAAAAGCCAATGACGGAGTAAATCTTTCAATTGAGCCGGGCGCTATTCATGGTATTCTCGGTGAGAACGGTGCCGGCAAGAGTACATTAATGAAAATTCTGGCAGGTTACAGCCAGAAAACCAGCGGCACTGTTCTTGTTGATGATTTTGCTGTAAATTACAAAACTCCTGCCCAGGCTTCCGTACTGGGTATCGGCATGCTCTATCAAGATCCTCTCGATTTCCCCCTTCTGTCGGTTCTGGACAACTTCATGCTGGGGCAAACTACCGGCATCGCAAATAAGAAAAAAAAGTTTAGAAAGATTTTAAAAGAGGCTACAGCTTTTTATAACTTTCCTTTGCATCCTGATGCTACTGTTAAAAGCCTTTCTGTCGGTGAAAGACAGCAGCTTGAAATTTTGAGGCTTTTGGCCCGAGGCATTCAGGTCCTGATTCTGGACGAACCCACCACCGGCATATCCAGATTACAAAAAAAGACTCTTTTTAAGGCCCTTAAACAACTCGCCGCCCAAGGTAAAAGCGTGATATTGGTGTCCCACAAACTGGAAGATGTGGAAGCCTTGTGCGATAAAATAACTGCATTGCGGCAGGGAACCGTTGCAGGGACTATGGAACGACCCTTTGACACAAACAGCTTGCTGGCAATGATGTTTGGTACACCGCCGGTGTATGCGCCGCGCACCAGTATGAAGCCGGGAGAAACGGTCTTTGAGATGAGGCGGGTATCGGCCTCAGGCGGGCGCACAGGCCTGAAAGATTGTAACTTGAACATGCGCCAGGGAGAGGTAATCGGTTTGGCCGGCCTTGAAGGGAGCGGTCAGGAAATTTTTCTTAAGATTGCCGCCGGACTGAAGCAGCCGACCAGAGGGTCAATATATCTGCAGGGCATGCCAATGAACGGCAAGGATCATCATGCTTTCAAAAACCGGGGAGTAGCATACTTGCCGGCTTCTCGTCTTGAAGAGGGATTGATATCAGGGCTGAACATTGCAGAACACCTTGCACTTCAGGACAAACAAAAAGGGTTTTTTGTGGACAGGCGAGATGCATTTCAAAAAGCATCACAGAGCATTGCTAAATTTCAAATAAAAGGAAAACCTGAATCTTTTGTAGAATTTTTGTCCGGGGGGAATCAGCAACGCCTGCTCCTTGCTTTCCTGCCGCCCGACCCGGCACTGCTGCTGCTGGGAAATCCCACAAGAGGGTTAGATATGGAATCTGTTCACTGGGTTTGGCAGGAACTGCATCAATATTGTGAGCGCAAGACGTGTATTGCTTTTTCATCTCCGGACCTTGATGAAATCATGATGCATGCAGATCGTGTGCTGGTCTTTTTTGACGGCGCTATTATTAAAGATACAAGGACAGACCAAACAGATGCTTATGAACTTGGTCGGGCTATCGCCGGTTTTTCATAGCCACAGCGGCACAGGAACTGCGTTATTCAGCCCTCGAAGTAAAATACTACGTCTTCGGGCTGAAATGCCTTGTTCCTGCACCGCTCTGGCCATGAAAACTCAGGTTGAAAATTTAATGAGCGTACGCGGTAATTCACTACAGCTTTAAGCCCTGCGCCTTGCAGCTGCGGCGGAATCGGCAATTGCAGATTTTAAGTTAAACTCAAAACAAGCGAAGTCTTCCTCCTGCAATACAATGGAAAAATATTTTCGATATTTAGCTGAAGTAATCTTGACACTGCTGGCGGTGTTTTTGTTCACTACTATAATTCTCCTGGCTTCCGGTGCTCCGCTTTTTGCTGCCTATTATCATATCTTTAAAGGGTCGTTAGGCTCCTGGATTAAATTAACACATGTAATAAAAGTATGGATACCTTTGACACTATGTGCCAGCGGCCTTTTATATACGTTCAGAATCGGCCTCTGGAACATCGGGGTTGAAGGGCAGATCATGTTGGGAGCGGTTTTTACAACGGCGGTCCTGCGGCTGGGTGCGGCCGAGAGTATGCCCATGCTTTTTGTGGGACTGTCGTTTGTCGCCGGTATCGCCGGGGGTGCTGTATGGGCGATCATAGCAGGGTATTTAAAAACAAAAGGGGGCGTTCATGAAATTTTTGCAGGTCTGGGGCTTAACTTTGTTGGTCAGGGCATCATTTTGTGGTTGATATTCGGGCCCTGGCGACGTCCCGGAGTCGCTTCTATGAGCGGAACCGAACTGTTTCCTCAAAAGTTATGGCTGTCATTTATTCCTGTCTTGCGACTTTCTCCTGTGGGGCTGGCTTTGGCTGTAACAGCCTTGGTTTCGACGGCACTGATATTGCGCCATACCCATATGGGTTTGAACTTGAAAGCTGTCGGGCATAATCAGGATGCCGCCTATCTGCTCGGCCTGAAACCGGACAGATATATGATAACTGCCATGATTTTCGCCGGAGGATTTGCCGGTCTGGCTGGAAGCGTACAGGTTGCCGGCGTATATCACCGCCTTTTACCGGCCATTTCCAGCAACTACGGTTATCTGGCTCTGCTTGTGGTGATGCTCGCCAACTACAATGTGTGGTCAACGCCGGCAGTAGCTTTCTTTTTTGCATGCTTAAACGTCGGCAGCATCCAGCTTCCCATGATGCTAAAAATAGATTCGTCATTGAGCGGAGTGATCCAGGGGTCTCTGGTTCTGGCAACCCTGGCTGTCTTCTCGTGGCGAACACACAAAAAACGCCTGGAGGAGCAGCTACGGCATGTATGAATTGGATTTAACCATATTATTTGCCGGTGTCGTGGCCGGGGCAGCACCCATAGTGCTGGCGACTCTCGGCGAAACGATTACAGAAAAAGCGGGCATTATCAACCTCTCTTTAGACGGAACCATCTTGCTGAGTGCCATGGTCGCTTTTGTGGTTGCATTTAAAACCGACAACATATTATTGGGTTTTTTCTTCGCTGCGGGCGTAGGGGCAATTGTTGCCGCCATCGTAGCTTTTTTCAGCATCTACCTTAACCAGTCACAGGTGGCGGTGGGATTTGTTTTAACACTGATGGCCCGTGATATGGCATATTTTTTAGGTAATTCTTACTCTCGTCTCCAGGGTCCCCAAATTACGCCGTTTCCGCTTCCGTTTTTAAAAAACATACCACTTTTGGGACCGGTGTTTTTTAATCAAAACATGCCGGTATATTTCAGCCTGGTCATGATTTTGTTTTGTTGGTGGTACATGTATAGAACGCCCCTTGGTTTGCAACTTAGGTCTGTGGGTGAGCATCCCCATGCATGCTATGCCAGGGGTATAAACCCTCGGAAGTTGCAAATGTTTTATGCAATT
Organism: Candidatus Desulfatibia vada; assembly: GCA_014383215.1. Lineage (GTDB taxonomy): Bacteria > Desulfobacterota > Desulfobacteria > Desulfobacterales > UBA11574 > Desulfatibia_A > Desulfatibia_A vada. The sequence goes on along the minus strand of JACNIG010000186.1, from coordinate 9,177 downwards.
TGCGGCGGCCTGCTGGTAGGGCTGGCCGGAGCAACGTTTTCTTTATCCGTTAAGCCGGGGTGGGGCCGGCCCCAGGGGGCTGAAGGAACCGGGTGGATTGTGCTTGCGATTGTTATTTTTGGAGGCTGGAATCCGCTTAAGGCCGCTATGGGCGCCTATTTGTTTTCATTTTTACAGGTCATGGGAATATACTGTCAACAATGGGTGCCTTCGGTTCCTGCTCAGGTTTTCCAGGTGGCGCCGTTTCCTTTGATGATTTTTACCCTTTTGGTTATGTCTTACGCCCAGAAAGAGTCTGTGTTAAACTGGGCCGAAGATAAAGCCGGGATGAAATCGATACTGGCGTTTTTTTCCGGCACCATCCCAACCTCGCTGGGCAAGTCTTACCGGCCGGACTGATTGTTTGGATCCAACCGGGTGCCCGGCATCCGGCTGCAAACGCTGAAATTAAAGTGACAGCGTGTTTTTGCCTATCGGGGTAACATTCTCAACGCATCTCTAACAGCGATTCCTATCCTTTCCATAGTATAAGGCTTTTTTATGTATTGCCCGGCGCCGAGTTTTTGAGCCTCCTTGACCCGGTCTGTTGCAGAAAACCCGCTTGCAATGATAGCCTTTTGCCCCGGATGGATTTCAAGAATTTTTTTGTAGGTGTCAAGGCCGTCAATTCCAAGGTCCATGATCATATCTAATAATAACAAATCTGCGGAATGATTTTTCATGTATTCAACGGCGCTTTCACCACTTGAAGCCGTTGTGACAGAATAGTTCAGTTTTCTCAACAACATAGAGGCTATTTCCCTCTGTTCTTTCACATCGTCCACAATTAAAATTGAGTCTCCCCTGCCCATGTAATCCTCAACGGACAACAATAATTCTTCTGGGGCTATATCTTTTCTGGTTACCGGAAAATAAAGGTCAAATCTGGCCCCCTGGCCTTCAGTGCTTTGCACACCGATATATCCAGCATGGTCTTTCACTGTTCCCCACACTACTGCCATGCCTAACCCCGTGCCGCTTCTGCCCATCACCTTTTTGGTATAGAAAGGCTCAAAAATTCTTCCCATATTATCGGCACAGATCCCTATGCCATTATCAGCGACGCTCAATACCACATAGTCACCTTCTTGCACATCGTCGTAGCCCCTTACCGGCCTGTCGATATATTGATTCTTGATGGACAGGACAACCTTGCCGCCGTCAGGCAAGGCTTCAGCTGCATTGGAGACTAGATTCATAACGGTTTTTGATAAATGAACCGGCGAAGCCATGATATTCAATAAGTCTGGTGCATAACCAGTTTCAAATTGAACATCGGGATGAAATTCTTTCAATTTGTCAAACTCAGGAGATTTAAAGTAATCGGCGGCGATCTCTTTTAAGTTGGCGACTTCGGTGACGGCAACTCCTCTTCTGGCCAGAGTCAACAAATCCTGCACGATGGCTGCTGCTTTTTTGCCCGAGTTTTGTATGGTCAACATGGGCCCTTTGAGGGGGCTGTCCTCGGGAATATCCATCAATAACAGCTCCGGATAGCTGACAACGCCGCTTAAAATATTGTTGAGATCATGGGCCACTCCTCCTGCCAAGGTGCCGACCACCTCCATTTTTTCAGCCCGCTGGAGTTGGGCTTGGAGTTTTATTTTCTCCTGCTCGGCCCGCTTGTTTTCGGTAATGTCTTTGTCTACGCCGCGGTAGCCTAATAATTCACCGCTTTCATCCAGCATGGGCACACCATTTGTTAAAAGACAGACTCTCTTTCCATTTTTGGTAAGGTTCCAGTTTTCCATATCAACAATCGGCTTCTTTTCAGAGGCTATCTTCTTGAATATTGTCCCTATCCGCTCGGCCTCGTCTGCGGGCATTATTTCTAAGGGGGTTTTTCCGATTAACTCCTCAGGGTGATATCCAAGAATCTCTTTCACCGGCGGAGATGCAAATGTGTATCTGCCATCACGGTCGATTTCCCAGATCCAATCGGCCATACCGTATGAGATGTCCCTGAAACGCTCCTCGCTCTTCCGAACCTCCCTCTCGGCACGCTTGCGTTCAATGATTTCTTGCTGAAGTTTTTCATTTGTTATCTTCAATTTGGCTGTACGCTCTTCCACCAGCTCTTCAAGGTGTTCGCGGTGTTTTTTCAATTCCTCTTCCACCAGCTCGCGCTGGGCAATTTGCTCATTGCGTTCTTTCACCTTTTCTTTCAACTCATCGGCATGGAGGGTCAGAAGGGCCTCCCTTTCCTTATAACAATTGATCTTCTTTCTGAGTTCTTTGGGGGTCACTTTGAGGTTGAATAGAATTTCGCCATAGACTTCCGAAAGCTCCCTGGATTCCCTGGCGGTAAAAATCGTTCCCTCTCTCATGGCCTCATGGGCTGCTGCTGTTCCGATGGAACCGGCCAATCGTTTTTCGACTCTGCTGTGGAGCTCAGCCAACGTGCTGATGGAAATATGGCTTTCACCTTCGATGCCAACCGCACGAAGGCACTCACGGGTAACGGCTTCAGCCTTTGCAAAGGAAAAGTACTGTTGCAGCAGAGTCTCTATCTCCCCTCTTTTTTCCTGCAAATCTATATAGGCTTCTCCATGCAGCAGCGGCTTTAAAACAGATCTGGCGGCCAGTACGCCTACGAATTCTTCTGCCAGGCTTTGCTCATCTTTGCTTTGCTTAAAATAGAGCGAACCGAGTACATAAAGACCAAGATTGAAAAGCATTGTCCAAAAAACAGCGTGACTTATCGGATCAAGCCCCACCAGTCCGAATAGATGTTCGGGTTTCAAAAACGTTATCCCCCAGGGTCCGGCCTCAAGCAGGCTGATCGATATCCAGCCGCTCTTGACAAAAGACGGGAGCAACAGGGTGTAAAACCAGACCAAAAAACCGGCACTCAGACCCAAAAGAGCACCGGCTTTGTTTCCCCGATCCCAAAAAATTCCTCCTAAAATGACCGGGGCAAACTGCAGCACGGAAGCAAAGGAGATCATCCCGATGTTGACCAGCATATAGGACTTGCCGACCTGTTGTTCAAACCAGTAGCCGAGCATAAGGACAGCTGCCACGGCGACCCATCTGATCTTCAAAAGGTGTCTGCGCAAAAAAGACAACCACCCGACCCATCTCACCAGCGGCAGCATGAGATGGTTGGTAACCATGGTCGACAGGGTCATCGAGCTGATCATAATCATCCCTGTGGCCGCGGAGAATCCACCGATAAAGACCAGCATGGCCAGCCACGGTTTGCCGTAATAAAGGGGTAGTGCGAGGACGAAGGTATCGGCTCCCTGTGCTGGATGGCCTTTCAACAAACCGCCCAGGGCAATGGGAAATACAAAGATATTTATCAAGAACATGTAGAGAGGGAAGAGCCACATGGCGGTCCGGATATGCTTCTCATCCGAGTTTTCCACCACGGCGACATGGAACTGTCGCGGTAGAAACATTACGGCGGACATAGCCAGGATCATGTAAGTGGTCCACGTGAGGTAGGAGGGAGCTTCGCGCCCGCCAATGCTAAGCAATTTTCGAAAAGGGCTTGCGGACAAGCGTTGGAAAATATCTGTGAAACCGTCGTACATAAAGTAGGTGACAAAGATTCCTGCCGCCAGAAAAGCTATCAGCTTGACCAGGCATTCCGCAGCCAGCGCCGTGATCATGCCCTGGTGACGCTCGGTGGAGTCTAGCCGTCTTACACCAAAAATTATGGTGAAGACAATCATCAATCCGACGACAATGAAATCCACATGGCGTTCAACCCAGGAGGTGGCTGGGCCGCTGTGGGCAGTAATGATGGCGAAGGTGGAAAAAACAGCCTTTAACTGCAGCGCGATATACGGCGTGATGCCCACAAGGGCAACCACCGTTGCGATTGCGGCAAGGGTCTGGGATTTATCATAACGCGCCGAGATAAAATCGGCGATACTGGTAATATGGTGTCGGGTTTTGATCCGCACCATTTTGCGCAGCACCGTCCCCCAGAGGAGAACAGCAAGCGTAGGTCCCAGGTAGATTGTAAGGAACAGCATCCCGGAGGTGGCAGCCTTGCCGACGCTGCCGTAGTAGGTCCATGACGTACAATAAACCGCCAGCGAAATAGAATAGACAAAAGCGTTATTGGCTGGACCTTTGCCTTGGCCGGCTTTCCGCTCCACCCATAGGGCGATTAAAAACAGACAACCGATATAAAGAAGAAAAATCGTGATGACTGTCAAAGGATCAAACATTGATATTCCCATGTTTGATTTCGTCAGAGTCGGTTAAATCAAGGCTTCGGGCTATGAGAAACAACCCTAAAACGATAAGGCCCCAGACCATAAACAGATAAATGAAGATAGTTTCATTGTGCTTTTGGTCCACTATGAGCAGGAGCGGCCAACCAAATAAGACGCAACAGAAACAGAACAGCAGCACTTGAAACTCCGGCAGCCTTAATGTGGCTCTAAACCTTTCCATAATAGTTCCTCTTTTTGCCGCCGGCATTCAACGGCCTTTTCAAAAATAATAACAATAGCAATTAAAATTATATGCATGATTCATGCCAGAATATACGAGGATGCGTCCGGAAGTAATTTAAAGTAAAATCAAACCTTTAATGTGTTTTTGTTGAAGTGTAAAAAAGCGCTATGACATCGGGCCGCAGTCAAAACTTTGACACCTGGAAGTTTTTAGGGAAAGACTCTGGTGCGGCTTCATATTTGACAATAGATTTGGCGTATACTATAGACCCCAATGACGATAACCTCAATTTGTTTGCGCGCATTGAGGTTTAATTATCGGAAAGCATAATTGGCGGAGAAATAATAATGGTAAAAATAGGGATCGTCGGAGGTTCCGGACTGGATGACCCGGAAATTTTAGACAACGCAGAGATCATCCATGTAGAGACTCCCTACGGGAAGCCGTCTTCAGCATTGTCCGTCGGCCAGATTAACGGCGTTGACGTTGTGCTGATTGCAAGGCACGGAGAAAAACACCAGCTTAGTCCGACCCAGGTCAACTACAGAGCCAATATCCACGCCTTGAAAAACCAGGGGGTGACGCATGTGATTGCCACAACTGCCTGCGGCAGCCTTAAAGAAGAGATAGACAGAGGCCACTTTGTGATTGTTGATCAGTTCATTGATTTTACAAAACACCGAAAAATAACATTTCACGATTCATTTGAAAACGGGGCTGTGCATACACCCATGGCCGAGCCCTTTGACAGTGGGCTGCGCAAGGCGCTTTATGCCGCCGCAAAAGAATTGGGCTATGAAACCCACTATGGCGGAACAGTGATAACCATTGAAGGGCCGAGGTTTTCGACTAAAGCAGAATCAAAGATGTTTAGGATGTGGGGAGGGGATATCATCAACATGTCGGTAGCTACTGAGGCGATGCTCGCAAACGAAGCCGGAATACCATACGCTGTTGTTGCCATGTCAACCGATTACGATTGCTGGAAGGAAGATGAGGAGCCGGTTTCATGGGAAGAAATCTTGGAGGTATTCCACCAGAATGCTGATCGAGTTAAAAAGCTGCTGATTAAAGCTGTTTCAAATACCGATTTTAGTTATTAAGCGAGGAGATTGATATGAATTTGAAAGATAAGATCAGGACTGTGCCGCACTGGCCGATTGAAGGTGTAATGTTCAGGGATATTACAACGCTTTTGGAAGATCCTGAAGCGTTTAGAAAAACCTGTGACATGCTTTATGAACGTTACCGGGACATCAAGATTGATAAGGTGGTCGCAATTGATGCCAGGGGGTTCATTTTCGGCGGGGTGCTGGCCTATAAACTTAATGTCGGCTTTGTTCCTGTGAGAAAAGCGGGGAAGTTGCCCTATAAAACCATCAGTGAGTCATATACCCTTGAATACGGTGAGAATGTTGTAGAGATGCATGTAGATGCAATTAAAAAGGGCGAAAGGGTTCTGGTGGTGGATGATCTGATAGCCACCGGCGGTACTATAGCGGCAGCAACAAGGCTGGTTGAAAAACTGGGAGGCGAAATCGTTGAATGTGTATTTCTAGTCGAACTGCCCGACCTGAAAGGTAGGGAAAAGATAAAAAATTATAAGATGTTTACTTTAACCGAGTTCGAAGGGGAATAGAGCCTGAAATTAAGTCAAGCTCCATTGAAAATAAAAAGGGCGCTCCTTGTATAATCGCAAGGAACGCCCTTTTTTAATTTACAAATGGCAAGCTATACCACAGTGACATTTGCCGCGGCAGGACCTTTTTGTCCCTGCTCGATGTCAAAGGTAACGCGGTCGCCTTCATCGAGAGTCTTGAAACCGGCAGCATTGATGCCTGAATGATGCACAAATACATCCGGACCGTCTTCCTGCTCTATGAAGCCATAACCTTTGCTGCTATTAAACCACTTTACAATTCCATTAGCCATAGTGACACACTCCTTTACAAAAAATTCTCATAGTCCCAAACTGGAGGTTGCCGTTTTGACAAATGGATCTGGCCTTCAGAACGAAACCGGCTCGCCAATTAAGAACGGGCCTTTATTGATTACTTCAATAATAATGTGTTGTTGAAAAATGTCAAGCTAATTTATGCGGTTTTAGCGGGGCATTTTGAAATTTTCAACACAGCCCCAACCGGTGGCACCATACTTTTGCTCAGACAACTTACCGACCTAAACGCAACCATCCGTCAGCTAAATAGTGTCCAATTCAGAAATGAGCAATTTTTGTCCTGATCAAGGCCGCATCCGCCGTCGCCCTTAGAAAAGGGCTATGGCGGGACAAGCAAGGGTTTTCGGTGAGGCGTACGCCTGTACGCCGCAGCCGGAAACCCGCGGAGAACGCCGAGCAGGGCAAAAAAGGCCATTTATGGATGGACACTAACTATAACCTGAACCGATCATGTCGCTTTAACGACCGCAGCGAAATCGGCCACCTTTTTAAGAATATCTTCCAATTCGATCGTCAGCAGCTTCCGATTCCTTAAAAGCACCTTTCCATTCACAATGACATCTCTTACGTCTGAACCCTGGGCAGTATAGACAATTTGGGATACGGGATTGTACAGGGGCACAAGGTGGGGCTTGAAGGTGTCGATAATGACGATATCGGCCTGTTTGCCGACTTCCAAAGAGCCGATATCTTTTTCAAGGCCGATGGCTCCGGCACTTCCGATCGTCGCCATTTTCAGGACGGTTTTGGCATCCATGACTGTTGGGTCGAGAAGGTGTACCTTATGCAGCTTTGCCGCTGTATCCATTTCCCGAAAAAGGTCTAAATCGTTGTTGCTGGCACATCCGTCGGTGCCCAAACCTACCGTTATGCCGGCGGTTAAAAGCTTTGGTACCGGCGCAATGCCGGAAGCAAGCTTCATATTGCTTTCGGGATTATGGGAAACTTTAGCCTGCCTTTGGCCGATAATTTCAAGGTCGTCATCATCCAGCCAGACGCAATGAACCAGCAGTGTGTTTTTATCTAAAATGCCGATGTTATCAAGATACTTAACCGGCGTTGCCTGCTGCTGTGCTTGAATCTGGTCGTACTCGCTTTTGGTTTCGGCGGTATGAATCTGGAAAAGCACATTTTCAGCGGATGCGGCATTCTTGGCCTTTTTTAAAGTCGTTTCAGAACAGGTATAGGGAGAATGGCAGAATATCGACGGGGTGATTAATGGCGATATGCCTTGCCATTTTTGGACAAACTTCAAGGCATTTTGAACATTATCAACCGGGTGCGGGACCCCCGGGGCCGGGAAATCGATTACACCCTGGCCCAGGACTGCCCGCAAACCGGTTTGGCTGACCGCTGCGGCGACGTCATCCTCATAAAAATACCCGTCACAGCAGGTCGTTGTTCCGGAAAGTATCATCTCCGCGCAGGCTGCAAGCGTACCCAGTCGGACGGTTTCAGGCCTTATATGTTTTCTTTCGGCAGGAAAGATGTATTCATTCAGCCATTTGGTAAGGGGAAGATCATCGGCAAGCCCCCTGAACAGCGTCATGGGAAGATGGGTATGCGTGTTGACCAGACCGGGCATAATTATTCCACCCCCAGCGTCAATCGTCTCCCGGGCCTCGGGAAGAGGCCGACCTCCATATCCGGCTTCCACCTGTTTTAGCTTGCCATCTTTGACACAGACAAGGCCATCGTCCATGATGTCAAAATCAGGATTTACTGTAACGAGGATGCCGTTGTGTATAACGATATCAAAATTCATGTTGTTGGCCAAATCGCACGAATAATATCTTTAGGAATAACAATTCTGTTGAGTTTGACTCAATTAGGGTTTTAATGTCAAGAGAAGTTGGCGGATAACGGCGCGAAAGGTAAAAGGCAGTACTGTTGCCGACCCTGCTTCTTATCGTTTATTGATACACGGGCTTGTTTTTATGGCAAAAAATATTTATAACAGCATGTGCTGCCTTCATAAAAAAGGATGCCGGATGCTGGTTTCTGGATACTGGATTTTAAAATGAAGCCATCCTTGTTTTATCCCCGCTAAAGACGGGATCTTCGACCAGCATCCAGTATCGAGTATCAGCTTGTTAAATGGCAAAAATGCCCAATTTCTGGAGGGACACTAACTATCCCTTTTTTTTCCACAGCATTGGCCTTTTTCATGTCCGTGGCATTTCTTTGCTTTACTCTGAGCACAGCTCTCGGTTTTGTCTGTTGATTTGCCGGAATTTTTGCAGCTGCATTTACTCATTGTTTACACCTGTTTAATTTGATATTACGATATTTCCTTTGCTGAATGTGATATCGACTTTGCTGGTAAACAAATCTATTACGGATTCATACTCAACAGGCAGAGAGTATAACAGGATTTTTTCCATCAAGGGCGCAGTGAAGCCAAACACCACGGCCATAATGCATTCATCATGCATGGCCTCTCTGTATTGCGGGCATAAAATCAATTTTTGTCTTTTTCGGAGAACCTGTTTCCAAGCTTCATGAGCAGGCCATCTTTTGTTGCTGTAAGCTCCCATTGCTTCCTCTTCAACGATAGCAATCTGCGAATTCACCACATTCAGTATTGAAGTACTCCATGGCTTCCTCAACGGAATCAAAATTTAACCAATCTTCCCTAATTGTCGTATTGTTTTGCTTTCGAATTCGTACGATTTCCGTGTTGCCATAGTATTCAAAAAAGTCGTGATAAGTCTGATTATGTTGTGAGTGTGCCTAACCGGCTAAAATTATAAGAATATCCGGCA
>JACNIG010000143.1 GCA_014383215.1 Candidatus Desulfatibia vada | reverse complement strand
ACAACCTGCTCGGCAGCACTGAAATCGGAACCATCTTTTTAGACACCAACCTTAATATTAAACGTTTTACCCCGGGCACGACCAAAATATTTAATCTGATCCAAACAGATATTGATCGGTCCATCAGCGACATCACCTCAAAAATCAGATATGACCATTTGGAGAAAGATTCACAAGAAGTGCTCGACAAATTGAGTACAAAAGATGCGGAAGTGCAAGACATAGACGGCAATTGGTATGCTATGCGGATTCTGCCTTACCGAACCATGGAGAATGTGATTGACGGGGTTGTGATTACCTTTGTGGATGTAACGAAACTGAAGGAAGCGAAGGAAATACTGCGGGAGAGCGAGACGGATCGAATTTTGGCCGCCGTGTTCAGGGACTCCAATGACGCCATCACCGTGCATGATTTTAAGGGCAATATCACCCACTGGAACAAAGGCGCCCATAAAATGTATGGCTACAGCGAGAACGAAGCCTTGAAATTGAATGTCCGCGATATCGTTCCCGAGGGCAAGCAAGAAGAAGCATTGGCCTTTATCGCGAAATTGCAAGAAGAAGAAGTGGAGTCGTTTGAAACCCAGCGCATCACCAAAGACGGCAGACGACTGGATGTGTGGTTGACGGTTACCAGGCTCATTGATGAGGATGGAAAACCAGTCGCCGTAGCCACCACGGAACGCGATATTACCGGACGCAAATAATAAGACGTTCAGGGTTCAGAAGTTCAAAGGTTTAGAAGTTAATCTGTAACGATGAACGGCAATACGCCCTTCGGAAGTGCTGGAACAAAGGAAAAAGACATGACCCCCAAAGACAAATTTTCTAAGCTGCGCCAGCAGGCGGAAAAGAAACTGGCAATGAGGCTGGAAGGGGCTGAAGATTTTTCGAATCTTGCACCTGAGGTAAAAACTCGTCTGCTCCATGAACTGCGAGTCCATCAGATTGAACTGGAAATGCAGAACGAAGAGCTGCGCCGGACCCAACTGGAACTCGAAGACCAACGGGATAAATATTCTGATTTATACAACTTTGCCCCGGTTGGCTATTTTACTATCAGCAAGCAGGGAATGATTGTGGAGGCAAATCTTACTGGCGCATCCCTGTTAGGCGTGGAAAGAACACTTTTGATTCAAAAACCTTTTTCCCGTTTCATCACAAAAGATTATCAGGATAGTTTTTATTTTTACCGTCAGAAACGTATTGAAACAAAAGAAAAACAGACGTGCGAACTGAAGCTTGTGAAAAAGGATGGCTCTGAATTTTATGCTCAGCTGGACTGTAGCCCGGCAAAAGATTTACAGAAAGATTTCAACCAGCTCGGAATATCGATAATTGATATTAACGATCGTAAGCTGGCGGAAGAGGCGCTGGGAAAAGTTCATGATGAACTGGAACAAAAGGTGGAGGAACGTACTGCCGAACTGGTTGTAGTAAACGAGAAATACAAGCAAGAGATAGAGGAGCGCAAGCAGGCCGAGGAGGCCTTGCAAAAGGCCCATGACGAGTTGGAAAAACGTGTTGAAAAACGAACCGCTGAACTAAACAAGATAAAAGCCATTAATACCCTGGCAGGCGGAATTGCCCATCAATTTAACAATGCTTTATCCGGCATAACCGGCAACATTGATCTGATTGAGATGGATTTGCCGGATAATGAAAACATGGCCGGGTATATCCGGCAGATGAAGGGTTCCGCTGATCGGATGACTAAACTGACAGAACAACTTTTGGCCTATGCCCGAGGAGGCAAATATCAGGCTGAAACCATATCATTGAATGCGTTTGTGGAAAACGTGCTGCCGTTAATACAGCATGGTATCGATCATCGCATTAAGATAGAGACAGATCTGTTGACAGATGTTTTGAATATAAATGCCGATCCGGTTCAAATGCAAATGATATTTTCCGCTATTTTGACCAATGCATCAGAGGCTATCGAAGGTGAGGGTCGTATTCGGATCAGTATCAGAGGGGCAGAGATTGATGATGAGTTTGTAAAATACCATTCAGCTCTTAAGCCCGGATACCATGCCTGCCTCGAAGTCGATGACAACGGCAAGGGGATGGATAATGAAATAAGAAGCAAAATATTTGAGCCGTTTTTTACCACCAAGGCTCCTGGCCGGGGGCTTGGCATGGCTGCTGCATATGGCATCGTAAAAAACCATAATGGATGGATTTCCGTATATTCTGAAGCAGGCAGAGGAACTGTGGTCCGCATCTACCTCCCTGCCATAGAAGCACCGGCAAAAATACCTGCAACGCCGAAGAGAGCGCTGCCCCAAGATAGTGGCACTATCCTCCTTGTTGAAGACGAAGAAATAGTCAGGGATGTAAGCCGGGCACTATTAGAAAGGTTGGGTTACCATGTTTTGGCGGCTGTGAACGGGCAGGAAGCAGTTAATATCGCCAAAAGTTATGATGAAAATATTGATTTAGCCCTGCTCGATATTATTCTGCCTGATATAGAGGGAAAGGAAGTTTATCCGCAACTCATGGAGGCTCGTCCGAATCTGAAAGTCATCGTTTGCAGCGGATATTCCATCGATGGTCCTGCCCGGCAGATCTTGGATGCAGGTGCTCAAGGTTTTATCCAAAAGCCGTTTAACCTTTCAGCTTTACTGGAAAAATTAGAGGAGGTTCTCAAGGATTAATCGGAGATCGTCAAACAGTTGCGCCCGGTCGCTTTACTTTTAAACATCAGCTCATCCGCCCGTTTGACAACCTCTTCCACGGTGTCATCCGTTTTTGCCATGGTTCCCCCCGCAGAAACCGTGACGCTGATCTTTTTTTGATCAATGGCTACATACGATGCTGCAACCAGCTGCCGCAATCTGTCACCAATATGATATAAGCCTTTTTCATCTACATTCCGCATGATACCGATAAATTCTTCACCACCCCAGCGTCCCATCAGATCAAACGGCCGGACACTGGCGACAAGCGCATCAGCCACCGTTTTCAATACCGCATCACCGGTGTCATGTCCGTAAGTATCGTTTATATTCTTAAAATGATCGATATCCATGTAAAGAACGGCGAAGGGCCAGTTAAATCGAGCCAGTTCCTGCAAACGGCTTTCAAGTTCTATTTGAATACATCTTCGATTGGCCAGCATGGTCAGAGTGTCAGTCATTGAAAGCTTCTCAAGTTCTTTGATTTTCAAAAGAGTCGCTGATTTTGAGCTGATATCACTGAACAATTCCAAAACACCGGTGATCGATCCTTCAGAATCTCTGATGGGAGTGATACGGATCGCCACCGGGATTCTGCGCCCGTCTTTATGGTGCAGATACAGCTCCGTTTCGCGCGCGGAACTATCGGCGGCAGGCTTTTCAAGCGGACAGAGAGCGTCACATAAATTGCGTCCTTCATCGTCACGAAAAGTCAGAATACTCTCCTGGCAGACTTTGCCCAAAACTTCATCGGCCGTAAAACCGGTTATATTTTCAGCGGCTTTATTCCAATATCTAATCGCTTTATTGTTATCTACAAAGCAGACGCCGTCAAAAAGGTTGTCCATCAATTCCTTATAATTGATACTTATTGCATCCATAAGCATGCTCCTCAACCGGTTTTATAGCTGTTATTAAAATAACATTTAGTGTCCGTAGTCCATTGTCCGTGGTCAGTTGTCTTCGCATTTTTAAATGCTTAGATTGAACATAGGCTTCAACGGCAGTGCTTTCGCATCTGTTTGTATTTGCAGCATTTTCTGTCCTGCACTAAGGACAACTGACAACTGACATTGTCCCGGAGCGACTCAATTGGAACATATTTATTATAACTTCGATAATCCAGCAAATCAACTTTGCTCGTTGTTAGATTTGCGTAGTGAATAATGTCTTAAGCAGTCCTGGAACCACGCGCGCATGTCGGCGGTAAAACTGGACCAGCGCGTCCCCAGGGCCTGCCCGCGCGCTGTGTCGGCGTTGCCTTCTCCTATTTTACCATCTATGGGTGCAATGTCAATCTGGCAGCGCACCGGGATGCGTCGGCGCAAATCGGGCTGCTGGGTAGAGATCAGCGCCAGCGCGGCCAGGCCGCCTCTTTTGAGAAGATCCAGAAAAGCAGCATGGCCCCCGACGGTATTGACCATGACTTCTTTTATGGGAGTAAGGCGAACAGCCTCGAGCACGCCGGTATGCTTGTTGGAAATGTTGTCGGAACCGACATAACTGACCCCTTCCTCGGTCAGGGCCAACTGAAAAATTCTGGCATATATGCACTCTAATTGTATGCCCCGCCCGGTGAGGCGGTAATGAACTCTAAGGCCCCAGGCCCCGAAGTCGATATGCTCGCAGAATACGGGATCATACCGCTTGGAAAAATACTCTTCATAGCGCCGAATGGCCTCTTCAAGTTTGGCCTGCATGCCGGCGCGATCCAGGCTTCGCTCTCGGGCTCCGTCGGTATGGACAGCCCCGGTCTTTAAAAGGTGCTGCCTGAGTGCCTCGCGATCGTCGCCGGTTCCATAGCGATCCTTGAGCGTTTCCAAATTCACCCACATGTATTGTTTGCGGTAGTAAGGGTCGGCTGAAAACAGGGAAAAGATCCACAAAAGCTCATCAAGCCGACGGTCATCATTAGGATCCAAATCCAGATGTATGGGATGAATCTCCAGAGCATCTCCGGTGACCTTGGAAAGGTCGGGAACGAAATATCCCTCGTCCGTAAGCGAGATCCGGAATCCACCCACACCGCTGCCGCCTGTAACCGGCTTTACAAAGAAGCGGCGCGTATTCCATTCGCCGGAAAATTTATCGACATTATCCAAAATGGAAGCAACCACCCGGGATGTGTTCATCTGCGAGGCCGGCACGGTTACATACCGTGCCAGCAGGTCTTCTTGCCCCGCATCTTGCAGCATCTGGTAGGTCAACCCCTTGTTGGAGAAGATGGACCCCGGCGCCGTGACCCGGCCGGGCAGTACAATAACTCCCATTTGCTCTAGATTTTCCAGAACTTCAAGGTTGTATGCCCCGGCGTCGACACACTCGCTTATAACCAGGGTGGAGCCGGGGTTCTCATTCACGGCTTCCATCAGTTCCGGCCTTGTGTTCACTAATAAACAACGGGCTTTGATACCCGACCGGGCGATTTCATCCTTAAGCACCCGAAAGGATTCAAGGCCGGTTGGAAGCCGGTCATTGGAGGCATCAATCAGGACCACAGTATCGGGAAAATGGACGGCCGGCGGAAGATCCAAAGCGTATTTTGAAAGTTCCTGGTCTGCTTGCGCCGACTTGTTGAAGGCCAAGATCAGCTCTGCTCCTAATTGGCCCGGTTCACCGTCAAATCCCAGGGCGTGCAGATAAAAAGGGGCCTCATTTGCGGGCCCCTCGTGGCCCAGCGTGTACAGCTCTACAAGTCGTTTTATGTCGTTAGTTTCCAACGCAGATTGTTTCATGCACTACCTCCATACCAATTGATGATTGATGATTTGTGATTTGTGGAATCGCTGCGCCCTTTTGATTGATGATTGATGATTTGTGGAATCGCTGCGCTCTATTTTTTTATAGAATTGAAAAAATACCTTCAATCAACAATCATCAATCAAAAGGGTTCATCTAACAGCGGCTCTGAAGTGCTTTTACAAAAGCCGCGGCATAGGACCCTAATTGTTGCAAATTATCGTCAAGAATACTTGCGTTTGTTTGTATCATGGCCAAACGGGCTTCGTGACGGATTTCCGTCGACTGCAGGGGCAAATTGCCCAGGATACACCATTCATCGGGGCTTTCCACGTCGCGGTAGGTTGTTCCGCTTCGCACCCATTCGACGGCGTTGTCTGCAAGGGTATGAATGCCCGCTTTCAAATCGTGTTCCATACAAAAGGGCTTGTCTTTTAAGCTGTGGATAATCAAGTGGGCGCCTGCATACGGGGCCCGGTACATCCTTTTAAGTTGCTCTAAGAACTCCGCAGAGAATGCTTCCATAAGGCCCATGAACTGCATCACATGCAGCGCTGCCAGAGGTAATTCTCCCCGGTCTGCCTGCAGTAAAGAGAGCAGCATGGTTGACCCCTGGAACCGCGGGTTGATCTCCAGTGCCAGGACCTCGTCACCGTTTAAGAGGAAATCCATGCCAAAGATTCCCAGAAAGCCTTTGCTGCCCATGTAAAGACCTACCTTTTCCATAATGGTGCAGATTTCCTCTATCACATATTCGGGTACCCTGCCGGCGGCTGAAAAATCATTCCCGCAGTAAATTTCAGCCCGATTGGTGCATCCGCGGGTACCCACAATCTGAACCGATGGGCAGACAGCAATGGAACGTAGTCCTGAATTTGTACGCAGTACGATACAGTGCCCGTTTAAAGACGGCACCGGTATGTATTTGGACAGCTTTACCCATTGCCCGGGGTCAAGGGTATCCATGACGCCTTCGAATGCGGCCTCACTGCTTACAAAGTAAGTATTTTCCCCGGAAGAGCCCACCGGGGGCTGCACGACAAAGGGGCCGTCCAGGTGTGCGCCGGCCTCTGCAAAGGTTGTTTCATTCAGCCGGCAGACCAGGGTCGCCGGGGTCTTTACACCCAGCCGGGAGAACAGTTGCAGTTGTCGCAACTTGTCGTCAAACAGATCTTTAAGCTCCAGGGGGGGCGCCAGAACACAAAAGCGCCTGTCTTTTTCTAAAGCCGCAAGGGAACGGTAGCAGACTGTGTAGATGGGAGTATTGACAGTGTCAATGTACCTTTCGATCCGTTTGCGGAGCGACCCTTCCCACAGTTTTTCAAGGTCTCGGTTCCCCCAGTTTTCCCGTCTTTTGAGATTCTTTTCAACGGAAAACAGGCGCTCCGCGGCCCAGAGACCGGCATACTCCGCACCAAAGTCGCAACAGAACACCGCTTCTACGGGAACAAAGTCAAGCACTGTATAGGCATCAATGCCCCTCTGGCCCACCCAGGCCCAGGTCCCCTGATATTTACTTAAGGCATCTTTCAACTGGTACAGATTTTTTATCATCTTTCATTTCCAACGGGAAAACCCATTTCGATGTATCTACAAAACCGTCTTGTACCAGCTTTGCCATTACTTGTACATGTTTGAAAGCAATTTTCCCACCCATAAGCATTGAAATGTCGTTCCCCTTGTGAAGATACGACCTAATCTTATCGGGACCGGTAAAATAATGGAATTCCTTGGTAAGCGCACCTGCATGGGCAGTGTCGCACAGCCCCCTTTTTATCCGCTCAACGATAGCATAGGCCGTCTTTTCATCAAAATAGTCCCGCAGCTCTTCAAAGACTTCTGCAAAACCGGCTGACAGCGAGAGGTATACCGCCAGGCAGCGTCCTGCATATATCTTCTTTTGGAAAGGATAGAGGTGCCCGGAACGGTGTTCCAGGTAGACTGCCAGCCCCTCTTCGGCTTCCCTGTATCCGGCCGTGCCCATGGAGAAAATGCCCCACGGCAGACAAGAGCCGTTGTGAATGCGAACAGCGTGGGCGTCGACTTCATGTACTAAAAGGCGCTGTATCTGTTGCGGTGCAAACAAGGCCTTCTTGTTCAGACAGATTGTGCCGGAGGCGGCGTCTACCGAAATCCTTGTGGCCATGGAAGAGAGCAGCGTAATGTTCATAGAAATACCAAGTTCCTCTAAACGAGTCTTTAGTATTTTAGCAAATTCTCCTGCGGAGCTGCTTGGTTCCAGGGGGGTAACATGGGCGAACTTCACTAGTACTTCACGGGCTTTTCCGGCATCCTCAGCGGTTGGAGCACCAAAAATTTCAATGGCACGCCGGGTAAACTTGTCGCGGCCGACCGCAGCAAACATCTCTTTCGTAAGGCCTAGTTCGTGCTGCTTCTGCTGATAGATTTCAACGACTTCAGCGGGAGCATCGAGGGTCTCAAGAGGTAAAACCGGATCAAAACCGGCATATTTTAAAGGGGAGTTTTCATATTGAAACACAGGAGATTTTCTCCTGTGCGGAAAACGAGGATGCAAAAAGGCTTCTCTTTCCTCATGCAGATTTGCCGGCTTGACCGCTGCACTCAGGTTGAGCCGCTGCAGCAAGCTTCTAAGCCTGGTATCTATGACGTTCATGAAAAATCCGGATCAGCGTTGATCAATGGGGATATAATCCGTAATAGAAGGTCCGGTATAAACCTGACGCGGCCGTCCGAGTTTCCACATGGGATCGTCCATGCTCTCTTTCCATTGCGCGATCCATCCGGGCAGCCTGCCGATAGCAAACATGACCGTAAACATGTTGGTGGGAATTCCCATGGCCCGCAGCACAATGCCGCTGTAAAAGTCGACGTTGGGATAAAGATTCTTTTCAATAAAATAATCATCCGTTAAGGCGACTTCTTCCAGTTCCTTGGCCAGGTCTAACAACGGATCACTGATATCAAGCTCTTTAAGGATCTTGTCGCACATTTTTTTAATTAATTTAGCACGGGGATCATAGGCCTTGTAAACCCGGTGGCCGAAACCCATAAGCCGGAAGGGGTCTTTTTTGTCTTTGGCCTTTTCAACGGCCCGCTGATGATTGCCGCCGTCTTTTTGAATCTCTTTCAGCATGTCAATCACGGCCTGGTTGGCGCCACCGTGCAACGGCCCCCAGAGGGCGGATATCCCGGCTGAAATAGCAGCGTAAAGATTGACCCTGCCGCTGCCCACCAGCCTTACGGTGGAAGTCGAACAGTTCTGCTCATGATCGGCATGCAGAATCCAAAAAACGTCTAATGCTCTCACTAGGGTTTCATTGATCTCATAAGGCTTGACCGGCGTATCAAACATCATGTGCAGAAAATTAGCCGGGTATTTGTAATCGGGACGAGGATAAACGACCTTGTGACCTCTGGAGATCTTGTATGACATGGCCGCCATGGTGCGCACCTTGGAGAGCAGCCTGATAACGGTAATGTTGATCTCTTCTTCGATGGTCTGCAGTTCGGGATAGAAACTTCTTAAAGCGTTTGCCATGGATGAAAGGATGCCCATGGGGTGCGCACCCCGGGGGAAATTCTGATAAAAAATCTGCATATCCTCATGTACCAGGGAATGATCATTGAACAGAATCGAAATCTGCTTGAGTTCTTCTCCGGTGGGCAACTTGCCGTTGATTAGCAGGTAGGCGGTCTCGATAAAACTGGAATGCTCGGCTAATTGTTCAATGGGAATACCGCGATAGCGTAAAATGCCTTTTTCCCCATCCATAAAGGTAATGGAACTTGCACAGCTGCCGGTGTTGGCATAGCCCGGATCGAGGGTAATCAATCCGGTACTGGAGCGCAGTTCCGATATGTCGATGGCCTTTTCACCTTCGGTACCTGTAACAATCGGGAACTGATAAATTTTCCCCTCAAATTCAAGTTTTACATATTCACTCATGATTTATCCTTTTTTAAAAAATATTCCCCATCCGTCGAACAGTATTTTCCCCGGGCGACGTTAATCTATATTTTGTTTTTATTTTGTACCAAAAAGTGAGGTGGCCGTGTTAACTAAACAGGGAAGGTTCCTTTTAGTACGGAATGCGGTAAAATGTCTTTATACATAATGATAGCACTTTGGTCAAGCGACCAATACGATGATTTGACGGTGTGGTTTACATAGCCATGTCACTGTGGTAAATATTAAATAGGGGGTAGCGATGTCTTTTAAAGAAAATCTTTTAAAAAAAATCAAAATCAACCGCCTGGCAAGAGAGGTAATCGCAACCATCGGACCGCCGGACAGCGACCGCAAGACAGATAAGAATATCATGCGCAGCCTGCTTGAAATGAGTACTTATACCCATAGAAAAGAGCGGGATCTTGATCTATATTTGCAAGATGCCGCTGCCGCACAGACCAACATTCTGGTGTTAGACAATGATCTGGCCATCTACAACACCTTTGTCGAAGACGTGGCCTTGCGCAAAAGCCCCACGGTTAAAGAGATGATAAGCATCCGCAATGTTTTCAAAATATTAAATGACAGCGATGTGGTCATCAGCAAAAAGGAAGCTTCGGTCAAAACCATTCAGCAAGAATGTATCGAGATGCTGGATCTTAGCTTTGACGCGTCCGATCTTGACGAAATTGTCACAGACGGCTGCGCCTCTCTGGAACGTGACTATGCCGACGGCGTTATCGAATCACTGGAACTTTTTGCCGAAATCCTGGGGTACGCACCGGCCCCCAAAGCCTTTCAAATAAGTCATCATAAAGGATTCGGCGTTTTGAGCCGCAAAGAGAGCAAAGAAGTTGTCTTCGGTCCCATGGTCATTTACAGCCTGATCCACAACTCTTTGAATTTAATCGACCGGCAGGTTGGCAGTTTTGACAAGGAAAAAATTGAATTCGTCCATAAGGTAACATCGCAAAAGGAGCAGGCCGACGCCCAAGGACCCGACGTCTTTGAATATCTCAAACAAAAGGCTCTCCATCTAGTTCATGACAGCCCTAAATAGTTTTTTGATATCAGGCATTCTTCAGGATACTCCTTTCTATAAATTAAACCCTAATTGAGCTATCGCTCAATTAGGGTAATAGCAGAGAAGTCCGGTTACATGCTGACCGAGTGGTCATTTTGATTTTTTCTGTTTTTTTCCTTTTTTTGTTTTTTTAGCTTTTATTTTTTTCTTGTCTTTGGCGCCTTTCTTTTTTTCCTTTCTTTTTGCTCTCATCCTCGAGTTTGGCTTCCTCGGTCTTTTTCTCTTTTTCTTCTGCCATCAGAGTCTCCTTTTTGTATTGTATATGTAATTTATGAAGCGGTTTTCTTTAGAAATTACAACCATGTCGAAAGGAACCTATTCGATTTCTTCTTCAGGCAACCGGACCACCAGGACAGGCTTTTTGGATCGCCGGATCACCCGCCGGGCTGTACTGCCCAGAAAAATATCCTCAAGCAGCCCGTGCCCTTGAGTACCCATTACAATGAGATCGCAGTCTCTTTTTTCAGCCTGCGCCAAAATCTCCTCTACCGGATTTCCCCTTTTCACGATAATCTCATCCGTGACAAAATCTTGATCCGCATGACTCGCTTTGGTGTCCTCACAGAATTGATCCAGCACCTCTTTGATGGGCACATAATCTCTTTTCTTTCCGGTAAGGGTTTCTTTGGCCTCCTGATAGTGCTGCTTTTTGATTGCCTCCCAGCGCTCGGCTCCGATATGCCCGATGACCCCCTTATCCACAGCTTCCGGGGTTTCAGTCAACGCATGCAAAAAGGTTATGCCGGCTCCATAAAGATTGGCCAGGCTTACAGCATAAGCAAACGCATAGCGGGCATTTTCAGAAAGGTCGGTTGCAAAAAGTATTCGCTTTATTTTAACTTTTGGAAGTGTCATTGTCCTGCCTCACGCAATAAACAAGAATTCATCAGAAATAACGCGTCATTTTTTCTTTGTGCCTGGATGTTTCAGAGACAAACAGGTCCTCTGATTTTCTACTCTCCAATCGGAATTACCGCGCTATACAAAATTGCCTCATGATTTTATTCAAACTGCCGGAGCCTTTTTGAAAACCCCTTTTATATTTTTTATCCAAATGCCGCTCATAATCCAGGAATAAGCATATGTGCCGATAATGATAAGTATAAATGCCTTAACGATGTCCACGTGGCTGCCGTCCAGCGAAAAGGCCGGCACGTAGCCGAACAAAAACGGTCCCAGATACAGGAATTTGGCAAACTTGAACGAAGCAAAGGCGGTCCGCCACATATTGGCCTCGGCAATGGTGGCGCCAGCAAAGGCGGCGATACATACCGGCGGCGTGATATTGGAATCCTGTGACAGCCAGTACACGATCATGTGGGCCGCCAACTCGTTTACACCGAGATGGATCAAGGCCGGCACGGCCACAACCGCTGTAATCAGGTAGGCTGCGGTGACCGGAACACCCATTCCCAGCACCAGGGATGCCAGCGCAATCAGGAAAATCGTTAAAATCAGCGATCCGCCGGCAAGTTCGATGACGATGTCGGCAAAGGTGAGCACCAATCCGCTGAAGGTGAGCACGCCGATGATAATGCCGATAACGCCCACGGTGGCGCCGATCTTGAGGCTGCTTTCCGTACCGGCCCGGGAGGCTTTCACAAAGCCTTTCAGATCGATGCGCGTATCCATTCTGAACCAGCTGACGACGATGCAGCTGACAATGCCCAAAATCGCTGAAAACCCCGGCGAATAGCCCATCAGCATCAGAATCGTGATCGCAACAAGCGGCAGGGTGTAGTACCACTGGGCTTTTAGAATCTCCATGGCCGGATGTTCGCTTTTCTCGCCCCTGATGTTGTGCATTTTTGCTTCCCAGTGCACCATTTGATAAACACTGAAGACGTACATCAAGGCCGGGAATAGGGCGACCAGCATGATTCTGGAATAGGGAACGCCGGTGAGTTCGGCCATAATAAAACCGCCGGCACCCATAATGGGCGGCATGAACATGCCCGAGATGGAGGCTGCCGGCTCAATGCCGCCGGCAATATGGGGGCGAAATCCGGCTTTTTTCATCATGGGAATCGTAAAGGCGCCCGTTGATACCACGTTGGCGATGGCGCTGCCTGAAATGGAGCCGAAGAGGCCGCTGGCGATAACGGCAACTTTGCCGGGTCCGCCGGTTTTGTGACCCACGGCGGCCAGGGGAAAATCGACGAAAAATCTTTGGGCGCCGCATTTTTCTAAAAAAGCACCAAAAAGAACAAACAGAATAACATAGGTGGCCAGAACATTGGCCATGATGCCGAACACACCGTCGCTCTTGTAGAAAATACTGGTGCACACACCCTGAAAGGTATCGCCCGCATGTGAAAAAAGCTCGGGCGCATATTCACCATAGACCCCGTAAACCAGCAGCAGCACCCCCATAATAACAAAGGCGTTGCCCACCACCCGCCGGGCCAGCTCGATGCCGATGAGAACCCCGACAATGGCGACAGCCATGTCAAAGGGTGTCTCCGCGCCGGTGCGGTAGTTAATGACTTCAAAATTGAGGATCCAGTATCCTATGCTGAAAATGGAAAGGAATATCAGCACATAGTCGACAATTCTCATAATTTTATGCTTTGATTTGTACGTGAGAAAGACGAGGATATAGGTTATAATGACGTATATCCCCCGGTGATACTGGGTAGACGCCGGTTTCCAAACGGCCGAATAGGAGTAAAAAAGGACCAGACTCACGGACAATACATCAAAAATCACTTTTTCTATTTTATTTAATTTGTCGTACACTTTTTTACCTGCCTATCTTTAGGATTAATGAATGCATAGATTGATAAAGGGTGGAATTGAGGAATTAGAAAAAATTTAACGTAACCCCTCAATCCCTTGGGTTTATTTCAGCATCCCTTTTTCTTTCCAGAACTTTTCGGCACCGGGATGAAACGGTGTGACGATGTTGCCGGCGCCTGTTTGCAAGCTCATATGTTTAAAGGTTTTTTTCTGGGATACCATGTGCTTAAGTCCCTCATCCGTGTAAATAAGGGAAAGCAGCTTGTAAACCACGTCAGCAGGGACCTTTGAATTTGCCACCCACAGCGCGCTGTCCTGGAATGAGGGTGAGTCATAATCGACGCCTTTGTAAGTTTTGGCCGGAACCGCAAGTCTTGAAAAATAAGGATACTTTTTATAGAATCCCGAAGTTTCGGCGTCTGCATCCAGGTTGACGAGGGCGATGTCGTTGGTCTGGGCCGCCATGATCACTGCACCGCTGGGAAAGGCCGTGAACAGCCAGAAGGCATCCAGCTGGTTGTTGCCGAAAGCGGCGGCGGCATCATTGTAGCCCATGGCATTGCGCTCGATCTTGTCCCAGACGCCCATATGGGAAAAGAACAGCTCGCAGTTGGCAAAAGCCCCGGAACCGGCGTTGCCGACCCCCACTTTCTTGCCGGCCAGGTCTTTTACGCTCTTGATCCCGGCTTTGGCCTGGACCACCAATTGAGCCGGAGCGCCGTATAACCAGGCAACGGCCAGAACATTTTCGTATTTTTTGGGATCGTTTTTCATCTTGCCGTTGCGGCCCAGCCACACATGACCGGAATAGACCACGCTCATTTGCTGTCTGCCGGCGTTGGTTTTCCTTAAATTTTCGACAGAGCCCGCCGATGTTTGGGCCTTTACGGATAATTCTTTTGCCGCTTTGACCGGCTTATATACCTGGATAGCGTTTGCAACCACCTGAAAGGTTCCGCCGGCCGGTCCACCGCCAAAAATAACTCTTTTTTTGCGAGCAAACGAATCCGTGGAAAACGCAAAGATGATCATTGAAAACGCGCAGATCCCGATGATAAGGGTAAAGAGTTTGTTTCTCATTGTAGTTTCCTCCTTTTAAACGATTAAAAAGCGTAGGTTGTCAATTAATCCGAACCCCTCCAAGCAGGGGGCGCAATAAACGCTGCGGTTGCAAGGTCTTCAGGCCAGACGCACTCGAAATTCCCGTTAATGATCTGCAGGACCTGCGTGGGGAGGCTGTTCTGCCGCTGGAACTTACCATAAGATTTAAACTTCACAGGGCCGAAAAGGGTCATCATGTCTGTGTTGTCCAATGCCGCCCGTATACTTTCGGGGCTAAACGATTCAGCCCTCTTTAAAACATCCGCGGCCACGAGCAGGGCTGAATAGGCTTCGGCCCCGTGATAATCCGGCGGTATGGAATACTTTTTGATGTATTGATCGTAGTATGCTTTTGTCCCGGGATACTGTAACTGGTGGGTCCACAGCGTTGCGGTCAACAGATTATTGGCGAGTTTCCCGGCCGTGTTAATAAATTTTTTGTGGGTAAAACCTCCGGCACCTCCCAATAGCAGTGAATTGATCTTTGCTTCTCGAATCGTTTTGACCAGCAAGGCCGCATCTTTGAGGTATGAAACCATATAGATCACATCAGGGGGCTCTTTTTTCAATCGATCCGTAATACGCTGGAAATAATCCGGCCGCAGCCTTTCCTTGTGATAGGGTTCGATGGCGCTGATATCAATGTTGTTCTCCCGGCAAAACCACATCATCCTCATCGCCCCGCCGGTGCCGTAAGGGCTGTTTTCATAGACGATGGCCATGGATTTTGGTTTGATCTTTTTCAGCAGAAAATCTTCCAGCCCTTTGGCATATTCGCTGGCCGGGGCATTCAGCCGGTAGACATTGCGCCATTTCCTTTGGGTGACCCTGTCATCGGCTGCGGTGCTGATCAGAAAGGGCCGGTTTAACTTGTCGGCGACCCTGGCCATATACACGGTGTTGCTGCTCTGATAAGCACCGACCAGCATAATTGCCCCGGTTTTCTTTACCAGTTCTGCGATGATCCTTTCCCCGGCTTTCAGTTTTCCCTGGTCATCGGCGTAAACAAGTTTTAACGGCCGGCCCTTTATTCCGCCTTCCTTGTTGATCACCGCCAGCGCCATTTCAAACGAATTTTTCATCATGGCCGCATAGGGAAATTTTTCCGAATGCGGAACACCGATAACAAGCGGCTCGGATGACTGCCCTGTTTGCGGGAAAAGGATAAACCCCACTGCCATAGAGATAATCATTAACAAAAGCATTATCTTGCGTTTATATTTCATGGGTCGACTCCTGTCTTTCACAGAGAAACTAGGGTAGAATCCATAATTCATCTTCAGGTTAGGTTAAGCCCTTTGTAAATGGCTCCCAATAAATCCTTTTCATCGAACGGCTTTTGAAAAAAAGCCACAGCCCCCGCCGCCGTTGCCTTTGTCTTTGTCATGCCGTTTTCATATGCTGTTATAAACACAATGGGGATTTTATGGCCTGAGGCGGCCAAATGGTTCTGTAATTTTAATCCGTTCATACCGGGCATCCGTACGTCCAGGACCAGCAGATCAGACCCCATAGAGTGGTCATCATCTAAAAATTCCTGTGCGGAACCGTATGTTTTTACGCTGAATCCAGACGACTTTATCAATCTGCTCAATGCCTTGCAGACCGATGGATCATCGTCCACCACACAAATGGTTATGCCGCTCTTGGTCACAGCTTGCCTCTTGTTATAACAGGACGGTCTGAACGTTTTAATAGAGAGTGCTGAATCGATTTTACTCGACGATGGCAGGATTATATTTGAAAAGAATAGGAGGATGCAATTGGACCTTGGTCCAATACGTATAGGACTTTAGTCCCATATAAACTGAGCGCTATAAATTTTGGGAATGGTTAATTCCAGAATATTTTAAAGGGATTATATCGATTAGACTTTGGTTTAATGCGCAGTTACCTTTTCAGCCATCCGGACCAGATCCGCCAGTGATTTGGCTTTCATCTTATCCATAACGCGGGCACGGTGAACTTTGATGGTTTTTTCACTCCTGCCCAAATCAAACGCGATCTGTTTGTTCAACATCCCGGATACCACCAGAATAAAAACTTCATGCTCCCGCGGCGTTAACGAATCAACTCGCCGCAGAAGATCCTTTAATTCAGCGTGTTCCGTTCTAAATTTCTTGTTTTGTTTAAGGGCAATGTTAATGGCGTCAATTAGTTTTTGGTCTTCAAAGGGCTTTTCAATAAAATCCACCGCCCCTGCCTTCATGGCCTTAACGCTCATCGGAATGTTGCCGTGTCCGGTAATAAAGATGATCGGCAGACCAAGCCCGGCACTTGTCAATTGTTCCTGAAGTTCAATCCCGCTCATCCCCGGCATGCGAATGTCAAGGACCAGACATGCCGGTCCGTCATGGGGTCCATGTTTTAGAAACGCTTGGGCTGAATCGAAGGTTTTCACTTTAAAACCAAGAGATTTGATGAGTCTCTTCAGCGCGGTGCGTACCGACGTATCATCATCGACTACAAATACGGTTGCCTCGAGGGGAATCATTTACGCCTCCTCATGAATCGGCAAGGTAAAATAAAATGTGGCGCCTCTGTCAGGATTATTTTCAGCCCACAACAGGCCCGAATGAGCATCGATAATCGACCGATTAATTGAGA
>JACNIG010000339.1 GCA_014383215.1 Candidatus Desulfatibia vada | reverse complement strand
GACTTGTTTTTGGTACGAAGAGGTATTTGGACAAGATTAAAAAAAACCATCTTAAAAATGAATCTGACGCAGAACTTCCACAGCTTAATTGGATTATAAAAGACCGAGATCCGGTAAAATCACTGCAGAGTGCCGCTAAAGCCATAAATTTCGACGTTGTCAAATATAGGCAATCAGATCGAATTTCCAGAAAAGACATTCAGGACCGCGATATTTTGATTTATTTTATGAGGGAGACTGGTCTATATACGAACAAACAAATCGGGGAGTTGTTCGGCCTAACCTACTCTGCGGTTAGCCGCAGGGCAAATATTTTCAGATCAAAAACATTGAAACAGTCTGAAATAAGGCGAAAATACGATCAGTTAAAGTCAAGGATCAAGGTTTGACCCCATTCCCCTAAAAAAATTAGGAACTGGCTCAAACCGTGATCGATGATTGTAGGAAACGGAAGTTGCGGTCCATAAATAGGCAAATAGCTATCTGATACGCTTTGGGGTATCCGCTGCTGGCAGGTCGGTACCAAATCGACCAAATGACCGCCATCGTCTGCCGCGGCACCGGTACGTGGGGGCCGCGCATGCGTCTCTGCCGTCCCGGCGAAATCTTTTTTACTCTTAAAACCCATTGCCGGCAGATAGCTTAAGACTATCTTTCACAGACCGGCACTTGAAACCGCTGCGAGCATGTTTCAAAAAACACAACTTTCAGAGGATTAATATGTCGGAAACCGTAACCAACAGCATAGGCATGCAACTTGTTTTGATACCGGCCGGTTCATTCAGAATGGGCGGAGACAAAAAGCTTGAACAAGCCGAAGATCATGAAACCCCGCGGCACATGGTTAAAATCAGCAATTCATTTTATATGGGCAAATATCAGGTAACTCAAGCACAGTGGTCTGAGGTTATGCAAAACAACCCGAGTGAATTCAAGGACGACCAAAGGCCGGTGGAAAGGGTTTCATGGAATGATGTGCAGGCGTTTATCAACAAGCTAAACAACAAAGAAGAAACAAATACCTATCGTCTGCCCACCGAGGCTGAATGGGAATATGCAGCCAGGGCAGAAACAAAAAGTACTTATTGTTTTAGCGCTGATGTTGAAACCATAAGTCAATACGCCTGGTATAATAAAAACTCAGCAGGAGAAACCCATCCGGCGGGCCAATTAAAGCCGAATGCATGGGGACTTTATGATGTGCACGGAAACGTCCATGAGTGGTGCCAGGACTGGTTTGATAGAAATTATTATTCTCAAAGCCCTTCAATTTCTCCTGAAGGCCCTTTGTCAGGGTTGGCTAAGGCGTTACGGGGCGGTGACTGGGGAAGCGAAGGCTGGTATTGCCGGTGCGCATCACGCAGTCTCGGCTCACCGGAACGCCGCAGCAATTGCCTGGGTTTTCGTCTGATCAAGATGGTCTAAGGTCTGTTCAACTAACATATGTAATCTGGGTCGGACCGAGATAACATACTGATAAAAAATGTAATACAACCCAAAAAGAGGGAATTTACAGGCTTAGACTGATGATTTTAGGGTTAAAAACGGACTTCTAAGCAAAATAATGTAGCGCAGTACACGGATGCCGCGGGGAAACCGATATTACATACCAGTAAATGGGGGTCGGGCCGAAAGC
This sequence comes from Candidatus Desulfatibia vada, assembly GCA_014383215.1. Lineage (GTDB taxonomy): Bacteria > Desulfobacterota > Desulfobacteria > Desulfobacterales > UBA11574 > Desulfatibia_A > Desulfatibia_A vada. The sequence goes on along the minus strand of JACNIG010000339.1, from coordinate 1,670 downwards.
GCCGATTAAAACCGGTAAAGGATAGAGAATGAAAGAGTCTTATGGTGAAGGTTTAGCAAACCACACCAGCCTCGAGTCATGCGGCAATTGCAGTAATGCAACGGCTGAAGCGTTGACAGAGGGAAGCGCAGGCGGGCTATCGAGCTCCGAAATCACCAGCTCTCGGGTGCCGACCACGTGGTCCGATGGGGAAGGCAATACGTGCTGCAGCGATATTATGCGAGCTGCAGAACGACCCGGCGGAGTCTTAGAACCTGGCATGTGTGGACATCTTTTACACGGGAATCGGGATATCCGTGAATTTTCCTCAAAACCTTCAAGTTAGGAGGAACGGCTAGTGAAGGAGAAATTCCGTACTACTGGCACGAACGATTCGCGGAAGTCGGACAACAACATAGTACCTGAGAAGCCGGCGAACAAGAAGGTTAAAGCCTTTGCGGAGCAGGTGGAGGGAAGGACGTTGACCGAGGGGAACATCATGAACACTGCCGCAGTCCGCACTCAGGGGCGGGGAGCTGCGTCGACCAGTCTTTATGGTGTGCGTAGAAAAGCTCAGCAGGACAAGGATGCCAGATTTAATAATCTTTTTCATCACATTACACCTGAGTTGCTGATAAAGAGCTTCTATGATTTGAAGAAAAATGCAGCGGCCGGGGTTGATGAGGTGACCTGGCATAATTACAAAGAAGGCTTGGCTGAACGAATAGCAGATTTGCACGAGCGTGTGCATGCTGGGAGCTATAGGGCACAACCTGTCAGGAGAAGTTATATAAACAAGCCTGACGGCCGAAAAAGGCCATTGGGGGTTACAGCTCTGGAGGATAAAATAGTCCAGCAGGCCGCGGCAACAATATTAAATCAAATCTACGAGATCGATTTTATGCAGCAAATGGGGTCAAACCTTGATCTTTGATTAAAGTGAATTGACGCTAATCACTTGTGATGCTATTCATTCATTATGGCCAGACCATTACGCATAGAATTTGAGGGTGCCTTATACCACGTTTTATCCAGAGGAAACGACCGCCAAGACATATTTTTAAACGATGATGACTATAAAACTTTTTTAAGTGTTTTAGAAGAGATGTCCAGCCGATTTGAGGTTGACATATTTGCCTATGTTTTAATGAGCAATCATTATCATTTGTTAATTCGGACGAATGAGTCCAACTTATCAAAAAGTATGCAATGGCTGGGAACTACCTATACACGGCGATTTAATTTGAAACATTTTCGAAGCGGCCATCTTTTTCAGGGACGTTTCAAGAGCTTTATCGTTCAAAATGATGCGTACCTGATGCAACTCTCCTGCTATATTCATCGCAACCCTTTGCGTGCCGGTCTGGTGAATCGTTTGGCCGATTATCGCTGGAGCAGTTATCGTGCCTATGTCTATAAAGCGAGTCATGCTAACTGGCTGAATAAGGATCTTATTCTTTCACAATTTAACGGTAAGGATTCCTACAAAGCCTATCGTGAAAAGGTTCAGAAATATTCTGAAGAAGAAGCTAAAATTTTTGAGCACCTGCGGCATGGATTTTTTTTTGGAACGAAGAGGTATCTGGATAAGATCAAGAAGAACCATCTTAAAAAGATATCTGACGCAGAACTTCCCCAGCTTAATCGGATCATAAAGGACAAAGACCCGGTTAAATCTTTGAAGCGTGCAG
>JACNIG010000471.1 GCA_014383215.1 Candidatus Desulfatibia vada | reverse complement strand
ATTTTCCCCTCTGATACGATTGCTTCCCGAAACGGATCATCTCGGCACAGAGGGCTTTGTCAGGGACGAACGCCTTGGCCTCCTGGGCCGGGGCGTTTTGAGGAAAGAAAATAAACGCGCTTAGAATGAAAGCCATAAGGGTGAAGCATAAAATTCCATGTTTCATAGGATATACCTCCTTGCAAAATTACATATCTGTACCATGCAAAGCTATGTATCTGTAACATGGGGCAGCAAATTTGTCACTCCTTTCTTTAGCGTTTGAAGCGGCAAACCCCGATGATATTTTTTTAAATGAAATCAGTAATTTCCGGTTAGGTACTTGCATAAACTTTTGGAATCGTGTATTTTTTCAAATTTGGCTCGCCGTTCCGTCCTTGGCGGCCCGGGTTTCGTTCTGTATTTTAATGGGGAGTTCCCTGACCCTTTTTATGCTGACTTTTTCGTTGTGCTGTTCGCGGCAGTAAATGGCAAGCAGCAGGTATCTGATCAGGCCGGCGAGTATTGAGAAATAGTCAAAGAATAATCAGGGTCGAAAACGAGTGGGACAAGATGAAGGAGCAGAAAAAGCATGCCTGAGACACGCATAGACAAACGGGTGTTTGACAGATTTCCGGGCTTCATACGCGGCATCGTAGTCGCCCGCAAAATGAACAATCGGGGTCATTTCAAAGAACTCGAGACACTTTTAAATGAGGCGATTGCCGGCGCGGCGGCGGATCCCATTGACCTTAAAACGGATCCAAGAACGGCTGTCTGGAACGAAACCTACCGGGAACTTAAATGTAATCCCAACAAGTTCCCACCCGCACACCTGGCCCTCTTGAAACGAGTTCAGAAACCAGGCGTCTCCATCCCCTTCATTAACAAGACCGTGGCCATCATGAACGATAACTCTATTCGGGGTGTTCTGCCCGTAGGCGGAGACGACTTGCTCCGGGCGGGGGATATCCTTGAGCTTTGTCCTGCGCAGGGAAGTGAGCTGTTCACGCCCCTGAATAACCCGGACAAAACCGAGCACCCTGATCCAGGAGAGATTATCTACGTGGCTGTGGAAACCCGAGAGGTTATGTGCCGGCGGTGGAACTGGCGAAACGGGTTTAAGACTCGAATTACCGAAGAAACGGAAACCATGGTCATGAACATCGACGGCCTGGGCGAGGACAGTGAGAAACGGACAGTTTCGGTTCGCGACCGGGTAGCACGAATGCTCGAGCAGTACTGCAGCGCCGAGGTGGAGACAGCCATGCTGACCCCATCCGAGCCCTCCTTTCTGTTCCGTCGGTAGACCATTTTTTTGGAAGACAGACAAAAATCACAAATGAATATTCTTGATTTAAAAGAAGAACCAGAGCATATTCCAACACTCGCGGATTGGCATCATAATGAGTGGGCTCATTTGAATCCAGATGACAACGTACAAAAACGAATCGATAAAATGCAGTCATATCTTGGTAGAGAACTTATTCCCTGTACCTTTATAGCCAAAGAGCGAAACCGACTGGCTGGATCTGCTGCAATCGTTAAGCATGACATGGACACCAAATTGGAACTGTCGCCCTGGCTGGCCAGCGTATTTGTTGCGCCGGAGTACAGGCAAAAAGGAATTGGCACGAAGTTGGTTCTTCACGTTATGGGAAAAGCAAAAGATGAAGGTATCAGCACCCTTCACTTGTTTACTCCAAATAAGGAAAAGTTTTACAAGGATTTAGGGTGGTCTACTTTTAGTGAAGAGCTGTATCGCGGTGAAGAAGTAGCTATTATGAAGTTATTCCTGAGTAAGCCCTGACTGCCAAAAAACAGTTTTGGAGCATGCTTTCAATCACGAAAACAGGATGTTAGTGTGTACTGCCGGTTCAACACCGTCTTTTTCACTGATCCTTTTTCTTGGTTTCCACCCCGATCTCGAAGACCACCCTTCCCCAGCCCCCGCAATCGAACCCGACATCATGACAGGCCGTTCTCTTGAACCTCAATTCGTTGGAATCCACCCCGGCGTAGAACAACTCGTTTGCCGCGGTCATTAGAGGAGCCATGGCAGTCAGGGCGTTCAAGCAAATTCTTTTCGGACCTTTCTTTGTGAGAAGGTTACCCGATCCGTCAAAATAGAACTTGTCTCCAACCTTGTGCTGACTGGCGCAGCCGTGCGAGGCCACCACCTCGAATACGATGGTCCGATTCATCAGCGCGGGTGCCTTGGAAACGACATCTTCGTTATTCGGGTTCTTCTTGAATTCCTCCAACTCTTCATCAGTATATCCCAGTAAGTCCTTATAAAATATCCATGTTTTTTCGTCTACCGCCATCATTCCCCCTCCTTTTTTCTATGTTGAATTTATTAAGCTCCATGACCCTTCAATCAGAGTAACGTTCCAGTTCAGCAGTTCATCTGCTGAAACTGGGTTGTTTGACGATACGGTTGAAAAAAGATTAACTTCTTCCTTTCGATATAGAATGAAAATCAGCGCCACCGACCCCTGTTAATCTAGGTGAGTCAAGGGTATCCCCCACGTTCTAAGATGATTATCAGCTTAAAAGTTCTTTTACAAACGCTTTGGCTTTACCCTCATCTTCTTCGTTGGGACGTCCGGTCATCTGTTTGACCATACCCGCCCACTGCTCATCAGTTAAATTCTGCTTCTTCTTTACCATCTCGTGTAAGGATTCAGTCAAAGCCCCCTGGCAGTCAAAACACCCTTTGTATTCAATACCTTTTTCCTTGCATGCTGCTTTCATAGGTTCTGTAAATCCATCCATGGCCTGGTCAGGATAGGCCGGGGCGAAATGGGTAATGAAACCAGCCATCTTTTGAGCTGAACCCGCCTGAATGCTGCCCAAAAATTCTTTTACCGGTTCGGCCAGATTGCTGGCGTGGAGCGGCGATCCGATCAAGATGAAGTCGTACCCGGCCACATCATCGGGGCCAACCTCTTCAAGTTTTTTCAGCTCGGCTTCATTGGCCCTGGATGCTTCCTCGCACATGGACCTGGCAATTTTTTCCGTGTTTCCGGTCTGGCTGAAATAAGTCACTAATACTTTCATAATGTAACCTCCTTTTCTTATTATAACCTTGATACACCAGTAAAAAGTCTCCAATCCCGTCACCCCCGCGAAAGCGGGGGTCCATAACTCCCTAATTTTCCTGGATTCCCGCGTTCGCGTGAATGACGAAAACCGACAATTTTTGACTTTTTACGTGCAATTGGCAAAAATTGCCATTCCCGCACAGCCTCCTAGGAGAATCGAAAAAGAACTTCTTCAAAATTCTTTACTTTCCCTCCGTGGAACTCGATCCCTTCGTCTTTGAGCATT
>JACNIG010000083.1 GCA_014383215.1 Candidatus Desulfatibia vada | reverse complement strand
AATATTTATGATTGCTGCCGAAACGTTTTACAACTTCTCGAATAATTTGACAAATCATAAATATTTGGTCACCCTTAGATAGCGTATTTGATAGCGCCTTTTTTGAAAAATTCTGAAGCCCGACGATTTTCTAAACCCTAACTTATTGAGAAGTTGCACTTCTACGCCAGCTTAGTCAATTTTTCAGAAATCTTCTTTATCCGGTTTGGCACACCAAGTTTATTCTTGTTGGCGGTACCTGCAACCATGACAATACTCTTTTTTCCTTTCTTTACTATATCGATGCAAAGCCGCTGATGGGACATGAAAAAAGTTATGTAGCACCCCACGATCAGCAAAATAAATCCGGAATAAACGACCCAGACACCGGGGTCCTTGGTCACCTGGAGACCGGTATAATAACGGCGATCGTAGTCTCTAACGGAAACAGCCACGTTACCCTTGCGCCCTTGATCAAAATCCGGGAAACGCACAGGAAGAAGGATTTCAATGGGCCTTCCATTCTCCGGTATGAGAATTCCGGAAAAAGCTTCTCCAATGGACCGGCCTCTGAAGTTATAGGCATTGTCATAATCTTTAACAACAAACTTCCCCCCGGCTTCCGGGATATCGATCTGCTGACCGATCAATACCTTTTTTTGATATACCTTCCCGGTTTTTGTGCTTTTGAAGCTTAGAGTAACTTCTTTGGGAGGAAGGGGACCATAACTCGATTGAAACATATTTATCCCCTTGTAACGCAGCGGATCATTTACAATTATATCCTTTTTTAAAACCGGTTTGCCATGCTCGAGGATGGTTAAACTGGAGCGAAATTCTTTCGGTACTCCTGAATCATAAAAACTGACGTCAAAATCTTCACACAATACCTCAAAATCGAGAGATTTTGCCTGCGCTGAATTCCTTATCCTGATGCTGTTTACCGCCTCGCCTTCCGGTATGTTGACATACCCGTCAAACCCGAAAATAGAACCGATAAGACTCCCAACCAACAGTAAAACAATACTCAGATGCACTCCGTAAACTCCCAGGCGGGTCCAGCGCCATTTTTCGGCGAAAATACAGAAGCCCTTGTCCGTCTGTTCGCTCCTCATGTATCCAAAACCTTTAGATACAAATGGTTCATAGATATCTTTCAATTGTTCTGGTGAACGGTCGTCAACTATACTTTCTTTGTCGGCATGGTTCCTGAATCTTGAAAGATTAAAAATAGGATTTTTGGCAAAAACGATCTTCCCTGTGGCCTTCAGCCGATCGATTGAACAGACAACTATATTTACGGTCAGCAAAACGATCAGCAGTTGAAACCACCAGGAATTGTACATGTCGAAAAAGTCAAAAACATCAAAGATTCTATAAAGAAACTCTCCATATTCCTGAAAGTATGCCGCCGGGCTTTCGTTTTGCGGAATGAGCGTTCCAACAATCGAAGTGACTGCCAGCGACAGCAGCAGAATAACTGAAAGCTTGATCGTCGTAAAAAATTTCCATATACTATTTAAGTAGTCCAGAAGATACCTCCTAATTTTGTAACTTTTCAATACCCTAATTAAGCAGGCGGGTAGTTTTTTGCCATAATGCTTGGTGAATTAGCGAAATGGACGATCAGATTTTAAAGCGTGTGCTGTTTGAGTATATTTGAGAACTTACCTCATTTTCGGTTTATATACTCGCAAATCTTTTTATACGTCACCTCTGAATTCTGTATACAATCGCCCACAGAAATCCCGCCGCGGTAATTACCGCTTAAAAAAAGGCCGGGATTGTCGCCTTCAAACTTTTCAAAGTATCTTTCGTGCTCGATATATCCGAGGCTGTACTGTGGAATGGCTTTGGGCCACATTTTTTCCTTAATAAATATAGGGTCACTATTAATATTCATTATTTCTTTGAACTCTTTTATCACACTGTCGACCAGCTTATCATTTTCATTATCAAACAATTCCGGAGATCGCGCGCCGCCGATAAATAACGTAAATGCCGCCAGATCATTTTTGGCCCGGTAAGGGAATATTGTTGAACTCCAGATGGAACCCAAAAACCTTTTGTTTTCTTTTTCCGGAATTAAAAACCCGAATCCGTCCAGCGGCCGACCGACAGTCTCTCGCCGGAATCCTAAATACAGCACTTTTACGGGAGGATAATAAATTTTATTAAAATGGTTAATTAATGTATTCTCCTTATCATCAAAAACAGCAGCAGCCTGATACGCCGGAACCGTAGATAGTATTATATCCGTAACAATTTCTTTTGATTTATCGGCATGCTTGTACATAACTTTATGTTTTGTTGCTGATTTTACCACTTTTTCAACATTGCAGTTGTATTTGATTTTATCGCCTAATTTGCCGGCAATTGCTTCCGGCAAAGCCTGCATCCCTTTTTTGAATGAAAACATCCTGGCGCTTTGTTTGGATTGTTCCGCCCGTATCTTCCTTTCCCTTGCACCTAAAACCAGCCCTTTGAACAAACCTCCATACAATTCTTCCAGCCGGTATAACTTGGGGAAAGCTGATTTAACGCTAAGATTTTCAGGATTACCTGCAAAAACTCCGGCAACAAAAGGATTTATGGCATAATCAAGAAATTCCTGCCCCAATCGTCTTTTTACAAATTCAGAAATGCTTTGGTAATATCCTTCTTCAGATTTGCCCAAAAATGGTTCAGCCAAAAGACGCAATTTGGCTTTTGGTGTAAACAATTTGGTTTTCAAAAAAGCAGTCGGACTTGTGGGCAGGGCATGCAGCTGATTATTTCTTAAAATATATCTTTTGTTAGCCTTTTCGTCAGCATAGATCATTTCGTCTTCAAGTCCTACCGCCGCAACTATCTTTCCGATCAATGGCGTGGTTTCCAAGCCGCTGTTGGGCCCATAATCTATCAGGAATCCATCTTTGTGCCTGGTGACGATTGAACCGCCCGGTTCATTTTTTGACTCTAAAACCGTTACGTCAAACCCGTCCTTATGTAACCAAAAGGCCGTTGCAAGCCCTGATATACCCGCGCCCAAAATCGCAATTTTAATTGTGCCTTTATCCATTTACTCTATAGGTTTTGATCATTAATATTCTTTACTATAATTCTGATTGAGCGAATGTCGAGGATTCCCTAATTGTGTTTTGGCACAATTAGGGCTGAAGAGCTTGAACAGCTAACTCCTTCAATGCTGCCACAAATACTTTGGAATCGTTCAGTCCTTGCATGACAATATAATTTTCGATGTTTTTTTTATCGGCAATAATTCTGTATTCAACGTCTAACTCAAACAAGGTTTCAATGTGATCGGACACAAAACTTATCGGAACAATCAGTAATTGTCTTTTTCTTTTAACTGCCAGATCTTTAATCATTTTATCGGTTGAAGGCTCAAGCCATTTAGCAGGACCGACCTTGCTTTGAAAGCACAAATGATATTCATGCGAAAAATTACGCGCTTGCATGACACTCTCAACGGTTGCTTTTATTTGCTTTGGATAAGGATCTCCTTTTTCGGCCAGGCTTTTAGGCGTACCATGAGCGCTGAACACTATTTGAATGTCGTCGCGCACATCTTCAGGAAAGCGCATCATCGTCTCATCAATTCTTTCATTTAAAGCCGATATATATTGGGGGTTGTCAAAATAGTCATAAACATACTTTAGCCTGCCGGTGTCTCCCCGATAAACTCTTCTCCATTCATTAAATGAAGAGCCGGTAGTAGTTATTGAGTAATGGGGATAAAGGGGAAGCAGTGCTATCATGTCCAGGTTTTTTTTTGATATCGTTTCAGCGACATCCTTTATTGCCGGCTTCCAATAGCGCATGGCCGTATATACTTCAACGTTGCCAACTATTTTTTGCAGTTCCTCTTCAAGCATCGATCGCTGCAATTCCGTCCATTCATTTATAGGAGATTTCCCTCCGATTTGTTGGTACTTTTTTCTTACTTTTGGTGCACGCAGGCCGGACATTATCTTTGCAAATATTTTTTGCCCAACCGGTATCTTAAAAATATCATGATCGCTAAACAGATTGAATAAAAAGGGCTCTACGGCCTCCAAAGAGTCCGGCCCACCCAGATTAAAAAGAACTACCGCATATTTAGGCATAATAAGGTTTATTGGTTCAAAGCTTGGCGACTATGATAATAGTTTCCCTTGGGTTAGACGGTTCTTGAATACCGCGCACTATCCTCTTTCCTTTCAATATAACCGTCAAAATTCATCGCTATGTTTCTGATCAACAGCCGGCCCATCCTGGTAACTTTTAACATCCTGTTTTCAACGGACAGGAGATTATCAGCCATCATCGCATTGAGATTGTTCAGCCCCCAATCAAAGTATGTCTCAAAATCTATGTCAAATTCCTTTTCGATTGAAGCAAAGTCCAGTTCAAAGTCACACATTAATTTAGTGATAACACGCCGGCGCAAAAGGTCATCATCACTCAAGTAACATCCTTTGGCTATCGGTAGAATGCCCCCGTCAAGGGCAGCATGATACTCTTTCTCTTTCCTGATGTTCTGGGCATAAATGCGCCCAAACTGGCTAATGCTGGTAATTCCCATGGCATAAACATCCGCACCGGCATGGGTGCTGTAGCCCTGAAAGTTTCTGTAAAGCTTTTTCTCATTCAGCGCCAGCGTGAGTTCGTCATCGGGCTTGGCAAAATGATCCATACCGATAAACACGTAACCTGCACCTGTAAGTTTTTCAGTTGACATCTTTAGAATGTCAAGTTTTTCTTCGGGAACGGGTAAATCTTGGAGGCGAATTACCTTCTGATGTTTTTTCATCCAGGGAACGTATGCAAAATTAAATAGTGCAATTCTGTCAGGATCAACATCAATAATGGTATCAACCGTCTTTTCAAAAGTCTTGGCAGATTGGAAAGGCAACCCGTACATTAAATCAAGATTAATGCTGTCAAATCCCAATTCACGCACCCAGTCGATAACTTTTCTGGTCAAATCTTCCGGTTGTATCCGGTTAACCGCTTTTTGAACCTTTTCGTTAAAATCCTGCACCCCCATGCTGATGCGATTAAAACCGCCTTTTCTCAAGGCGATAAGATGGTCTTTGGTCAATTCCCGGGGATCAATTTCACATCCGGCCTCCACATCAGCATGCAGGTCAAAACCGGCATTAATGTAGGAACTTAAATCAACGATTTCATCCGGGTTCAAATGAGTGGGCGTGCCTCCGCCCCAGTGCAGTTGGACTATTTTTCTTTCTGATGCAATGTGTCTCCTCAGCAAGTCTATCTCACACTTTAAGTAATCAATATACCTTTTGATTCTCTCTCTGTTGCTGGTTACTATCATATTACAACCGCAGAAATAACAGAGTGTGTCGCAAAATGGCAGATGAAAATACAACGACAAATCAGGCAGACCCTGCCCCTGATTGGTCTTGATTACCTCATCAAGATAATTTTCATGTGTAAACGATTCATTGAAATGTGGCGCGGTAGGATAGCTGGTATAGCGCGGCCCCGGTTTGTCATATTTCTTTATTAAAGCGATATCTATGTCGAACACAATCTTTCTCCCGAGACCTTTGAAATATGAATGCCTCTGTTCTTTCTCTACGAGCCTTTATACACGAGTTCACACGGTTTAAGATATGATTATCCATGGAGCGATTCCACAGCAAAAAATCCACGACTCCGATACTAATTAAGGCTGCGCTTTTGTATCATTTAGGTGATAACGAACACTCTCAGCTTTAACAAAATCGACCAAAGCTTTGAGGTTTTCGGGGGGGACATCGGGCAGTATCCCGTGACCAAGATTGAAAATATGCCCGCTTCCCTTGCCAAATGATTTTAAAATTTTTCCGGCTTCATCTCTTATCTTTTCATGACCGGCATAAAGAACTGTTGGGTCCAGGTTCCCTTGCAGGGCAACTTTATCTCCAACCTTTTTCCTGACATCACCTATATTCATGGTCCAGTCCAGGCCTAATACGTCAGCGCCGCTTGCAGCAAGGTTTTCCAGATGAAAGTGCACCCCTTTTGCAAACATAATAACGGGTACGTCTTTTCCTTTTACCTGAGAGATTATTTTGCGAATGTATTGTAAAGAAAACTCTTCAAAATCATCTTGAGAAAGCAGTCCGCCCCAGGTATCAAATATTTGAACAGCGTCCACACCGGCTTCAATCTTTGCACATAAATAAGCTGCGGCGGCATCGGCAATTTTATCTAAAAGGCTGTGGGCCAGTTTGGGGTTATTATAGATTAAATGCTTTACCTTTGAAAAATTCTTGGATCCCTGGCCTTCAACCATATATGCTAATAACGTCCAGGGCGAACCGCTGAAACCTATCAATGGAACCCGTCGGTTTAACTCCTTTTTTGTCAGGGCCACAGCATCAAGCACATACTTCAAATCGACAGTGGGATCAATTTTACTAAGGTTCTTGGCGTCCTCTTCATTTCTAATTGGACGTGGAAACACAGGGCCCCTGCCTTCGTGCATTTCAAGATGCATGCCCATTGCCTCGGGAATTACGAGAATATCAGAAAAAATAATGGCCGCATCAACCCCGATTAAATCGATCGGTTGCAATGTTACTTCGGCTACAAGTTCAGGAGTTTTGCACATGGTAAGAAAGTCGAAATTTTGGCGCACCGCCCTGTATTCCGGCAAATACCGACCCGCTTGACGCATAACCCAAATTGGGGTTCTTTCAACCGGCAAGCGTTTGCAGGCGCGTAAGAACAAATCATTTTTTAAATCAGTCATCAAAGCCTCCCTTTAAGTTCCAATATTAATGCTTGTCAGATAAAACTATAATTTTTTTCTTAATATTTCAATTATTTTTTAACCGGATTGGTTGAACGTACGGTTTTGTATATCTCATCCAATATTTCCCTTGCCCCGGTTTGCAGTAAATCATTTGCTAATTTTTCGCCGATTTCTCCAGGTTCATTTTTACTTCCTTTAATTTTCTTTTTGAATTGCACTCTTCCATCTACAGAGCCGATTATTCCCGAAAGGTATAAACCATCTGGTCTCACTTCAGGACAAGCTGCGGTTTCTTTCAAAACAGGGCGGTATAACCGCTGACCGTGCTTTGCGTAATATCATCCGTTATCTGAAGAATGAAATCAAGAATGCCCCTCGGCCTCATTATTGTAAAGAATTCATCGCAGCAGGGCACATCGAGGAATTGATCGACATTATAACCAGATAACAACCGCTATTTCCCAACAATCAACCAACCATAACCCCTCTGGGAGTTCATTCCATGGAGGTTGCTATTTTATGGAGGAGAAAAATGAATAATCCATCAACCTTCTGGAAAGACCTTAAATCAGGGCACTTTGTATCGATGGTTAAGGAAACATCACAAGGACAGACACTTTCGAATTCACGTGAGGTTTACAACGTGATGAAGCCCTTGTTTGCTGAGAAAGATGATGTGGAATTTGTCTACTGTATCTTTCTTAATGCCAAAAACAGAATACTCGCCATTGAAAAGATGTTTTCCGGTACCATTTCATCTTCAGCAATTTACCCCCGTGAGTTGATTAAGCGGATTATCGCGCTCAAATCATCGGCAATCGTGATTGCGCACAATCATCCATCCGGCTGTACGGAACCATCCGCTGAAGATAAGGCCATAACTGTCAAAACGGCAATGGCACTGGCCAGCATAGACGTTACGCTGCATGATCACATTATTGTAGGCGAAGGATTTTACAGTATGGCAGATGCAGGATTATTACAATCTGTCAAGAGCCGATATAACGATTTGCTGTCATTGTAAAATCGTAAAGACAGGCCGGTGTCAGCGCAATTGATGCTGTTTTGATGTTTGGCATTAACAAACGAAAATGATTCAAAAACCAAGGAGGTATATAAAATGGATGATGATTTTTTTTGATGACGGTGATTTCGATGATGGCTTTGACGGAGATGAATTTATGGATGATGATTCCGAAGGTGATTTCTATGATGACGGGTTAAATGCTGAGATCCAGGATGATTCAGAACAAGAGGACAACGGTATCGACATCGGATGGGAAGAGATCGCCATAATCGGGGGCATGTCAGAGGAATTTTCTGAGGAGGAAAAGGAGCGAAGGAAGCTTGAGAAAAAGATGGAAGCTGATCGAGACCAGCGCAATAACTATTCATAAGCTTTATTTGATATTTCAGGGTTTTTCCTGTATGGAGGCTGTAGTCGAGGTGATGCTGTTGAAACGCAATCTTAAATTTTTGGGGATGCTGGATTGAGACATCCTGTATTTTAAGGCATCGAATGTCGACACAACGTATAGCGGGAGAGGGATGTTCAGGGGGACATAATAATTCTCAATATGAGAACCAGGTAAGCGATCCGTTGCTCTATTATCATTTCAAGAGTAAGAATGAAATTGAAAACCACATATAATAATAAAATCAAATATTCCGGTGATATCGTTGCCGGGTCGCTTCTTATTGCCGAAAGCCGTAAAATTGCTCAGCTGTTGTTAAAAGGGGTTGATGAAAAACAATGGGATCATGCGATAGTCATCGAGAATATCCTCCAAAAGCGCAGCCCGGTAGCTGCTAAGAGGCAAGCCCGCCTGATTAAAAACAGGCTAATCCTAATGAAACCTGACTTATGGGAACTGGTCCACAAGGGTGGAAGCGACGAATCTATTCAGGCCCTTTTAGCCGCAGCAATTAAACACAGCAGGCTTCTTGGAGATTTCCTGGGCCAGATTGTCCATGAACACTGGAGGACGTTCAAGCCTGAAATAAATGTGAAAGACTGGAAATATTTCTTTGAAACATGTAGTCAAGCTGACCCACAGATGCTTAAATGGACAGAATCAACACGATCAAAACTTAAACAGATCGTATTTCGGATTTTAACAGAATCTAACTATATCGACGAGACACGGTCAGGACAGATACAATCCGTTACCGTTTTACCAAAGATCAAAAAGTATTTAACTCGAAATTCAGAGGACTATGTTTTGCGTTGCATGCAGGCAACCCAATAGCAAGGAACTGGTATGCTATCTTTTAAAAGCAGATTGGATAAGATTATTGATCGTTTGATATCGAGCGAGCTGCTGAGCAATGCCGGTCTGGGAAATGAAATCGGATTTTATATTTTCGACTATCCTCCTGAATATGAACTGGAGGTAAGGGACCATATACAGTTTATAATACGTCAGCTTCCCAAAAAGAAGCCCGACTTGAAGTTTACCCATATCAATTTATTCGAACTGATTATTAATTACCTGAAAAAGAGAACGTTGTTAGATCGAGCCCTTCAAATTCAACAACAAAAAGGCGACCAGGAATTATTGAAGGTTTTGAAAGGTCCTTTGGGGGCGGAAAAGATCGCCAAAGCCTTTGTAGAAGAAGCCCAGCCCCAAGAGAATGACCTTGTTATAGTATCAGGTGTCGGCAGCGCTTTTCCCTTGTTGAGAAGTCACAATCTTCTTAATAACCTTCACGCATTAATGGAAGATACACCCTTGGTCATGTTTTATCCCGGGATCTACACGGGTCAAGGGTTAAGGCTGTTCGGAAAGCTTAAAGAGACTAATTATTACAGAGCATTCCAGTTGGTTGTTTAGAATGTAAAATCAAATTTGGAAGAATCTTGGATCGGCAGGTGGTCTGAGTCCATCTCATTGAGGAATATGCCATGCAAATTAAAGATATTTTTGAAAAGGACATTTCACGTCCCATTAACGGCGTTGTCAAAGCGGATCAGTTAGATGAAGCCATCGTTTGGCAAGAACTGGATGAATACGTTGTTACGCGTGAATTGGACCGGCATCTACGCAAGTTCATTGCAGCTTATCTGACTGCAATTGATAATGCCCACGATCCTGTCATAACGAGTCGTATCGGTGTCTGGGTGTCCGGTTTTTTTGGATCAGGAAAATCTCACTTTATCAAGGTCCTGTCTTATTTGCTTGGTAATCTTAATACTGTCAATCCCGAAACAAGGACCGCAAAGAAGGCGGTCGATTTTTTTAACGATAAAATCAGTGACCCTATGCTGCTCGGGGATTTGAAGCGGGTCGCCGGAATCGATACAGACATCATCTTGTTCAATATCGATAGCAAGGCCGATTCCAGTGATGGACGGTCAGCGGTACTATCTACCTTCTGGCGCGTATTTAACGAAAGTCAGGGATTTAGCAGTGAATCTTTGCAGCTGGCAGAAATTGAAAGATACATCACTAAAAAGGGCAAATATGAAGAATTTAAAGCAAAATTCTTCGAACTGCAGGGCTCGAAATGGGTAGATGAACGCGATGCATATTCGTTCTACAAGGATGAAATTGTCGAAGCACTGTCCATAGTATTGGGGAAAAGCACCCAGGCTGCAAGCGACTGGTTTGAAAGGTCTGAAAAGGAATTCAATCTTACCGTTGAGAATTTTGCAAAGCGGGTAAAAGAATATCTGGATTCCTGCTCAAAAAGCCACCGGATCGTTTTTTTGGTCGATGAAATCGGTCAATTCATCGGTAGCGACACCCACCTGATGTTGAATTTACAGACCATTGTGGAGGATCTGGGGCGTATCTGCAACGGTCAGGTCTGGGTGCTGGTCACTTCTCAGGAAGATATTGATGCGATCCTCGGGGACATCAAAGCATCCAGGGCCAATGACTTTTCCAAGATTCAGGGTCGCTTTAACACCAGAATATCTTTGTCCAGTTCCAATACAGACGAAGTCATTCAAACCCGGCTCCTTGAAAAAACAGAAGCAGCGGAAAGTGAACTAGATGACCTGTTTAAAGAGAAAGGCGATATCTTAAAGAGTCAGCTCAGTTTTTCCCATGACAGTACCACCCTGAAAAATTTCAGTAACGCAAAGGTGTTTAAAGCCAACTATCCTTTCACACCATTTCATTTCCAGCTTGTGCAAAACATTTTCGAATCCATCCGTAAAGCCGGTGCCACTGGTTTACATCTGGCCCGTGGTGAGCGTTCTATGCTCGATGCTTTTCAATCTGCAGCCATCAGCCTTTCCTCCAGAGATACCGGTGCCCTGGTCCCGCTTTATGAATTTTTTCCTTGTATTGAGAATTTTCTGGATACAGCGGTCATGCTGAGCATCAATAACGCCAAGGACAATCCCAGCTTGGAAATGCCCTTTGACCTTTGCCTGCTACAAACATTGTTCCTGATCCGGTATGTGGAGCTGATAAAGCCCAATGTGGATAACATGGTGACTCTTTGCATCGATCAGGTGGATGCAGACCGGATAAGTTTAAAACAAAAAATTGAAGCATCCCTCGAGCGTCTTGAAAAACAGAATCTTATCAACCGCAATGGCGATCTTTACTTTTTCCTGACCAATGATGAACGGGAAGTTTCGCGTGAGATTAAGAATGTGGCGATACCGTCTGCTGCTGAATCTCAATTTTTAGGTGAAATCATTTTTGATGACATCCTGAAAGGAAAAACCAAGCATCGCTACATACCCTATAAAAACGATTACCCCTTTAATCGAATTTGCGATGACCGTGTTTGGGGAAAGGAACTGAAAGACGAACTTGGTCTTGAAATCATCAGTCCTCTGCACGATGAATACAACCTTTTTATTCCTGCAAAATGCAATCTGTACAGCGCCAATAAAGTCGGTCATGTCATCGCTAAACTGCCCGACGACAAGGACCTGATTGCCGAAATTCGCATCTATCTCCAGACCGATAAATATATCAATGACAAGAGTGATGCGTCTGCTTCCACCAATTTGAAACAGATTCTCAGGGACAGGGCTGATGAAAATCGAAGCCGAAAAGACCGTCTGACTGATATGGTGGATACAATGCTTACACAGGCGGATTATTATGCCCTGGGTAAGGGGCTCGAAATAAAAGGTCAAACGACCTCCAAAGCTTTGGATGAGGCCTTTGACCACCTGATCCAAAATGTTTTCAGCAAATATAGTTATCTGACCATACAATTTGACGAACCCCTCAAGGAGATCAAACAGATCCTCCAGTCTGATGATATCACCCAGCAGCAGCTGGTGATGGATTTCGAGAAGGCCGAACCTTCAGATATCAAGGAGATCAGAACCTTTATTGACCTTAAAACGGCCAGTAACCAGGCAATCATCCTATCCGATCTGGTGCGTCATTTTGCCAAGCGTCCTTATGGGTGGGGAGACCTGCAGGTTGTTATTCTAATTGCAAAGCTGTTCATGTCCGGAAATATAAGCCTGGTATTGGATGGTACCAAGATTAAACCCAAGGACGCTATCGCCCCCCTGACCAAGACACCGCAGTGGAAAAATGTGAAAATCGTTAAACGCACCAACCTCTCCAAGGCCGATACCCAGAAAGCTCAAGTTATAGGTAAGGAACTATTTGGCTCCATCGCTCCGGACGGCCAGGACCAGTTAGCGCGATTTCTTAGAGATGGTTTGAACAATTGGGTTCAGACACTTGAGAAATTCAAACCGCTGGCGGACACGGGAAACTATCCGGGTAAAAGAGAAATAGATGATTGTATTACCACTGCAAACACGCTGCTCAAGATTTATGATTCCTATGAGCTTGTCAAAGGGTTCAACGCTAAAAAGGAGGATCTTAAAGATACTTCCGATGATCTTTATGAATTAAAGGATTTTTATACGAATCAAAAAAGCACTTGGGAAACCTTGCGAAATGCAATGGGAAGGTTCCAACCCAACCAGAGTGCTCTTGAAAAGGATATGGATGCCGACAAGGCGATGCAGAGGATGTCTCATATTTTGAGTGCTCCAAAGCCCTATGGCATGTTAAAGGATGTGAATGATCTGGTATCAAAAGTTGAGACTGTTAATAATGCGTTGATCGATAATAAGCGTGAATCTGCCTCTCAAGAGGTCGAAAAGAAAATCGGCCAAATTTCCACCTTGCTTAAACAACACAACGCTGATCCTGATTTCAGCAACCAATCATTATACCCCTTACAGGAGATCAAAAAGAAAATCCTGACTGAATACAGCATTCCCCAGATCATCACATACAGTGTAAATGACGCCCAGGAACTGTTTGAAGAAGCATTGGAATCCATTGATGATGCGTTTGAACCCCAAAAAGATCCTGATCAAAAACCAAAACCAATCAAAACGATTAAACCGGCCGACTTGAAACAAAAAGCCTATATAGAGACGGTGGAGGATGTGGATGCGTTTGTGAATAAAGTGAAAGATACGCTCTTGGAAGCCGTGAACAATAATATCCGAATCCGAATCGAATAGGCAGAAATCCAGCTCATAAAGGCTTATAGATGAACACATCCAGGATCAAGGCATATGCCATTCAGGCGCGCCGGGATTTTTTAAAGTCCGTAACCGAAAGGGCCAATATCTACGGCATTTTTTCCGATGATCATATCGAACCGATAGCGTTTAAGGGAGATATGGCCATTGTTGGTGAGCGCGCTTTTCCGAAGAACGAAGGTGAATTGCGGGAAAAGCTGGTGGGCCGCGTTAAAAGAGATGGTTTTATTATGGTCATGCGGGCTTGTGCCTACACCTGGTTTAACCGGTTTGTTGCCCTTAGGTATATGGAAATTCACGATTACCTGGAACATGGGTATCGAGTTTTAAGCAACAATGGGGGTTCGGCCATTCCGGAGATTTTGGAGCATGCCGCTGATGTTGTATTTCAGGGTCTTGATAAGGAGAAGGTGGTCGAACTAAAGTTGGCCGGTACTAAGGATAATGAGTTATACCGCCTTTTGATGCTTGCACAATGTAACGACCTGCATAAATCCATGCCGTTCTTATTTGACAGGATTGACAACGAGACTGAGTTGTTACTTCCCGACAATCTGCTTCATTCTGATTCTCCCATACGGAAAATGGTCACTGAGATAGACGCGTCGGACTGGAACGATGTGGAAATCATTGGATGGATCTATCAGTTTTATATTTCCGAGCGTAAAGATGAGGTCATTGGCAAGGTTGTAAAAAGCGAGGATATACCGGCAGCCACACAATTATTTACGCCCAACTGGATCGTTAAATATATGGTCCAGAACACCCTTGGTCGGATGTGGCTGGCGACTTATCCGGATTCTTCACTGCGGGATAAGATGGAATATTATATTGAACCTGCTGAGCAGGAGCCGGATGTTCAGGAGCAGCTTGATGCAATAACTCCAAAGGAATTGAATCCTGAAGAAATCACATTTTTAGATCCTGCTGGTGGGTCTGGGCATATACTGGTTGAAGCGTATGATGTGTTTAAGGAAATTTATCTGGAACGGGGGTATCGAACACGGGATATCCCGAGGTTGATTCTGGGAAAAAATATTTTTGGGCTGGATATTTGTGATCGGGCGGCACAGCTTGCTTGTTTTGCGGTCTTAATGAAAGCAAGGGAGGATGATCGGCGGATATTGGGTCGGGATTATCTGAAGCTGAATGTAATGTCAATTCAAGAGGTACAGCCGTCAGATGCAAGAAATATCGAGCTATTTTTTAAAGGAGATGAATATAAAACCATACGGAGCGATTTAAACGAAATTGTTTCACTGTTTGAAAAAGGCAAAACTTTCGGCTCTCTGATCACTGTGCCGGATCACCTTGTTCAAAGAATGGAAAGCGTTGGAAAGACCGTTGATGATAAGATTGGTAAATGGATTTTGCAAAGCGATGTCCAGAATTTAGCAGCCCTGGTGAAACAGGCGCAAGTTCTGGCACGAAAGTATGATTGTGTCGTGACCAATCCACCGTATATGGGGGCAAATTTCTTTAATCTCAGACTCAAAGAATATATCAACACTTTCTATAAAGATTGCAAGAGTGATTTCTATACATGCTTTATGAGCCAATGCTGTTCGATTTGCCGTGTAAATGGGTATATATCAATGATAACCATCCCCACCTGGATGTTTCTCTCGTCCTATGAGGAATTGAGAGGAATGCTATTTGAAACTGTTGTTATAGAAAGCCTTGTGCATAATGGCCGAGGAGTTTGGGGTCCTGATTTTGGTAGCTGTGCTTTTGTCTTGAGAAAGAATAATTCTGACGATTTCATGGGAATCTACAAAAGGCTTTTTGAGAAACAAGGAAATGTCGCAAGCAATCATCAACTAAAGGAGAGGTTCTTTTCCAGCAATATCCATTTTGCGTCAATTAAGGATTTTCGGAAAATTCCGGGAAACCCTATTGCCTATTGGGTAAGTAAGGATGTACGGAAAGCGTTTCAAAAGGGTATTCCGTTCGCAAAATTATCTGAGATAAAATCAGGAGTTTTGACCGGCAATGACGAGAAGTTTGTAAGGCTTTGGCATGAAGTTGACTATTCTGATATTGGCAGAGGGTTAAAAGATCATGATGAAATGGTAAGGGTCAATAGAAAGTGGATTCCAATAACAGGTGGTGGGGAATTTAGAAAATGGTATGGCTCATTGCTATCTGTTGTAAACCTGAAAGATGAAGGTAAAGATATCAAAAACCTTCCTGGTAACAATTATAGATTAAGAAACCCAAAGTATTATTTTCGTGAAGGTCTTAACTGGAAATTAGTGACTTCCTCGAAAAACTCTTTTAGAATTTCGCCAAAAAGCTATCTCTTTGGAAACTCTGTTAGAACGGCATTCTGCGATAAAGATGTCTTCACATATCTCGGCATTTGTAACTCCAAAGTGATAGAAAACATCACTAATTGCATAAATCCAAGCATCAACCTAAACAATGAGAATGTAAGAATATTTCCCATTTGCTTCCCTGATAAAGAAACACATTTCATTCGAAAGATTGTGGATATTTCTCAGAAAGACTGGGATCATGCTGAAGTCTCATTGGAATTCAGCAGTTCATCCCTTCTTCAGCCTGACAATCAGAAACCAACGTTGAAGGAAACCTACACCATGGTCCGGCTGCTTTGGGATCAAATGACGCAGGAAATGCGCAACCTGGAAAGGGATAATAACTCCATCTTCATTGACACCTACGGTCTTCAGGATGAACTGACGCCAGATGTACCACTATCCGAAATCACCCTGACCTGCAATCCTCATTATCGCTATGGCGGTAACAAAACCGAAGAAGAACTGGAAACCCTGCTCCAAACCGATACCATCAAGGAACTCATCTCCTACGCCACCGGCTGCATGATGGGCCGCTATAGTTTAGACCATCCAGGACTCATTTACGCGCACAGCGAGAACAAGGATTTTGACCAAATTTATTCATCGTTTGACAATCAACAATCAACAATCAACAATCAACATTCCAAATTTCCCGCCGATGATGACGGCATCATTCCCATCATGGATCAGGAATGGTTCGCCGATGACGCCACCAACCGATTTGTCGAATTTCTGAAAGTGACCTGGCCGCCAGAAACCCTTGATGAAAACCTCAAGTTTGTTGCCGATTGCCTTAAACCTAAACAAAACGAAACACCCATCGAAACCATTCGAAGATACTTGAGCGCCGGCTTTTTTAAAGATCACCGCAAAACCTATAAAAACCGCCCGATCTACTGGCTGTTTTCCAGCGGCAAGCAAAAAGCCTTTGAATGCCTGGTTTACCTGCACAGGTACAACGAGTCCACATTGTCAAGAATGAGAAGCACCTATGTAACGCCGCTACAGAGAAATTTCAGCTCCCGATTGGAGTTTTTACAAAATGAAAAAGATGCAGCCTCCACCGCATCCGCTAAAAACAAATTTCAAAAAGAGATCGACAAGCTGAAAAAGAAACAAATTGAGTTGTCCAAATTTGACGAAGAACTCAGGCATCACGCAGACATGAAAATATCTTTAGACTTGGATGATGGGGTTAAAGTAAATTACGGTAAATTCGGCAAACTCCTGGCTGAGAAAAAAGCTGTTACAGGGGAAAAATAACAAGCTCACCGCAAAGCGCGAAGATCGCTAAGAAAAATATTAAAACCATTGCGGTTTTTGTCAACTTACGGTTCAAAACGAATTATGAATTTACGAGAATTAAAAAAGATCGTTGCTTCAGGCGAATCCGACCGGCTTGAATTCAAAAGTTCCACCGGTCAGCGTACCAA
>JACNIG010000306.1 GCA_014383215.1 Candidatus Desulfatibia vada | reverse complement strand
ATGTGCTCATTTTTGCAATGGGGGCAGCGGCTCGGGCGTGTATAACGTTTACGATTTTTAAAAACATAGCCGCACTCCAAACATTGGGAAGGAGTGATCACAAGTTTTTTTCTTTTTGTATTTACAGTACGTCCAATGTGAGCAAGATGCTCATACACCTCTTTTTCCCGGATCTGCACTGCCTGGGATATTTCCCTGGCGCTCATCTCCTCTTTTTCCAAAAGCCCGATCATTTGCTTGCGTATAGTTTGCATGTGTTCCTAATTCAGAAAACCTAAAATGTTCGTAAAAAAGAAGTTTTTCTTTTTAAGAAACCATCACGACATGATATAAACACCCCTCCCAACACGTTTAATTTTACCTTGCTTAACGGCCCTGTGAACAGCATTGCTGAGTTTTTTGTCGTCAAATCCTGTCTTGGCCTTTAAGGTTGAGATTCCGACCCCCTTTTTATAGCGCCGAATAATTTTGAGGACTACATCCGTGGTAGTTAAAGCGGCTGTTTTACGGACAACAGGTTTCTGCGGCGATGCTTTCTTTTTTGATAACGCCCCGGCAGCCGATTGAGACCTTTCAAGTTTGTCCACCTGCGCTACGAGCTTTTTAGTCTCATTAGATAAGTCTTTTAAGGTCTCTGATATAAACGGCAGAAGTGTCTTTAAGCTCCTTTTCGTCGATCCGTGTCCGACTTTCTTTTTTATCAAAACAGGAAGCATGTGCTCTTCCGTGGATTCATAAGTCGTAAATCTTTCCAAGCAGAGCAAACATTCCCGCCGGCGACGAATGGAAACCCTATCGCTGGTTAGCCTTGAATCGACCACTTTACTGGTTAAACTTACACAATGCGGGCATTCCATATCAGCTTCCTTTCATCCTTTTTTACGGACTAATTTCTTCTTTGAGCATGCAGCAGGCAATTTTGTATTCCGGCTCACCATTCTGGTTGTAGCTCAAATTGCCCGGCTGAATAAGTTTATTCATCACACACCCTTCAGGGATGTTCAGCTCGAATAAATCGACCTCATTTATCTTAGGGGTTTTGACAAGCATGTTGTTCTGTATAGCCATGCTGTGTAAGGGAAAGTCTTCACACAAAGGGCACCGATATACCCGTCCGTTTGGGAAAATGAAATAATTTTCGGCCACGGTGCCGGCGCACTCGAAAATCTCATCGGAACTTAAAAAAACTTTCGGATATGAAACCGTTATACCTAATCCGGCAATCTTTTGGGCCACAGCAGGAATTATCTTTAACCACTGTGAGCGTAAAACTTGGAGCTTCTCCTGTCCGGTTTTGACAGATTCTCCCCTCAGGCCGATAACCTGGATGAAAAAACGATTTGCTCCCAAATCTTTAAGCAAAAGCGGAATTTTGTCAAGTTCATGGATATTCAACGTGCTTACCGTGTAGATAAGACTCGTTGAAAAACCGGCCTGTACGGCCTTGCGGATGCCGGCGATACATTTATCATAAGATTCATAGCCCCGAATCATATCGTTTGTTTTGCGCGTGGCACCATCTAAGCTGAAACTGAAGTAATCGATCTCATCGGGAGCGACTTTTGACAGGATATCATGAAAGAGGTATCCATTGGTATCCACGGTAATGGAGCTGTACCCGATCTTTTTGGCTGATTTTACGGCAGCCGGCAGATCAGGATGCATTGTAGGCTCTCCGCCCAGGAAGATTACATTGGCTGTTTTGTTCTTACGGGCAAACACCTCGAGCCACGCTTTGATGGTCTCTATTGACAGCTTCTGTTCTCCGTGCTGCTCCCTGTTGATATAGCAGTGTTTACACTTTAGGTTGCATTGAGTTAGAATATGAAAAAAGATATTTACGGCGTTTTTTGTAAAGGCTACGGTTTTTTTCATAACAAAACCATACTATATCAACAGTTGAACTGCAACAGCGAGCCCGTCTTCATCTAAATTGAAGCAAAAAACTAAATTTACTTTGCCACCAAGACACGAAGACACAAAAAATTTTGTCGTTTTTTTGGTTGGTTGGGGTTGTTGATGACGCCGGGAATTGCTATAGATAGAATTTGTTTTGTCCTGAAAAATTTGGTCCTCTGGGCCAGGATTCTTTACGTATTATAGGTTAAGACATATGGTCGTACAAAGTATTGCAGGTTTGGTGGTTTTTGCAGGAGTTGCCTGGCTGATCAGTGAGAATCGGCTCCGGGTTCGTATCACCACTGTGTTGGCCGGAATCGCCATCCAATTGGCAGTGGCGTTCATTCTGTTAAAACTGCCTGTCTTCAGGGATTTTTTCATATCATTAAACCGGCTGGTCTTGTCCCTGGAAGAATCGACCGCCGCCGGTACATCCATGGTGTTCGGTTACCTGGGAGGTGCCGAGCTGCCTTTTGCCGAAAAATATCCGGGTGCCAGCTTTATTCTGGC
The DNA here is from genome assembly GCA_014383215.1 of Candidatus Desulfatibia vada. Lineage (GTDB taxonomy): Bacteria > Desulfobacterota > Desulfobacteria > Desulfobacterales > UBA11574 > Desulfatibia_A > Desulfatibia_A vada. The sequence goes on along the minus strand of JACNIG010000306.1, from coordinate 939 downwards.
CTTTCGTGCCCTGCCCCTGATTCTGGTTATCAGTGCTCTTTCAGCACTTCTGTTTTACTGGAAAATTCTGCCGCTGGTGGTCAAAGCCTTTTCCTGGTCTTTGCAGAAGACCATGAGGCTGGGCGGTGCCGAGGGATTAGGCGTATCCGCCAATATCTTTGTGGGGATGGTGGAATCACCCCTTTTTATCCGTCCCTATCTTACGGATATGACCCGCAGCGAAATCTTTACGCTGATGACCACCGGCATGGCAACCATCGCCGGAACGGTCATGGTACTGTACGCCAGTATCCTGAGCAGCGTCATTCCCGATATCATGGGCCACATTCTGACCGCTTCCATCATCAGCGTACCGGCGGCCGTCACGATCTCGAAAATTATGATACCCGAAACCGGCGAACCGACCTCCGGTGAGCTGACGTCTCCGGAACCGGCCTTAAGCGCCATGGACGCCATCACCAAAGGGACCATACAGGGTGTCCAGCTGCTCGTAAATATTATTGCCATGCTGATCGTACTTGTGGCTCTGGTCCATCTTGTCAATCTGATCCTTGGTCTGCTGCCGGACGTCGGAGGTCTGCCGGTGTCGCTGCAAAGACTGCTGGGGCTGGTTATGGCGCCGGTGGTTTGGCTCATGGGTATCCCCTGGCAGGAGGCTCCCGCAGCCGGCGCCTTGATGGGAACCAAGACCATCCTGAACGAATTTCTGGCCTACCTGGATATGAGCCGCCTGGCCCCAGGCACCCTGAGCCCTAAAAGCATATTGATCATGACATATGCCATGTGCGGGTTTGCCAACCCGGGGAGCCTGGGGATCATGATCGGCGGCATGGGCACGATGGCGCCGGAAAGACGCGATGAAATCGTAGCCCTGGGCCTGCGGTCCATTGTCGGCGGTACGCTGGCCACCTGTATGACCGGGGCCGTAGTAGGAATTCT
>JACNIG010000389.1 GCA_014383215.1 Candidatus Desulfatibia vada | reverse complement strand
AGTCGTAGTACATTGACCGTATTAATGCAGGTCACAGGTTTCGATATTCCGGTTAAGTTGAGTTTTTTTGGCGGCCTGAAGCTTGGACAAATTAACCCGCCGGATACAGCAGATAATGGTATTTTAGTGGCTTCTTTGGTAGATCTGTTGGGTATGAAGTGCGCCACCGTAAGTCAACGCGTGGAAGCTAAAGACTATATTGACATTCATGCAATCATTAATAACTCCGATCTAACTTTGGAGTATGGTATCGGTGCTGCGCGGGCAATTTACGGTCAGCAATACAACGCAATCTTGACCTTGAAGTCTTTATCCTACTTTCAGGATGGGAATGTTATGACATTACCTGATAAAATTAAACATGATTTGACCAATATGGTGAAAGATTGCAATCTCTCCAATGTGCCCAAAATAGAACCTATAACAATTATAGGAAAAAATATCGAATTGGATCCATCATTGTTATAATGAAAGACGAACTTAAACAAATAGCCCGGCGCGTAAACTGGTTTGAGTCACCGGAAAAGGTGGTCCGTGATGTTGACCGCTTTCTTGTGTACTTCATGCAATATTGCCTGGATACTGATATTCCGGTTATGCGCCGATACTTTACCGACCAGCAGTTTCGTCATGCCTTGAATAATCGCCTACCAGGCATTCTTGATGACCGATCAGCAGCTTATTGGGATTTGGTGTTGCCTGTTTGAATGTGCGGGACTTGCGAGGACTTGCGGGATGTCCATAAGTAAGCAAATAACTCATTCAAACAATTGGTGTTTATGCTTTTTAGGGGAGACCTTGACATACAGAAAATAATGTATTACATTATCGGCCAAGTATTACTTTTGTTTAATATTGGAGGTATGTAATGCAAGCAAAGGCAAAGGTTACAATAAAGGGGCAGGTCACCATACCAAAGAAGATCAGGGAAAAATTGAATATACGGCCGAGTGATTTTGTTTTGTTTGTCAGGAAAGGAAACGAGGTGGTTATAAAACCTGCCAGAACTCTATTAGACTTAAGAGGTGTCATTAAAACAGATAAAAAAATAGAAGATTGGGAAAAAGTGAGAGATAACGCCAAGAAGTATGTAATCAACGAGGTTATGGAGAATTTATGATGACAGTTCCCGTGTGTTTTGTTGATACAAATCTTTTTGTAAGATACTTGACAAACGATGATAAACACAAGGCGGAAGCCGTCCATAAATTATTGTTAAAGGCTAAGTCAGGCAAAATTAGATTGGTTACATCAGATATCGTTATTGCGGAGTTGGTTTGGGTACTAATCTCTTTTTATGAACAGGGGAATGAAGTTGTTGCCGATTTATTAAGAGGAATATTAAACACAGAAGGCCTTAAAGTGGATAATCCAGATATTATTGAAGGAGCGCTGGAGATATTTGAGGAGACAAATATAGATTTTATAGATGCTTATATTGTTTCATATATGCGCCTGAAAAATATAGCTGTTCTTTATTCTTATAACAAAAAACACCTGTCAAAATTCAGCGATATTAAAAGGATAGCGCCCTAAAAAGATTAAGAAATTGTTTTTTTCACCATAAGACTTGAAATTGTAGCTTTATATTTTTCGGCGTCCCTGTCCCGCTGTAGTATGCGGGGTCACCGAAAAATATTATGAGTAAATCTTTGCGTTCTTCGCGCCCCTGCGGTGAACTATTAAAAAATATTATTTAAACCGGCAAAATTCCCCTATTAAATCGTCACAAAATTAACTCCTCCTGATAAGCTCTGCCACCCAACAATGTTAAATCCCTAAAATAATTGTTAAAATAAAGACAGGCGGGGATGGCATGTTTATTGCAAATTACAAGTAAAAGTTAAAGCTCAAGGCATATTTTGTAAAAGGGATTAATGGGCTTTCTTTTTTTGTGGCGGCGGCTGATATCAATGAAAGATACATTGCGTCAAGGCCATATTAAAATAAAAATCTAAATAAAACAACATATTACCTTGTTGAAAGGGATGTAATCCAAGGGGGCGGAGCACGCCCAAAAGAAGGTTTAAGGAGCGGCCGCAGGCCTTGAGGGTTGATAGACTGATAGGTGGGATGAGCGATAGAATAATAGATAACAGTACCATGCTGGTTGTTCAAGTTGAGCCGCCGCAGCAGGAAGACGGGGGTGATTATTATTACAGAACCTATGCCCCCGGTCTGGCCATGGCGCGGGAAGAGGGCGTCTATGTTATCAACTTGACTAATGTTCATCGTGCTAAAGAAGATATCATGGGAAAGGCGGATGTCCTTATTCTAAAAAACATCTGTGATGCCGACATCCTGCCTTTGATCAAAGAGAGGAAACAGCAAAAAAGACTGACGGTCTACGAGTTGGCCGATGACGTATGTGCGGTGCCCCCATGGAATCCGACCCATTTTTTTTACAAAGACCAGGAAAACCTGCTGCTTTTCAAAAGATTGGCAAGCTACTGCGATGCCATGCAGTTCAGTGTACCGGAACTTCAAAGGCTGTACAGTTACCTGACTCCTTGTTCGGCTGTCTTTTTAAATCAAATTACGGACGTACCTTCTGAGAGAAATTATGAGAATTATAAAGAGATTGTCATCGGATGGGGCGGTTCCCACGGCCATCTGGAGGATATGGCCCAAATTGCCGAGCCCCTGATTGACTGGATCATATCAAGGGATAAAGTAAAACTTTCCCTAATGTGTTCGGATCCTATCTGGTCACTCTTTGAAAGGCTGCCGGAGGTGCGCAAGCAAAGGTTCAAAACCGGTTCCTTGAGTGACTACTATGCGTTTCTCAAGCAAATTGACATCGGCTTGGCACCTTTAAAGAATACGGGATTCAACAGGTCCAGATCTGATGTTAAATTTTTGGAATACGCTGTTTTTGGCGTGGTTCCGGTAGCTCAGACCGCGGTGCCGTATGATTCAACAGTCAAGTACGGTGAGACCGGCTTTTTATTCGAAGATACAGCCGGGATGCTCAATATTCTTGATATGCTTGCAGATGATATTGCTTACATTCCCAAGGTGGCCCGGGCTGCACGAGAATATGTTATCAAAGAGCGCCTTCAACAGGCGCACAGCCATGAAAGAACAGCGTTTTACCGGACGCAGTTGCGTATGCTCAAAGACGATAATGTCGAAAAGGTTGATGCCGGCAGCATTTTTGAAGCGTTTTCCAGTATAGACGGCGCGGTGCGCGACGGCCGCTATTTAAGGCTGTTGTCTACCCGGTTTGAAAACCTATTGTATGATGGACTGGTTTTGAGCCAGGTGGAAGGGGAGAAAGTATTGGCATGGTCCGCTTTTTCAGAGGCATCCCGATCAGAGCCTGATAATTATCTGCCCTACTTATTTGG
>JACNIG010000230.1 GCA_014383215.1 Candidatus Desulfatibia vada | reverse complement strand
AAAAATGAGGATAAACAACCGGCAGGCTGATCCTTTTGCACGGTTTGCGGCGCTTGACGGATATGACATTTATGCCGGAGATGGCCATTATCATGCAGCTGCTGCCCACGATGTGAAGAAGTCCGGGAAGAAATATCCAACCCAACACTTTTATTCCGTCGATTTGCGAACCCAAGCTTTAAGGCATTTAACATTAGCGGATACAAGCGGCATTCGAAAAAGAGAGCATGATACACGCGCCCTTAAACGTCTTGATATTGAAACTCTTCGTCAGTCAGCCCCAAAAGGCCAAAAGGTGGTGTATGTTTGGGATAGAGCCGGCATTGATTTCTTTCAGTGGTTTAAATGGAAGCATACCGGCGGAATCTATTTTGTCAGTCGAGAAAAAAAGAACATGGAATTAATGGTAATGGCCGAGTTGGGTTATGATAAGAAAGATCCGATTAACGCCGGGGTCCAGAGTTATGAAATTGTGGGGTGTTCAGCTGGTGTAACCGTGATCCGTGTAGTATATAAATGTCCAATATCCGGAGAAACGTATAGTTTTGTTACCAGCTTGACCAACGTCCCTCCAGGCCTTATCGCCTATCTTTACAAAACGAGATGGGATATCGAAAAGATCTTCGATCAGGTGAAAAACAAATTGGCTGAAAAAAAGGCATGGGCGACATCGGAGACAGCAAAAAATATGCAGGCCCAATTTATCTGCATAGCGCATAACTTAATGCTGATTCTTGAACAATGCCTCAAAAAAGAAGGCGTTGAAAATGAGATTGAAAATAATCGACGCCACAAGAGGCTGGTTAAAGCCCTCGCCAGTACCAATACCAGGAGAGACAAATTGCCAGTCTTTCTCACAACGCCCAAAAGGCCTACTCAGCTGTCGGTAAAATTCATCCGATGGTTGCGCAACAACTTATATGCGAACACTTCATGGTTGGAGGCTATTGGGACGCTGAAGAGAATTTACGCTGTTTTTTAACCCCAATTTTTGGACACCGTTGCCTTGACAAGCGGACTATAGGATGTCCCTCAAATTCTATCTGTCATAATCGATTGCCTGTCTGCCATGTTTTCATTTGTGGAGCAGGTCTTTACGGAGCCAGTGAAGATTACCCTGGGCTATCCAGATTTTCTGTTCTTCAAGCTATAAATACTTTTTAAGGAAATTTTTCCCGTCATCGCTCAGTTTATAGAAACTCCCTTTTTTCTTTAAAAATCCAAGGCCGGTTATCAATTCAATATATGCCAGGATTTTATTGTTTGTCATACCGGGCTCCATAGAAGTCAGTAGTTTAAATCCGGTTGGTTCAGCCCTGATATATCTGAAGGTAAAATTGCCTGTCTGCAGCCATTTTTCCTGGGAAACACCAAGGTGAAGTTTCAGGGACAATTCCTGAATAATTTTTTTTATTCCAGTGCTAACAGGAAGATGACACCACTGGCTGATCAATTTGTCGATAAGCCTAAAGGAGTGTTTGACGCTACCCGCCTGCCTGTACCGCCAAAATTCAATCGCTTTATTGCTTTTAAGCTTTTTTAGATCTGGAAATCTACAGTACAGCGTTAATAGTAAAATTATCGCGTAGTGTGCCATCTCATAATTAAAAGCTTTTTTTTCACCCTTAAGTTTATTAATCCGTCCGGCGAGTGTAATTTCATCAATCGCGTGGCTATCGCACAATTCTATCAGTTTATTAATAAAATCTTTTAATGTCTTGTTTTTAACAATGATATCAGAAAACTGAGCCTTTTTGCTCTGCGCGTATTTGAATTTGGCGAACCTTTTTATCACATCATTGCTGAATTCATCAAAATCACCAATACTGCTTTTAAATGAACTAATATATTTGCAGAATGATGAAAGAATGGCCTCAATCGATACTTGGTAATACCGCCTTGCTTCAACAAGCATCCAACCTTCAGTAATTTCTATTAGAGCTTCCGGGGGATCATAGTCTCCTTTCCATAGTCTGATCAATAGCTCATTAGAGTCTGCGATTTGAAGTTTTTGGAAAACATCTAAAACAAACAATGTGGTATAAACCCTTGTTGATTGTTCGCTGGAACTGAACCCGACATGTGTTCTCTGTTCGATAATTTCAATAAAAGTTTTTACTTCTTCTTCGGATATCATTTCAAGCGAAAAAGCTTCCGCCATCTCTTTGAGGAGTTGCCATTTAATTGTTTTGGATTCCGGTGAGACTAAAATATTATACCCTTTATAACCCCTAACATTTTTGTCGAAAATTTCGGCAAGCTTTTTCCCATACTCTCGAATAAAATAATTCTGCCCATCCCTAATGACTATATTTAATGTTCCTAATGAAGGGCGATATTGCACGGCCTCATATGCGGAAGTCCTCTGAGCCGTGCTGTATATCTTCACTTCTGTATTGGGTTTGAAAATTTTGATATCATTAGAATCATAAGGAATGCCTTTAATCCCTGGCATACGGGTCATTTCCGAATCCAAGTGCTTGTTTAATATCATCAAAGCTGTTTCTAGCTTCATTAAATACCACCAGCATTCTTTATCTTTAAGATTATCACCGTGATTCCGCTTCAACATCTCAAAGGCCCATGCCCAGAATGAATAATATCGAATTTTTCGCGTAGCATTTGTAAAGGAGGGAAGGCATCGGTCTGCCATATATTGCACAAATGACTGCTGCCCAAGAAAATCTCTCCCGGTTGTTTTTTCGTCTGAATATTTGGTCGGAGCCGGAAATAGACTTTTCACGGTAGATCCTCAATGTTCATTTGCCATTCAACATCTTTAGCGTCCTTGAATTTATATTGGATGTGTTTATCAACTGGAACGATTAATAAAGAACAGCCGGAGCATTTTTGTGATTTGAATTGTTTTAACTCCTCGAAAATATCAAATTTAAATTTATATCCACAGGCCGGGCATAAAGCATATTGCAGTTTGTTAATTAACTCTGATATCCCGGCAACATTATTAGAATCATAAATTTTGGGATTAAATTTTTTACCAAGGTCTTTTTCTCCCTCGTTTTTACAAATGCGCATCATATATGAAGCGATTTTCAATCTTTTTTTATGTTCATCATAATTCTGTCTTGGAATGTGGGGTCTCATTTTATATTGGTAAAGTGCTTCAGAATGATAATCATAAGCCTGCTGCCAGTACAAATACTTAATATGTTTTTTGTAAATCTCTCCAACTGAATTGATTTTCTCTTGGTATTGTTTAATATTTAATAGAATTTCACTATTCTTCTTTAAATCATATAATAAGTTGTTCCTTTCGCTGGTAAAGCGGCCGGAGCCTTCCAAAAATACGCGCAGTGTGCTTTGCATAGTTTCCAAGTCAAACAGATCAAAAAATTCCTCAATTGCATCAAAGAAATTTTTTTTCTTTGATAGCCTTTCTTCGCAATTTAAATGCCATATTTCTATAAGGCAGTTCAACATTTCCGGGAGCAATTCTGAAGACCTGAAAACTTCTTTTAAGTATTTTTTAGAAAGATTAAAATTTTCTTTAATCTTAGGATATTGTCGCCAAAACCAGTTGAGAATGGCCAATACTTCATTTAAGTATTTTTTAATATTTTTATTACTATCCGAATATATCGACTGGCTCGAAAGTTCCAACCGTATGAACCGGATAAACTTAAGACAGAAGTTAGTCAGATCCAGTAATGCCTCAAAGCGCACAGAGCTTTCATTTTTTGAGATATTTTCTTTATTATTTAAATATTTATTAAAAGGCTGAATTACCGAATCTTCATAGATTGAACTTATGTTAGGTATCTGATCAATAACATCCTGCTTTCGCTGCTCAAGATCTTCATCAACCCATAAAGTTTTGTCCGGTTGTTCTTTATGCTTTTTCATTTTCTCCGGATCTACCGGAGTTTCTTTGCCGCCATCGTCTTCAACAGGTTCATCATCGTCATCTCCAAATATTGAAAATCCTTTTTCTATTAATTTTCTAATACTCGAACCAAAATCAATTATGTCGTATAAGCTGATATCCCATTCCGATGACGGAACCACATCATCAACGCTATAAACCCCCGAAATTGTGGGGACGCTAAAAGAACCTAATTCTCTTTTTTTTGTTTTAATTGTTTTTCTGCCGGTTGGCCGCTTTACTGAAATATATATAAGATTTGTTGATATAAATTCAATTATCTCTAATGTCTGGTCCCATCCTTCAGGATTGTTGTACTGAAGCTGACTGATGGCTTGCTCCAGCTTGCGGATTTTAACTGATTTTCGCAATTTATGCTTTTGCATTACCCAAGCCCTCCCATGTTTTGAATAGGGCTTGGTAATTTGCAACTCAACTCTGACTGGATCGTCGCCGATCAGCTCTATTACATCAGGCTCTACATTAAACGTAATTTCTGCTTTGACGTCAAGATCTTTTAAGTCAAGTCTAATTTCCTCTCCATCTCTGGTGAGGATATTCACTGAGGCGTCAAATCTCATGTTCGGGAAGTTGCTGACCGGAGTAATTGTAATCATGTCGTAATTAATAACCGCGTTAAAATGCAAAACTTTATCCTTACCATTAACATCCTTTTTTTTTGAAATAAATTTCCAGTAGTTTTTCTTTTTTAAAAGTTTGGGATGAAATTCCTTCCAAAAAGATTCGGCATAGTCTTTAGAAATGTTTTTTCGTATGACACAGGACTCCCAATTCCCTTCGTCCTTGGTTGACATCAGCCCCGGCCAAGTGCAGTTCGCAGATCCTGTACACACATGGACAGATTCATTTGAATACAGCAAATAAATTTTCGCGTGCATAAATCTATTAATCTGACTTTTTGGTCTTTCTGAATTATAAATTTTAAATTTAGCCGGAATTTCTTTAAGGTTTACCTTGTCGTCGTCCTTATTACACAAAATTTCTACCTCGGGGTTACCTAGCAGCTTAATAAATCCTTTTAACGCCCGCATATTTTTATCATAGTATGGAGAAATTATTCGAATTTTAATAATACCATCAGTGTCTTTAACGATCTGCTTCGCGATGGATTCTTCAAAATTATGTACAAAGGATCGGGAAGAGTTGTTATTTACGGTAATATTTTCCAGGCAGCTTCTGAATCTTGAGATGTTTTTTGTAAAATCCCTGCTTTTTATCTGGTTTTCCAGTTCATCAAAAAATGTGACAAGATTTTTCTTTGTTAATTCACTTATCTCATCATGGTCGATTTTTTCGACAGCATCCAGGTTTAAGCACATTCCTGGATATGTAAAATTCGCGCCGCCAATATACACCACAAAATCATTGTTTTTATTAATTGCCGCGAATATCTTTGGATGGAATGCGTAAGGATAATCATTTATATGGTAGACATAGTATTCAGTGCCCACACCATTTAGCGAAGAAGCCTCAAAAAATGATTCAGTAAGACTGGCAGTTGAAGTTACAACGGTAATTTTTGTGTCATGATCCCTTTTAAACCTGGTAAAGAGTTTTTGTTCTAGATATCCAAGGCTCAGTGTATATGAACAGACCAGGAGTTCTTTTGGCTCAGTTTTTTTATATAGTTCCAGCAAATCTGCTGCTTCTATATGTTGTTTAGAGCTTTTCGCCATTATTTAAGTAGATAAATCAGTTTCAAAATGGTTTAGTTAGGGTGTCGATGTCTGTTCCGCTCTGGCCCTTAGTCAACATCGTCCCTCAAATTCTCCCTGATTTCATTCATCTTTTTAAATTCAGAAATCATCTGCGGTGATGGGTTACATCTGAAAAAGGTTTTCAAGAGCTTGGGCCACTCCTTCTTAGAGGCTTTTCTAATAACAGCACCTTTATTGACATTGGGATCAATAAGGGCAAAATATTTTCTTCTTTTTGCAAACTCTTCCCAAATACACCTAATCTCACTATATCCAGGACAATGTACATCAGCAGCATGTAGATCTGTCTTTAAAGGATATAATCTGCAATTTGAGGGCCTAAAAGGATAAATAGAGCACAAATTATTTTCTGTGAGGAATGGACAGTCATTTTGAGGTTCTGAAAAATAGCTTGCTTCATGGCTTTTTATTAATTCATTTTCTGATATGTCTAAAAATTCTGAAATTAAAGGTATGTTGTCGGCATATATTTGTGGTGTATATTTTCGACAGCAGCTTCCACACTTATAACATATGAACGGAAGTAGAAAATCGTAGTTTCTGAGTTCTATAATTCTATGAGACTCGACTGACTTTGCCCATTCTTCTAAAATCATATTTTTATTCCGTTAATTCAACCAGAGCCTCGTGATTCTTTGTTAAAAAGATTCCTCCTCCCATAGACTATATCTGCCTAATTTATTCATCGATGAAATAATCGGAATCCATTTTTTTGACTTCGTATATGGCGGTTGTATTGGCACCGACATTGTAGGCGATCATCAGCTCCGCCAAGCGCTGGCCGTCGATTAGGATGATTTTTGTTTCGATGTTTTCAACGTAATTAAGAGCATCCTTTGTGAAATTGGAGGTTGTTATGAATATTCCTTTACGGGCACGCTGGCCTTGCAGGGCTCCCGCAAATTTCTGAACATCTGGCCTGCCTACAGTGCCTTCCCAGCGTTTGGCCTGAATGTAGATGATGTCGAGACCTAATTTGTCTTCTTTGATTATGCCATCAATGCCACCATCGCTGGTTTTACCGACTGCCTGGCCGGCTTCTTTTCTGGAGCCGCCATAGCCCATTTTGATTAAAACATCGACAACCAGCCGCTCAAAAAACTCAGGCGGGCATTGTTTGACCGTTTGTAAAAGTTCAGAGGCTAATCCATCATGGAGCTCTTGATAAGCAGATTCTAAGGATTCCTCTGGTGTTGTTTCGGATGGAACTGATTCGGCTTTTTCGGGTTTTCTTTTTCCTTTGATTGATTCCCAAGCCTTGACGAAATCAGGGATTTGCATCAAGAATTTTTTATCAATTCTTTCTGGCTTCTGGGTCAATGCTTTATGACCCTGTTCTGTTATCTTGAAATAACCCCGCCGTGTTGCTTCCAAGAGGCCAGCTTTTACAAGATACAATCGCGCCCAGCCTACCCGATTATTGAAGATTGCCTGTTGGCCGCTTGGCAACAATTCTTTGCGCTCTTTCTCAGTGAGATCAAATTCATCCGCGAGAGTTTGCACTGCATCCCTAAAACGATGCTCTTGGTTATCACCCGCAAATCTTAGAAGAGGGAGCATAGTCGTCTGGTAGTCTGGAATAGCCATTTTAGATATCCTTTTGTAGATAAGGTTTTTTAGTTATACCCTTGCTCATTTAATAACTGTTGCAAGACCCGGGAGCATGGGCCAGATAAACGCGTTGGAGGCACACCTAACAAGGGAATGTTTGGCATGCCTTTTAAAGAGCCTTTTAAATTTCCTTTATTGGCCGGCTTTAGACTGTACGGGATGTCTCCATCAGATTTTAACCCGTTCCAGGCGTTTTTCTGAAATGTAACGGCGATGCCGTTAGGCGGCAAGAACTTTTTGGCACATTCTAACACACGTTTTTGTTCTTCCTTTTCAAGCCGCCGCATTGCTTTGGCGCCTATTAGTTTCTGCACACCGGCTATCCCGGACCATTTACCGCTTGAACCGCTTGGCATAGATATAAAAACACACAGGCCGATCCGAAATGGAGATTTGTATTTGAGATTTAAAAGTTGCTTTTTTCTTGATTCGTTTAATTCTTCAATCGTCTTTCCAATATCTGATTGATTGAGTTCAAGAACGCCTGCATTTTCAAGAATACTTTTCCAGAAGCGGTGCTCTTTTTTATTTTTCTCCAAATCAAAAAACATCCCTGCTTTGACGGAATGGCTGGCGGGGTTGCCCAAGACAAGCAAGAGGGGAGGACGATCATCTGATTTAGAAGGGATAAGCTGCTCGGATTGATATTTTAGAAGATTTCCTTTTAGCTCGAATATTTCTTTGTTACACTGATCCGACTCAAGAAAGTCGTTCCAGTTTTCATCAAACCGTTCTCTTTCTTTTGGGGCAGGGGCAGGAAAGAGTTTTTTGAGGTCAACTTCGAATAGAAGCCTTGCCGGATCTGTTTGACGGTAAGAAAGCATGGACCCTGACATAATGGAAGTCCTTATACATCCTGGTTTTATTACAATTTTAAACGCATACAGTTTTCCAATACCACTCTTTCACCAGCGCCCTCAAGTCCCTCTAATTTATGGATGTCCTTAAAGTCCCTTTTCTTCCGACTCCTACTTGGTTACAGTATTTAGACAGGCAGCATATATCACAACGAGGATATTGCCCCCTACAGACGGCCCTCCCATGCTGAACGCAGTATATATGAAATGAATATCGGAGAGAGGAAGGCATTATATGTTCTAGCTCATCATGCAGTTTGCGGTATGAATAAGCATCAACCCAACCCAGGCGGCGAGAGATCCGAGCGACATGTGTGTCTACAGGTAGGACCTGAAACCCTAAGGAATACATCATGATGCATCGAGCAGATTTTAGCCCGATTCCAGGGAGTTCAGTGAGAAAGGCTTCCACCTGCTCTTGGGGCATTGATTTCAATCTGCGCAGGGAAAGTTCTCCTAGTTCTCTACGTATATGTTGGAGGGCAACTTTAATCCTTTTGGCCTTTTGAGAGGCCAATCCACCAGATATTATGGCTTCTTCGATCTCTTCCACACTTGCACGTTCCGCCTCACGCCATGACCTAAAACGGCTTTTAAAAACTTTGTACGAAGTGGTAAAGCCCGGTGCATGGGTACGTAGCGAGAGAATAATATAAAGGTATTCATCCAAAGGGTTTCTTTTGTTACCAAGGTTAGAGTTTGGATAGTTTTGGTCAAGTATTTTACAGACTTGACTAACTGTTTTTTGGATAGGTGGTTGTAAATTCATATCAGTAGTTCTTAATCCAAAGTATAGAGATTCCGTCTATTCAGACGCAGACAATAGGCATATGTTTCAGGGATACCGTCGACCATTTTAATTCCGGTGGAATATCGCGGGTTATATGAGAGGGGTTGTGTGTAATACACAGCCGCCTTTTCAGTATTGTAAATAGCATAAAGACACATTGCCAGAGACATCGGTTTTGTTCCATAGGGTGCAAAAACGGCATATTCTCTTCCATGGTCAGTAATGGCCCTTATGTAATCGAAAATACCTGATAGGTCATAGCCATTCACCCGGACCGGGTCGTGTTGGTAGGGCCCTACTTCAGAGTCCAGATTTCTCACGAATTCCCAATTTCTCAGATATCCAGCCGGTGTGGCAGGGAAGGGAAAAAGTAGCCTTATGGATTCACCAGCAAAATTGCCCTCCTTTAGAATTTGGGGCAACCCCAAAGGTTCGTACCCCAACCCAACAATCAACATTTTTCTCTTAGGCTCAGGATACGCTTCTTGGAAGCCTGACAAAGCTCTCCAGGGCTCAGGGTCTATCGCTAATGGGCGTGATGTGTCGTATTTCTCGGGTCGGGTGTAGGTTGCGATTATTGTATCCGAGGTAGACGTTTCAAGCAACCTCCGCATAATGGAAAAAAAGAAGCGTTTAGGCAGAGTTGAAATATCGATAATAACATTCTTTTTGCTTACCGAAAGGAACTCGTCAGTAACAGCCCTGATTTCGTCCCAGTTATCAAGGATGTAGCATTCACGAATACTTTTCTTATCTCCTCCCCATTCAATGTATTCCTTCCGTCTTTCTAAAAGTCTACGTATAGGTTCTTCGCCCCAATATGCAGAAGCAACATCTTCAATTTGTAGCATTAAAGTCTTTTGGAGAAGATTAGCTTCGTGAAGCTCTCTCCAAGTAGCCAATGAACGATCACCAGTTGAGATTGAGCCTAATAAGTCCCATTTGCAGGGTGGAAGGTTAGCCAATAACCAAGCCAAGGTCCCCCATGGTCTGAATCCGCCTCGTATCATGCTCCAATCTCTTTGTTATATTAGAAATATTACTGAATTTTTACCCAAAGGCTAACTTAGCACTTTTGCCTTTATGAGCCAGCTCCGCACTCTCTTTGTGTTAACATACATAGGTTCTTTTGTGTGCATTGCCGGTATTTGAAAATGCGGAGCAAATATTGGGTGTAAGTACCATTTTCGGCTCTCACCCCGGGTTTTTGTTTTAGGCGTGTGTTTCATGTCCAACATGACGCCATATGCACATGCATCTTGTAATTTTTCGTAAACTTCAGGATCACTCTCAAGGTCTTCAAGCGCTAGCGATATTCCGTTATGGCCCGGATAGCTCATTTTTTTGTCTGATCGAAGACCATTCCGAAAAAGAAGCCCAAGAAATGAGGCAAATCGTCTACGTGAGTCCCCTTCAGGCTCCTCTTTTATCTTATCGTACCACCTATCACTTGCCTCTTCGATCCCTTCGCTTTGAATATAGGGGTTTTCAATACATGGGAGCGAGTTCTCGTTCCAATTACTATCCCTGGGCTGTGTCCTCAACCACCCTGCCCAGATATGTTGTGCCATGCTCAGGAAAACCAGGATGTTTCCGCCAGAAAGATCGATAACATCCTTTTTCCGAGCCCATATCAGTTTTTGAGCTCGCTTGGCCGCAATTTGAAGCGAGGCAAGAAATGTTCTCTCTTTGCGCCACCATCTTTTACGTTTCAACTCCCATGGGAGATCATCCTTGCTTGGCAATGCTGGATTCTCTCTTTCAACCTGCTGGCGAACCCATGCCTCACCGAGCTTTGCTGATAGTACATCCTTATCAGCAGTCTTCATCAGGCATTCCTTCACTTCATCAGACCAGTTTTTTTCAATTTCAACTGCCTTCCTGCGGTTTGTACCAATATATAGGTTAATCTTTTCGCGCACAGTTAGCTGTTTGCCATCTAAAACTGAAGAAATTAGATCATTTTGTGAATCTTGAATGTCATAACCTGCCCATTCAAGTCTTTTCTGAAAAACGTCTTCAGCAAACTTAGGGAACAACCATGTCCCGGTATTTTCACGGCGCCGCATAATTTCGTCCAGGTTAATAGTTTTATAGTTCCTGAAATCTTCAATAGGCCCCGTTGTTCCATGCATCCTCATGTCATCGATTTGACGAAACGCATATTTTCTCCCCCCTAATCTATAAGATATGTTGGGGTCTCTATTACCAAGCATCTTATTCACAACCGTTCTGAATTGAAAATGCAACTCATGCTCTCGGGCTTTCGCCTCAAGCCTTACCATTTCTTCACATTGATCAATTCTAACGTAAGCAGGCATATCTTCTGGAAGTATCCCGCATCTCCAAAGTGCACGTGCAGTTTGCGATATTGGTTCACCCGGGACGGTTGTCGACTGATCTATATCGGGTGTAACGCTATCAATATGTCCCTCAAGAAAACGCCTATAAAGCTGTATCCGATCCTTTATCCTTTGTTTTAGCGTCCGGAAGCTGTCAACTCTTTCAAAATATCCAAACCAGCATTCCTGGCTAGCAAGGTCCTTAGAGAATGAATCAAGAATATCTTCTCCATATTGGATGTTAAATTCTTTTGCAAAATATCCTTCTAAACGAGTAGAAAGGCATGCTAAACTCTCAAAAATATCATCAATAATCCAATAGTTCACGAAATCGCCAAAATAACTTACTAATCTTTGCTGATCAATTATTGATTCTCCAGATAACATCCTTTGTCCAAAATCGATGGCTCCACATCTGATAAGATTAATTCCACCACTCAGAAACCTACTGAACTCCGCTGGAACAGGAAATTCCTTTCCCGCTTTTTTATAGGCAATACGAATTTCTGGTTTTAGAAGTGCAAGAAGCATGCTCTTCCCTGATCCTTGAATTCCTTCAAGCAATATATTGCCTGGTTGGAAAAGAGATAGCGTGTCACTAATTAGAAAAGGGCTGAATAGCTTGGTGAACTCATCAGGCTTGATAAGCTCCGTAAAATAAATCTGGTGGAAAGGGTTGGTTCGTAATGGCATTGTTATAACCTCGATGATCTTGGAAATATTGGATTCCATGGGCTGTCCGAAGCATGATGAATCATCGGAAGTGTATTGTCTGGACAGTTAGTATACATTATGAGCAAAAGGCCACCCCCTTCAGCCGGTTCACCAAATCCAAAGGGGCCATAAAGGGGTTTTGGGTTTGAGCCCACAACAAGTGAATAGGTCCGAAGAATAACTTCTCTAAGTCGAGATATAAACGAATCTTCATGCGGGATTTGACTAGAAGGCAAAATAATCGACTGGTCAAGCATTAGCGCTGGCTCAAACTTTAAGTTTACGTAGTCTTTTTCTAACTGCTTAGCGACCGTATAGCCCGACGGACAGATTACTAGTGGACAAAGGAGAACAGGGCAGCCATCAGGAAGATTAACTGCAAACTCAACAGCTGATTTCATTTGCGAACCGGTTGCCACAAAATCTTCCAAAAGCACTATTCGTTCTAAGGGCGGCGATTGAGATTTCATGTGTTTTACAATTTTACCATGCGACCCACAAAAAGAATCGAGTGTCCGCCAATCAGGTCGAAGATCAGCCCCCTCAATTTGATTTACATGATAAAACTTCGAAATTTGCATACTGTCCGTAATTGGGCAAAACCATGTCGATGATAGCGCTTCCTGGAGCCTACTTTGTGCGTCGTTCTTGTTAATGTCCAGGGCAAGCTGAGAGATTAGCCAGCGGGCAACAGGGCCATTGAGCGCTGATTGATACAAGGAAAGATATTCCTTATTCCCTATGAAAAAGAGTCGTGGAACGAGTTCAAAAAGAATTTTCTGATCATCCTCGCTTGGGGCAGAATCCAGCCAATCACGGAGGCGGTATTGAAATTCAAGATAGGGGGGATATTTAGTTACCTCATATTCAGAGTAAAGTTTCATTGCCAAATAGTCTATCTGGCTTTCTAATCTTTCATATTTAGAAGGATAGTACGTATCTGCAACTTCTAAAGCGGCCTCCAATTCATCATCGGATGCTTTCTCCAAATCAAGGTCGAGCTCTCGGGGAGGTTCATAACCTCTAGACCATTTTCTAATCTTTTCAGCAATCGTATGGGGCATAGCTGTTAATTCCTCAGCATAAGCTATTATTATAAAAGCCGCTTTACGCTTTCTGCCAGCCATTTTCCAAGAGGTGGAGGCACAGCATTCCCGATAAGGCAGCACTGATCCTTTTCTTTGCCTGTGAATAAGAACGAATCAGGGAAGCCCTGTATGCGTGCAGCTTCACGAATAGTAAATCCCCGAATTTCGTCAGGATGGAGGAAATAGCGCGGGTTCGTGAATCTAGTGTCAACGGTAGGTGAAGGTTTATCCCAACGCAGTCTGCGGAATTTACCATTAAACGCATTAGTAAGGTCGTAACGATGTTCCATCCTTCGGATATAGCCTTTCCGAAGCAGACTGGCGATCTCTCTTCTTGAACTGCGACCCATTTCTTTAGTTATATCTAAAGCTAACACGGGATCAGCGTCACCTATAGGGCGCAATCGCAAACGTCGACGAAGCCTGAGGACTATCTCTAAAACCCGGCGCTCAGAATTTGTTATTTCTCCGTAGACTTCAGGGATATCCCAAGTGTGGACAGAACGCGGTCCACCTCGAACATTGGAAAGCTTTTGTCCTGGCTTAATCTTCTTGGCAATCACCGCTAACTCGGACTTAGGGTGTAACAACCTAATTTCGTGATTTGGCGCATTCTCAATATTGTCTAACGCATCTTTTAGGTCCCTTCCTGTTTTCATAAAATCTATAGGCTTCCATTCTTTTAATGTTGCCCAAGCGACTT
Source organism: Candidatus Desulfatibia vada (assembly GCA_014383215.1). Classification (GTDB taxonomy): domain Bacteria; phylum Desulfobacterota; class Desulfobacteria; order Desulfobacterales; family UBA11574; genus Desulfatibia_A; species Desulfatibia_A vada. The sequence goes on along the minus strand of JACNIG010000230.1, from coordinate 3,485 downwards.
TAACCATCCGTTTTCTAGTCTGTGCTAGACCGATCTGTTCCGAGTTTAAAAGAAGGTCCCTGGTTTTATACCCATTTGACCTAAAAAGAGCATCAAGGCGCTCCCAATATTGTTTGTGCTGACCTGAAATAACCCCACGTACATTCTCAGCAATAAATATCTTCGGTTTTATGCGAAGTGCAATTTCACCGGCAATTATGAGAAGGTGATTTCGAGGGTCATCAAACCGCCTTTTTCCAGCTGTTGAAAAGCCTTGGCAGGGAGTGCCTGCGATTACCACGTCCGTTCCACCCAAAGCCGAAAGAAAATCCCACTCCGACCGCAAATCTTGTACTACCGCACCACAATCCAGGTTTAGGCGGTGCGTTTCCACTGCTACAGGGTCGATGTCAAAAGCACCAACACTTTTGAAACCCGCTTGAATAAAACCTAGATCGAATCCACCACAGCCGCAAAAAAGACTCAAAAAACTTGATTTATTTCCTTTTTTTCGCATTTTATTGATATTAACCTATCACTATCATGGTTGTAAATGAAAAATTGTTGTGTGAGCGGGGTCAAATCTTGATCAGTGATTAGTATAAATTATCATACGATATCAGGGTGTTGTTAACCACGCTTGTCCAGCTTTTATCCGCTTATCCGGTATCAGCATCCAGGGAACTTCCGGGAGCCTCAAAAAAATAAAGCCCCTCTTCGCATTCTTTGAGCAAAGAAGGGCTTGCATTATATGTAGAGCCATGGGGCACCTTGGATAAGATGTTTAGATCGTGCCGTGCCGGAAAATTTAATGCCTGACCTTAAATGAAATGTTTAAAAAAATCAATGGTTAGTTCTGGTTGCTGGATGCCCCGCTTTCAGCGGGATTTCCGCTGCGCTCCAACTGGCTTTAGTTGCGGGTATAGCACCTGTGGCGCTGGTGGAGGAGCACCCCGCAAATACTTGGCCGTCAACGCATAGCTTCGCCGTGCCAAGCCGTCTACACACAGCTACGCCGCGCCAAGGGGGCTTGAGGAGCGGCTCGAGGAGCCTTTAAGCGCTTTCAGGTTCTCGTTCACCATATCGAGGCTGCTGCCGCCCTGTTCTGTCAATTTTTCATGTTTATCTCCAGTTATTACCCTGTTACGTTTTCTATTGCATCAAAACAATTATCACTGTAATAGGCGGCGCAATATAATTCATTACATATCAAACAGTTATACATATTTAATTGCGCCATGATTGCGCTATTTCTTTTTTATGGCGCAATAGAATCCGGATTTTCCGGATACCATAGGGCTGCCTTCGTAGCTCCGATCTTGTAAATTTTCCCTTCTTTTTTAAGTTCAGCAACTAATTTTTGCACCTGATCTTTCGACAAGGCGGGAAGTACCTGCATAAGCTCCTTAAGCCTGCTGCCACTATCCCTGTTTTCCTTTATGTGTTTCAGGAGCAAGGCCTTGTTTGTTTCACGATCCAGCCCTTTTTTGCGCGTGTAGGCGCCTTTTTCATCAACCATTTTGTAATACCGGCGGCTGAGGATATATTTGACCCCACGACCGCGGCCGAAACGCTCTACAAGGCCCTTTCCCACTAGTGTTCTACGGGACATCCTATAATCCGCTTGTCAAGCGTAAAACCGACGAATTTAAAACAACAATGAATTCAGTTACTTGGAAAGGCACACCTCCTGAAGACGCAGCTCTCCTTTGCTCTTTGACATAATTTTTCGACGAATCTCCCACTAGGCGAACCTTACCTCTGATCGTTACGTTTATCCGGCCTTGCCGTTTGAACGGCTACGCCAATCATCCCTTATCCAGAGTCGGAAGTTCAGTGAGAGGCCCAGAATTGTCCCTCCAGGGGTCTTGATGCCCCGACGTCCATGCACGAGCTCTCTCGCCGAAATAGTAAAATTTGTTATTCTATGTTCAGATATGCCGGATTAAATACTTCTCTTTTTTTCATCAGCGTCCAGCCAATTACTAGCATCTTGACAGCCAGCTTAACGCGCATCTTTGTTTTAATCCCACGCTCACGTTCTCTTCCCCGAATAAGTCTGGCAAAGTATGTTCTGAATAGATCGACTCTTGTGGCCGCTACATTAGCTGCCTGGTACAAGGCATAACGAAGCTCACCGTTGCCTTTTTTGGATATGACCGGAATCGCTTCAGCGCTTTTCTTTCCGCTTCGTTCTGCACACAAATCATAGCCGGCCAATTTGACAAGCTGTTTTCGGTTTTCAAATCGAAAAGGATCGGCAATCGAAGCCAACACCCTAGCCGATATGTAAGGGCCAAAGCCCGGTATCGTCAGCAAGTAGCTATATTCAGTAAATTCAAGACAAAAATCTTCAATTAAATCATTGGTTTTTTTAACCTGCCGGCGCACTTGCTTAAGCTTTTCAACCAGAAGGTCGGCTTCAAATTCAGTTGCGGGTCCCATAGGACAACCAACAGATTTAGTCGCCAGCCCATGGATTTTGCGCAACCTGAGCGTTTGGGCGATCCCGCGGTGTGTTGTGGTCACCATGTGAAAGAATTCACCGAATTCCATTGCTGAGATCGTATCAGGATTCAAGATCCACTGCACGATTGCAAGACTTTCACTCTCACAGGCGTTGTAAAACCGGTCGAGCTCGGGAAAATACTGGGCCAAAAGATTATTTCTGATTCGCATTCTAAGACCGTGCTCTTCTCTTTTCAGCTTTCTTCTTAATGACAGCAACGACCGAAGCTCGATGATGCTTGGTGACGGACAATCATAGTAAAGGCATCTTTTCCTGGAAACCAGGTCTGCAATATTGGCGGCACATTTGGTGTCATTTTTATCCCAGCGCCCGTTAAGAAGCTCCCGATTCCTTTTGACCGCTACACCAGAAACAAGAACAACGTTACAAGCGCAACGAATTAAATGCCTGGCCAATGGCTTATGGTAGTTGCCGGTCGGCTCCACTCCATAGACGATTTTGGAAAGGCTGTTTTGAGACTTGATCGCCTCGGCGGTCTTCAGTAGCCCAGAAAAACCATCTAAGTCGTTTTCAAAGATCAGTTTTCTGAACAAAGATTTCCCGGTTGCCGTACCCATGAAAGCATGATGCTTGTCTTTGCCCACATCGGTGCCGACAACCAAGTATTGATCCGAACCGGTGATCTCATTGACAATTTGACAATACTGCTTGCGTCTGATAAGTTCTTGGTTACTCATAATAGCCTCCTTTTAGTGTAGTTGTATATTGATCCGCAAAATCATTGCAGTTACATTATCAGGAGGTTATTTTTTTATCTACGCGATAATAAATTTTTTATATGCTATGCAGGGGGAATATAACCTTTTGCTTTTTTAATATATAACGTACATAAGTTTATAAGTTTCTTCCTTAATCTTTGATTTATTTAGTAAAGATGACTTCATTTTGCTAATTTGAAAGCATCCCCTTTATCCTGCTTGTCCAGAACATAACTCATCCAAACATCGCCGCTTCCGGTTTTGGAAACAGCCTTTGA
>JACNIG010000265.1 GCA_014383215.1 Candidatus Desulfatibia vada | reverse complement strand
AAATTTATTATCAATCCATTTGGCATTTTTTATCAAACCATATGACAAGTTACACAGGGGACTAAGGTACGTTAGCACATGATCGGTTGTATGAGAATAAAACAGATTCGTGCTGTTTTCAAAGATATTACGAAGTTTTTCCTCGCTATCACTCAGCGCCTTCTCCGCCTGCTTGCGCTCGGTGATGTCAGACAACACCCCGTTCAGTGAGACGACATTGCCCTGCTGATCTTTCTCCCAACTGGGATGATCCTCCACCCACCGTACTGTTTTGTCTTTCCTTATGATACGGTATTCAATGGCGCCGCCTTCCATCTTCCTGTGCGCTTCTGTGAACCATGCAAAAACTCTTTCCTTGTCCTCAGGATGAATGGCGCTTTCCCACTGGGTTGGATCTCCAAGGAACTCTTCTACTGTATAGCCATAGATTTCTTCAACCGCCCTATTCACATAGGTGGCCACAAAGGTTTCCGGGTCCGCACGGTAGATCAACTCATCAAGGCTTTCGGTTAGATTCCGGTATTTTGTCTCAGATTCTCGCAGCGCCCCCATCGAACGGCGCAGGTCGCCCGCCATCTCGTTGAAGGCGGCAGCCAGCCAGGCGATCTCATCTCTGCCCCTCAACTCTATCCGGTATTCAAGGTTGCCCCGGCCAATCTCCCCGGCGCCCTTGAGCAGCTGGAGCACCGGCCTTGTGATGGTGCGGGCGAAAAGCAGGCCCAGCAAGGTCACGATCGCAGCCACCGCTGCGCTGATCCAGAGTCGGGCTTTACGCAAGGCCAGGATGGGCGCAAATGCCTCGTCCTGATCTACCTCGGCCAGGATGACTAACTCCAGATCCGGCATCCATCGGTAGGCGCCGATGACCGGGACGCCCCGGTGATCATTGTATAAGCCCACGCCGTTTTGGTGTTCAAGGCCGGCCTTCACGCCGGCGGTATATACGGCCTTCTTCAAGGCATAGCCCGACTCAGAGCCGGGCTCGGTGACGAAGAAGTTGAACTTGTTGACCAGGAAGGTCTTCTCGGTGGCGCTCAGGCCGCTGCGCTGCATCATGATTTCCGACATCTCGGCCAGGTTCAGGTGGCCGGCCAGCACCGCGATCAGGTTGCCCTCTTTGTCCTTGATCGGGGTGCCGATGGTCATGACCGCCGCTGCCAGGGTCAGGGAATAGTAGGCATTCTGGACGAAAGTGGAATTCTTTCCCTCCACAAAGTAGGGTTCGCTCTCCCTGTATCTCCCCTCTTGCTTCTCGTCCGAGGAGACCAGTTTTAACCCGTCGCCGGCGCGCAGGATGGAAAGCTCCAGAAAACCACTTTCTTCCATCAGGGTTGGGTTCAGTTGTTCCTCGCGGATGCTTCTATAGTTTGCCTGGTACTCCGGGTCAGCCGGGCCGCGCGTGGCCAGCACGGAGGCGTACTCCCGGATGAGGGGACGACGGGCCAGCATATGGACACGTCGTTCGGTGTGCTCAACCCACCGGTTGACCGCGGCCTCCTTGAGGTTGATGGTTGAGACAAGCCGGTTGATCTTCTCCTGCTCTATGGTTCGCCGGCGGTTTTTATAGCTCAGGTAGCTCACCAAAAACAAGGGGACGATCGCAAGCAGCAAAAAGAGAACCGTAAGCTTTGGGGTCAGTTTCATTTCTTTGCTCCGTAGATCCTCTGCAGAAACTCCATCGTGTAGACTTTGTCCGGATCCACCGGGTCGGCCAGAAGCCCCTGCTCCACCAGAAGCTGGTGTGTGCCGGCCCAAACCCCGGCCTTCATCCAGCCGATCCGGTCTTCTCCGGTATGGATCAGGGGGACACCGGCCTCCATCATCCGGGTTTGCAGTTCAGAATCCTTCTCCCGGGCATATTTCAAAGTTATCGCCGCGGCCGCCTCGGTATCCTCGATCGCCTCGCGCCACCCTCGCAGCGTTGCCCGCAGGAAGCGGGTGATCAGGTCCGGGTTCTCGGCGATCATCTTGTCGGAGGTGATCAAAGTATCGCCGTACACGTGTACACCGTAGTCTCCGGGCCAGATCAGGTTGACCTTGTATCCTTTTTGGCGCATGCGGATGAGACCTCCGGTTATGTAGGCCTCCGTGATGTCCGCCTCGCGGCTGTAGAAGGTGCTGAAATCGTATTGGAAAGGCACAATCGTGATCTTCCAGATGTCGAGGTTTAACTTTTTCATCATGGATTCAAAGTGAATTTTGCCGTACCTTTTCATTATGGATTTAAGCATAATCATGCTTTCATGATCCGATAAGGCCACGGTGCGGCCCAGGAAATCGGCAGGGCGCTCGATCCCGGAATCTGCAAGGGAGACGAACACCGTCGGGTTGCGCCGGTATATGGCGGCGATGGCCACGACAGGCTTTCCCTGGCTGCGACCCAGGATAATGCCAATAGGCGAAACCATGCCGAAATCGGCCTGTCCGGTAACGACCTTTTCAATATTGTCAATGCCCGGCCCACCCTCTAAAAAGGTGGCGGCGATGTTCTCTGCGGCGTAGTACCCTTTTTCCTGCGCCAGGTAGAAGCCGGCAGACTGGGCCTGGTGAACCCACTTGAGCTGGACCGTGACCTTATCGGGCGGCGGCTTGACCTCTTGCGGCTCGCAGGCAGCGAGGAGGGGAATCGCCAAAAGCATCATGGCGGTAATCCTGACTATCGTTTTCATCTTGCCTCCTTTGACGGATGTCATATGTTGCGACAATTATTCTTGAAAGCCCTGACTCTATTGGCTGAGATCAAGAGATGGGCCTTGTTAAATAACCGGGACCTTATTGCGGTAAAGATGTTCGAACAAAAATGAATAATGGATCAGGTCAAGGAACAGGTTGCCTTCTCGAAAAATACTATTGTTCAATGCTTTTATTCGGTGACTTCCCGCCTTTGATATCTTGCCAGTTGCAGATATCATCAATGAAAAACTGGTTTAAGTTTATGTCCAAGATAGCTGAATTGGTTATCAATGTAATAGGCTCGAATATCGCTTTCTAAAACAGAACCGAGTTTTACTTTAAAGTCATTCTCTTTGAAACCGTCCAATCTGGCAGCTATTTTTGACTTATCCGCTTCAGAAAGATTTGGCAAGGGAATACCCTGCCGCAAAAGGAATTCAATATCAAACCCATCACGGACTTCTCCCCTATCCAGTAAAGCAGCGATTTTATTTTTCATGGTTTGTTCCAGGGTGTGTGCTTTTAAAACAACCTGTTTGGTACTGAACTTTGAGTAGGCAATCTTTTCCTGGAAATCCCAATCGCTAATTTCTTTTCTGATTTCAATTTTGAGTCGCTTTGGAAAACTCCCTGAACGGATTTCGAACAGGATCGTGAAATGCTTCATTTGAGCGTCCGTGATGCCATAACTCTGTTGCAGAACATCCAGCATCTTTTCGAAAAGTATGTTTTCAGCCGTGTCTTTAATACGCCAGAAATCCAGATCGACCGAATAGCGTTTGAGATCGTGGCAGAGTCTGAGCATGGTACCGCCTCCGAAAACGAGGGGATCAAGCAGGCGTGCGTTTTTCAGCTTTTCCAGGACCTCGATTTCAAAAATTTCATGCTTTTCGAAAATATTCATTTTTGGCTATAAATTTTTGGGTTTTCAAAGAAAAGGATTTTGCCATGTGCTCGATCTTTTCCACATCAAATTTACTAAAATCGATAGAGGGCATATCCAAACTATATCGCCCTAACGTCATTAAATAGACGGCATCCAGAAAGGCCTTTTCAGGTTCAGCGATAAAGACCCCCCGGTTTTTCAAAAATCCGCGATACACGGTAGTGCTTATTCTGGTATAGTTGAAAACGGTTTGCTCGATTTCTTTTCTGATTGTCCGTTTAACAGCGACGGATTCGATGAAGTCACGCTGCATTTGAGTAGTTATTTCATAGTAATCCAGAGCTGTTGTAAGAGAGATATAGGACGGTACTTGCAAAATATTAGCGATGATAAATTTCTGTTCACGGTCAAGGTTCGTCCATCTTTCTTTAAGAATGTAGATATTTCGTTTTATACGGACCAGCATCCCCTGTTTAACATAGCGATGAGCCGTTACTTTGGCTGAATTTTGCGAGATGCCCAGCGCACGAGCGATATCCTCATAGCCAAAATATAGTTTTTCAATATCTCTTAATTGAAAGTGTCTCACAAAGTATACCTAATTAACATTTATGATAATTAAATATACTTGGCAATTCGCTTTTTAGCAAGGAAAATTTTCAAGAAATCGGTCATGCAGTTAAAAACCTGCTGCCATAAGCCCGCGCTACGGCTTGAGCACAGCAACGAGACCTAAATTGTCCCGATCTACACATGATTTGGCAGCATAAAGAAATGGGTTGGAATTTAACCCGTCTAAAACTATCTTTATCTTGAACTGCAAAGCGAGCGCATTCCCTGTCCCACTTTAGCGGGACGGCAGGGAGATTCAAAAAAACCAAAAAACATGACCGGCCAGCATTTTTTTGATAGTTTCCACAAGGTCGTGGCGGCCGCGTTTTTGCAGGGGAGCCATCATCGCTCGGTAAAAGGGATCTCGGTGCCGGATGGTGATGTCAAATTGTGACAGTTGTGAGGGTGTAACATCATTCTCTACAAAGGCCTTGGTTTTGTCGAGGGCTCCGATGGCCACGAGTTCGGTCATGGTTCGAATACATTTTTCGCATTTGCCGCAGTTTAACCGGTCGGGGACATTGGCCAGACACACTCTGAAATTCTGAAAGGCGACATCCCAGCCGGCCACGATTTTGAGCTTTTCCAGCCTGGACAGGGAAAGATCTCGGTGAATGATGCGCAGGTCATAACTTGAGTACTCGGAATCCAAAAGAGGATGGGAGCCACAGGGAGCCAAATTAGGGATATCATATGATGATGCAATGTATACCAGGTTAAGTCTGGATGCAAAGGCATGACCCACTGCCGCCAGAACGGCTCCAAAAAATTTGTCCAGCCAAAGTTGCCTTTCATCACACAAATGTCTGATATTGGTATATACCGGGATCAGGGTGACATTCGCATCGTTGGCCACTTCCAAAAGCGCTGCCTTGGCGCGATCGAACACATGATATTTCATGCCTCTTTCGATGACACCGCCGATATCAAAACCATGGACAAGCAGACAGTCTTTTATGGATCCGGGGTGCTTTTCCGGAAAATTGTTTTTATTGACTCGCAAGGCAGCCAAAGAATCCATTCCGCCGGATAAAAACAGTCCTGCCCGGCGGTGATTGCTCAGGCTGTGAGCAGTGGAACTGGTGCGGGCCTCTATATTCAAAGGGCGGTAGGTGCCCTGTGACCACTCTTTCATCAAGGCCATCACCGTTATAAGGCCTTCCCGTAACATTGGACAGATTTCAGCATCCAGCAATATTCTTTTCTCGCCAAAGTGCATGGCCGGGATAATGCAGCCCACCAGAAAGGCATGTGGATTTAGCGTTAAATCATCTGCAAACGCTTTTTCCGTTTCGATATAGACATTGCACTCCGGACGATCACAATCCTCCCATTGAACGGTTGCTGTTATACGAGCCAGCTTGTCGTCTTGGCTAAATTTTAGGTCCGATATGCGCATTAAAATCTCCTGGATTTCATCCGTAGGTACTCACCACATAATTTATTATGCCGCCGGCGACATCTATGCCTGTGGCGGCTTCAAATCCCCGGAATCCGGGAGAGTAATTGACCTCAATGACGTTGAAGCGTCTATTTTGATCCAAAATAATATCCACCCCTGCAATTTCAAGGCCGACTGCGTCGGCTGATCTAAGGGCTATATCTTGCAGTTCGGGTGAAATGTTTATGGAGCGGCTTGCTCCACTCAGATGAAAGTTGGCTCTAAAATCTCCTTTCCCGGGCTTTAATTCAACAGCTCCTATGACTTTTCCACCTACAACCAAAACTCGCATGTCCCGACGCCCTGCAGGTGGAATAAAATGCTGTATCAATAGACCGTCGCGTTTGGTGAGATAGTCTCGGATTATCGACCGCACTTTTTGTTGGGTATCCACCAAGATGACCCCTTGCCCCTTACGGCTGCTGACCTGCTTGACCACTACCGGGAAGCCGTCCAAACGCTCGAGGGCGTTGTGAAATCCTTCGCTCGAATTAACAAAGACGGAATCAGGTATCGGGATATGAACTGCGGCCAGACTCATCAAGGTGAGAAACTTGTTTCTGGCCAGGCGGATGGCATCAAAATCATTGACCACAGGGATTCCCATAAGGCTGAATTGACGGATCAGGTTCAAGCTGGAGTCTCCCACAGTGGCACCTTGGCGGGGCAGCACAACGTCCGAGTGCGGCATCTTATGAAGATCGATCAGGCAAGGCTTGCCCCCCTCGAGGCAGGGCCATACCCGGTAAGGATGAATAAGGGTTGCCCGGTGACCCTGTCGGGCGGCCGCCTCAATCAGGCGCTGGTTCGGATGATAATTATTATCTTTAACCGTAACGATTCCAATGTTCATAATAGTAATTCGCCATATTATTTAAAACCCTAGTTAGTGCCCATCCACGACTCCAAAATGAACACGATGAGTGTCCAATTCATAAATGAGCAATTTTTGTCCTGATCAAGGCCGCATCCGCCGTCGCCCTTAGAAAAGAGCTATGGCGGGACAAGCAAGGGTTTTCGGTGAGGCGTACGCCTGTACGCCGCAGCCGGAAACCCGCGGAGAACGCCGATCAGGGCAAAAAGGGCCATTTATGGATGGACACTGTTAATCCTTTAGCATCCAGGCCGGTATCCAGACACCCACTTCCTTATCCAATCGCTCACTGTAAAAGGATGCCACCTGTTGGGTCTGATTGCGCAAGGCCATCTTCCGGGCGGCGACATTATCCGCGCTGATGACTGAGAAAAGTTTCAGGTCGCCGACCCTTGCAGTCAGGCCTTCCAGAAGCTTGGCACCGATACCCATGCCCCGGTATTCGGGTCGTACCGAAGTATAGCCGCGTTCCAGGTAATTGCCGAGATCCAGGCCGGCCTGCTGGTTGACGGCATCCACGTATTCTTTGCGAGGCCGCTTGAGGGTAGAATTTCCTACGATAACGCCTTGATCCAGAGCATAGCCGATCAAAAAAGCGCGCTCGATGTTATACCGGACCAAAGTTATATCCACCGAACCTCCGGCTTCTACCATGCGGCAAATTTCATCCAGATATCCCGGCGGCAGTTGTTGGGGTTCTACGAAATGGTAAGAAATATGACTTCCCAATGAATAGACCGATAATCCGTCATCCCGTACTCGCCAGCGCACGATTGTTTTGGTATCGTATCTGTTGAGATAAAGTAAAAGATAGACTGCATCGTCCAGGCTGTGCCAGAAGGGGCGGCCGGGCAACCGGGCGACTTGGGTGTAGACCGTTGATGCCGGGGAAAGTTTGTCCGGGCCTGCAAAAAAAGATGCAGACGGCTGGCGGCGAATCAAGGAATGCACAATATTTGGATTGGTTGCCATAAAACGCGCTAGCTCCTGGTCTGAGCTGTTTTCCGCTCCCGCCGGCATTATAACATGATTCCAAATTCCAGCCTTGGAAACGTCCCAAAGAATTTGTGTAAGAGATTTGAGATTGCCGGCGGGATTGCTCCATTGCACTAACTTGACACCGGCCCGGTATGTTGCGGCCAAAGCCTCTCGGTCGAGAGATTCCTCCAAGGCACACGGCAGGTTCATACAAATAGATGGTTCTTTTCCGGATGCCCCATGGGCGAGTTTCTCAATAAAGTTCGATTTAACATGGCTGTCAATGCAGAAAAATCCCTGTGCATTGTAAGTTTGTTGGCAGATCTTCGACAAATGGGAAAAGAGCGTCGGCGGGATTAAATCAGAATCGGGATCAGCATGTATGCGCAGCGGCAGTACCAGCGCCGGCGCCAGATATTCTTTAAGGGGCAGGCCCCTATAATCAGGTACAGCAGCATCTTCCACGGCAGCAGACTCCCTCAAGGCGCCCATAAGGTGCCGCAATGGCTTTGGGTCGGTTTCGGGGAGCAAGGTGTGGCCGTACTGCTCAACATCGGCCGTTAACCGGTCTCCCATCAGGGCAATGTGCAGGTCCGGTCTCAGCTTTTTGCTAAAGTGGGCCATGGTCAGGGCAGCCATCAGTTGGTCTGGAGCGGATATAAACAACATTACAAGATCTAATTCCGGGCTTTCAAGTCGGGTTGCCAGTCCGTCATGGCATAAAAAAAGAAAGGGGTTGGCCTCCCGATCTTCCACAAATGCGTTGACCGCAGGCCAAGCCTTGATAGCAGGATTGGTAAAGCAGCGCCTTTGAATTCGGGATGGATAAAAAGCGCAAGAGGCCAGATCCAGCAAATCGTCGATATTTTTAAGGGCTGCGAGAAAAGATTCCGGACGGAAGAAATCCTCTGTTTTAAGAAGTTTAAAACTGTTGCCGATATTGTCTATTTTGCGGTTCCATTTGTCAGGGTTTGCCGCCAAATCGGCCGCTAAGGAGGCGGCATAAGGTTCGGCCTTTTTAAATGTGCCCCGCTTTGCTCTTTTTTTAATGACATTGACAAGTTCTGCCAGGCGTTTTGAAGTTAAAAGGTGGTTAAGAAAAAAGTCCAGGTTGGCATCATACTGCTCGAAACAGACGCCTGAACCAGCCAGATGCATGGCTGTTTGAGCCGGGGCCCATGGAGGAATAGACAGGCCTGTTACAGGCGGATGAACCAACAAGGCCTTTGTCTGTTTAGAGTTGCTCATGGTTTGGCTTCCTTGGGCGATATAGTAACCCCTAACGTTGCATTAATCTATATAACTGCCTCTGAGGATAGGCGTAAGGCAGCCGCTTTTACGAGATCGATGCTGGATGCTTGATGCTGGATATTAAGGAATGCTCTAATAGTGCAGTCCAAAAACATCCAGTATCCAGGAACCAGTAACCCTTGGCACGACGTAGCTTTAGCGTAGGCGGCAGAATCAGCCAATACTGGCAATGGTTTTCATTTTAACGGCATAAATCGAATACATAATTTTATGCAACTATAGGGTAATTTATAGATTTGGCAAAAAGAATAAATAAATAGCCGGTAGGTGTCAATTATTAATTTTTCAGTTAAATCATGCTATCAGAGGTATGGACAAAAGCTTGTTCAGGAGTCATTTGTCCTTGGCAAAAAATCATGTGCTTGATATAGTTATTAGTTACTTTATTCCTCTGGGCCTGGTGCCGTTTTCCGGCCGCTTGTCTGTTTAAGTTGTTGATGATTAGAAACAATAAAGGTAACTACCATGATCCTACCGCAAAATCGATTAAAAACATTATTCATCGCCGTTTGTATTTATTTCCTATTTAGCGCCTTATATCCGCTTTCAGCGCATAGTTTCGAAAAGACGTTTACCAATGCTTTGGGGATGGAATTTGTTCTGATCCCGGCAGGCACTTTTGTGATGGGCAGCCCTGTGGATGAACTTAACCGAGATGAATCAGAAATACAGCATAAGATGACCATTTCTAAGCCCTTTTACATTCAAACCGCTGAAGTTACAGTAAAACAGTGGCGGACTGTTATGGGGAAAAAGTTGTTGAGCTTGCGTCAGGAACCAGACACCATGCCGGCTACTAAAGTCTCCTGGTACGACAGTATCGAGTTTATAAAAGGTTTAAATCAACGCAGTGAAGGAACCTACCGCCTTCCCACCGAGGCTGAATGGGAATATGCCGCCAGGGCAGGCAGTACGACGGCCTACAGCTGGGGGAACGACATCGACTGCAACAAAGCCATGTATGGGAACAGTATGAAGCATGATGTTTGTCAATTGTATAACAAGTCCGTAAAATTGGAGCTCGGCCGGCCGGCGCCGGTGAAAAGCTATCAGCCCAACGCCTGGGGGGTGTATGACATGCACGGTAATGTCTGGGAATGGGTAATGGACCGGCATGAAGAATACAGCAGCGCACCGGCAGTCGATCCCCGCGGGCCGGATTCAGGAACAATGCGGGTAAAACGCGGCGGCAGCTGGTTTAAATATGGAAATTACTGCCGCTCTGCCAACCGGGCCTTTGCTCATCCCGCCGGCAGGTTCCAGACCACCGGTTTCAGGGTTGTTAGAGAGGTTGGTAAATGAACCGGTTGAATTGCTGCAGCGAGCGCATTCCCCGTCCCGCCAGGACAGGACTGCAGGGAGCTTCACTCAATTAGGGTGTAAACAAACCAGAGGACACCGATGATAAAATCACTGGGCAGCTGGTTCAAAATCTATGAAGATGAAATCGGGCTCTTTGCTTGGATGTTTGTTTTATTTTTTTTACTCCGCAGTTCCAATATTGTTTTTGCTAACTATGCGGAGACAGCATTTCTGAAACGATTCGGGGTCGAATATCTTCCCCTTGTCTACATGCTCAATTCCATAGCGACGTTTGTTCTTATGGGACTGTTGGCCGGCCTTATAGGCAGGCTTCCCGGTGCCCGCCTGTTATGCTATTGCTTTGTGGCCTGCGGTACTTCCGTTGCCGTAATTCGTTTTATCATTCCATTGGGCATCGATCTTATTTATCCGTTGCTTTTTATGCTCAAGGCACAGTATGAGGCCTTGCTGGGCCTTTTGTTTTGGAGCTTGGCCAATGATCTTTATAATACCAGACAGTCTAAGCGCCTGTTTCCGCTGATTACCGCCGGTGGGGTCATGGGACAGGTGATCGGCAGTTTCGGCACACCATTTCTGGGCAAAGCCATAATGCTCGACAATCTTTTGCTGATTTATCTGGTTGCAACACTCACCGGCGCAGTCGTTGTCAGGCGCATGGAAGGCGCATATCCCACCCTCCTGCTCGGAGACAAAACGGTTACAAAGACCAAATCGAAAAAGCCTCTGTTTGAAGCAATCAAGGAGATGGTGCCGCTACTAAGGGAATCAACACTGGTAAAGATTCTTATTTTACTGACATTGATTCCCAATATAGTTATTCCCATCATGAATTATCAATTTAACTATGCGGTTAATTCCCAGTTTGCGACCGAATCCGGGTTGATCAAGTTTTTCAGTTATTTTCGCGGAGTGTTAAACCTGGTCAGCCTGGTTATTTTGCTGTTTGTGGGGCGGATATACGGTCGATGGGGTTTGCCGGTTGCTTTGATGTTCCATCCCTTTAATTATATACTGGCGTTTTTAGGCTTTTTATTTCGGTTCGATTTCTTATCCGCCATGTATGCCAGAATGTCCACCATGATTCTGCGCACGACCATCAACAACCCGGCTAGAGGTATTGTAATGGGGCTAGTCCCGGAAGCTTACCGCAAGGTCATGCGACCGTTTCTGAGGGGCACGGTAGTGCGCATAGGCCTTTTTTTCGGTTCCGGTCTGATACTGCTTTCCGGAAACCTGTTCCATCCTAAATACCTGTCGCTGGTGGGCATTCCCTTTGTTGCCGTGTGGTTTTTTACGGTTGTTTATCTGAAGCGACAATATTCAACAATTCTTTTAGATTTGATACCTAAAAACTTGATCGATTTGAAAGCCCTGGGAGAGGCGGATATCGGTTCGCTTTTCAAGGATAAAAAAATTAAGTCACAGTTAGTACAAGGACTTCTTACAACTCGCGGGGATCGCTGCCTATGGTATGCTCGCCTGATGAAACAACTGGCAGTCAAAGATCTTGACTTTCATATTATTAAGGCTCTACACCACCAGGAAGACAAGACCCGGATAGCTCTGTTGAAACTGCTCTCTTCCAATGCCGGAGAAACGGCGGTTCAAGTGTTCAGTGAACTGGCAACATCTGAAAACCCGGAACTGGCAGCGTCCGCCATAAAAGCCGCAAATCGTCTGGAGCCGACACTTTCCGCCCGGTTTGATTACCAATCATTTGTTAACCATGAAATTCCCGAAGTAAAAGCCTATGCACTGGTTGGGCTTCAGCAGCTATCGCCGGCGGCATATCGCTCAACACTTGAAGCGTGGCTTGATTCTGAAGATATCGACTTAAAAACGGCCGGTGTCATTGCGGCCGGCGCATTAGGTGACAGTTCCTTTGCCGTCAGTCTTAAAGAAATGCTGGGTGCTTCAGAGAATGAGACTGTGTTACCTTACCTTTTACAAGGGCTTAAAAAGCTTGGAACCGGCGAGCTGCAAGAGTTGGCGCTTCCTTACCTGTCACATTCAACAGAATCGATTCGTCTGGCGGCACTGGAGGCGGTCGAGATCGACAACGATGACGTATTAAAAAAAGTGATTTTTCTGATGGACGATATGTCGGAAAATATTCATCAAACGGCCAAAAGCAAAATAGAAGCCGCTGATTTTCAGAATGCCCGGCTTTTGGTTGAGTCGCTTAATTTGCCCCAAAGCCGGGTCCGCAAGGGCATCTTCGAACTATTGGAGTCGTTGGAGATAAAAGACCTGGATTTTTTTCGTTTTGCGCGTAGTCAGGTTGAAAGCGGGTACCAATACCTGGCCGAAGCAGAGCGTCTTCGGGAGTTTCCTGAAAATCCTGCCCGGAATATTATTATTGATCATCTGAGTCAAAAACGGCTTCTGCAAATCGAAAATATCCTGCGGGTTCTGGCTACCCAAGATCAGTCCGGGCAGATGAATATTATCCGCAGAGGCATCTTCTCTTCAGATACGCGCCAACGCGCCAACGCTTTGGAAGCCCTGGATGACACGATAGACAAGGCTCTCGTCAGGATTTTGATGCCCCTTGTGGAAATGTCTTCTATTGCTGAGAGTCTTGCGGTCGGAAGGCGGAATTTTAGCCTTAAGAACATCGATGCCGAACAAAACAAGTTTGTGACCCATTTGCTCACCAATGAAGATTGGGTGACGGTTGCCCTGGTCCTTGGCATGATACAAGACAGCGGCTTGGAAATGGTGAGCAGGGAAGTGATAGAAGAGATGGCCGCATCTGAAAACAAACATATCTTTCAATTGGTGCAGCGTATCATTGATCAGACTCCGGGGCATCCCGGAAAAAGTGAGGATGGCATGGAAAATGACGTTACCATTACAGACAAGATATTACAGTTAAAAGGGATTGAGATATTTGAAGGGCTGTCGGTAAGCGAACTTGCGGCGGTGGCATCTGTCTCGGAAGAGATCGATTATCATGCAAATGAAATCGTTATCCAAGAGGGCAGCTCCGGCGATACCATGTACCTGATCATCAAAGGGGAGGTATCGGTCATTAAAAACATGGGGGAACAGGATGAATTTCAGCTTGACCGGATTGGGGGCGGCGATTATTTCGGTGAGATGGCCCTTTTTGAAGATATTGTACGCTCGGCAAGCATTCGAACTGAAGAGCCATCCCGCTTTCTGGTGCTGCACAAGCAAGAATTCAAAGAGATCGTTCGGGAATTCCCCCAAATTGCCCTGGAAATTTGCAAAGTATTGGGTGGCCGCATCCGAAAACTGCATGAAAAGATAAAAACGCACAATGCTGGTGAAGAATAGGGGGGTAGGAATGGAAATCGCCTTTTTAATGGACAGCTTGGAGTCCATCGATCCGCTGATGGAAACCACCAGTCACCTGATGTATGAGTGCAACCAGAGGGGGCATACGGTTTATTTCTTTGAACCGCATGACATCTATATACGCCGAGGCGAAGTTGTGGCCAGAATGCGTAATATTACAGTGTCGCCTGATCTTTCGATGAAAAAGTACTGGCACTCGGCGATCAATTGCCTGAAACGGGAGGAACTCATATTTGAGACCGTTACTGACCTGGATGCATTATTTTTGAGGAAAAATCCGCCGTTGAATTATCAAGCGATTGAATTCCTTGCGCCGGAGAGCGACCGGGTATTCATGATTAACTCCACCATGGGGCAGATCCTTGGCAACAGTAAACTGTATACGCTGAATTTTCCCGATATCATACCGGAAACCCATGTATCCAGGGATCCGAAAAGGCTTCGGAAAATCATCGATAATTTTGGTGGTGACATGGTTGTTAAACCACTACAGCGGTTTGGCGGAGAAGGGGTGATCAAGGTCAGCAACCGGGATGCGGAAAATCTGAATTCACTGATAAACTATTACGTCCGAGGCTATGAAGATTATCCGGCAAGGGAGCCGATCATGGTGCAGGAATTTTTAGATAGCGTTAGAGAAAAAGGGGATATAAGAATTCTTTTGCTCAACGGAGAGATCTTAGGGGCTATGCGAAGAAGACCGCGAAAAGGGGATTTTAGGACCAATATTCATGCCGACGCCCGGGCATTTAAACATGAAGTCACAGAAAGAGAAAAGGAAATTTGCCGTTTTATCAAGGATCGGCTGATCAAAGATGGTCTCTATTTTGTAGGTATCGATGTGATTGGAGATAAACTGATTGAAATCAACTGCGTCAGTCCGGGGGGCATCCCCCGGATCAACCGGCTGAACCGGGAAAAACTTGAGGTTAAGGTGATTGATTTCATCGAGCAGAAAGTCAGCCGGATGAAAGCAAAAAACAATAACTCGAAATTGTCATGAAACCTGCCTAACTGTTATGACTAAGATATTCAACCGAACATTTTGTTTTGTGATAATGGTTGTGATTTTGCTGGGTTTCATTATATCCTGCGGCGGAAAACAAGATGCCTTGACCCTTAAAATCGGGCTTGCTGAAGAGCCCAGAACACTTAATATCTGGCTGGCCAGTGATGCCAATTCAAATAAAATCCTGTCTCTAATCTACCAACCGCTGTATTTGCGGGATCCGGACACCTTAACCCTGATACCCTGGCTGGCAGCGGACAAACCGCAATTCGATCCTGAAACGACGTCCTATACTGTCAGGCTCAGGCCGGCGAAATGGTCCGACGGATCGGATGTAACCTCGGATGATGTGGCCTTTACCGCTAACCTGATCAAAGAGTTCAGGGTGCCGCGGTACTATTCCAGGTGGAAGTTCGTAAAAAAAATTGAGACACCGGATAAATATACCGTTCGCTTTTACCTGGAAACACCGCAAGCTATTTTTGAGTCAAGAACCCTTACGTCATCGATTGTACCCAAGAGCCAGTGGACTCAAATCGCACAAGAGGCCAGAGCACAACAAAAACCACTGAGAGCCCTGCTAAATTACAAAACAGAAATGCCGGTAGGCTGCGGTCCCTTTATGCTGAAAGAATGGCGCCGGGGCACCTATCTTTATCTTCAAAAAAATGAACATTTTTTCGGTAACGGCCGGCGCATAAACGGTCGGACGCTGGGTCCGTATGTGAATAGTATGCTGTTTAAAATTTACGGTACTTCCGATGTGGCCGTCCTGGCACTAAAAAAAGGGAGTATCGACATGTTTTGGTGGGGAATTCAGCCGGGATACCTCGAAGACCTTGGTCGGCAAAATAATATTAAAATATTTTTCAGTGAAAAAAGCGCCTTATATTTTATGGGTTTTAACGTGAGGAAGCCGCCGTTCAGCGACGACAGGCTGAGGCAGGCTGTAGCCGTGCTGATTGACAAACAGTTTATCATTACGCGTATTCTCAATGGGTATGGCATTCGGATGGACTCCATCGTTCCGCCGGGAAACCAATACTGGTTCTGCCCGGATGTTCCCCGTCCAGGGGAGGGCCTGAAGCGCAACGATCGTATTAAAAAGGCCTATCAGATCCTGCACGACGCCGGATATACCTGGGTGGAGCCGCCGGTGGATGAAAACGGCAGGGTAGTTGCCGGCAAGGGGATACGTTTGCCCGATGGCCGTCTAATGGAAGATTTTACGATTTTAACGCCTCCGGCTGATTATGATCCTCACCGGGCCATAAGCGGCACGCTAATACAGGAATGGCTCAGGGCCTTGGGTATGCCTGCGTATTGCCGACCCATGGCCTTTGGGGCACTTCTTGACCAGATCAAGGGGCGCCATGAATTTGATACCTTTATCCTGGGGTATGGTAAAATACAAATTGATCCGGATTATTTGAGGAATTTTTTTCATTCGGCCAACGATAAAAAACGGGGCTGGAACATGAGCGGATATAAAAATCCCGAGTTCGACCGCATTGCTGTAGAATCTTCAAGCGCAATGAACCGGGTGCACCGCAGGCAACTTATCTGGAAAATGCAAAAGATCATTATGGAGGATTTGCCTTACATCCCTATTTATAATCCGGCACTCATTGAGGCCGTGCGCACGGATAAATTCAGCGGCTGGGTGAAGACTTTGGGCGGGATCGGCAATATCTGGTCCTTTTGCCAGGTTAGACCGAAAGGTCAAAAATAATACATAGCCTCAATACTGGGGGATAACGGCTTTAGCGGACATATTTGCAATGGAAATCCGAAGATTCATCCTTAAAAGACTAATCGAAATATGCATTATTTTCTTTGTGATTTTAACGGTGCTTTTCTTGCTGTTCCATTTAAGTCCCGGCGATCCGGTTACCAAGATGGTAGACCCGACCATGACACCGGAAGATGCAGAGCATTTGATTGACCAGTTGGGGCTCAATCAGCCGTTATGGCTGCAATATATCTATTATCTCAAAAACTTCTTTAGCGGAAATTTCGGGACCTCTTTTCATTACGGTGAGCCGGTATTTGCGATTATATGGAACCGCCTTCCGAATACCGTCGTTCTTTTTACTACAGCAATTATTCTCTCTGCATTTGTAGGTATTTTTTTTGGTAAAATTGCATCCTGGTATAAAGGCAAACAAATCGATACCTGGATAACGGTGGGGTCACTGGTCTGCCACACCATTTTTCTCCCCTGGCTGGCCCTGCTGATGATCTGGGTCTTTGCCTTCAAGGTCGGCTGGTTCCCCTTAAACGGCATGATTTCGCCAGAGGTCTGGACGAACCCTTCTGCAGGCCTCTGGCATAAATTACTGGACGTGGTCCACCATATGGTATTGCCCCTGGCGACCCTCTTTTTCATCCATTTTGGCAGTTATCTTCTGATAATGCGCAGCAGTATGCTGGACACCCTTAAGGAAGATTATATTTTAACGGCCAGGGCCAAAGGACTTGAGGAGAAGGTGATCCGCAATCGGCATGCCGCGCCCAACGCCGCACTGCCTGTAGTGACCAGTGTGGGACTCAGCCTGGCATTTTCCATCAACGGCGGCGCCTTGACGGAAACGGTATTTAGCTGGCCGGGGATCGGAAGGGAATTGGTTTTTGCCGTCAGCAACAATGACTATCCTCTGGCCATGGCCTCTTTTTTACTGATTGCGATCGTGGTTCTGCTTGCAAACTTGGTGGTCGATGTCCTTTACGCATACCTGGATCCCAGGATCAGATATTAACACGAATATTTCATGAAATATTCGGGCCGGCCCGTGAAACATCAGAGTATATTAGTTTCTTAGTGATCAAATTTGTGCATTTTGTGGCAAAATATTTTTATAACA
>JACNIG010000469.1 GCA_014383215.1 Candidatus Desulfatibia vada | reverse complement strand
TCTATATTTATTTAAGTTTTTTGAAAGAAATAAACTTTAATTACGACACAACCTCAGAGGACCAGGTTTTCAAAACTAAATAAAATCGCGCCAGCGATTTTATTATCTTTCAACAAGCGCCACTTTCTTATTATACCAGTTCATAAAAGCCGATGTCGTCAGGCTGAAAAAAAGATACACCACCATCATCATGGCGATACCTTCAATAGCCTGTCCGGTCTGGTTGATCGTCGTCCCGGCCACGGAAACAAAATCAGGATACCCGATGGCCACCGCCAGAGAACTGTTTTTTGTCAGGTTCAACATCTGGCTGGTCAACGGTGGAATGATGACCCGCAAGGCCTGAGGTAATATTACAAGATTCAGAACCTGTCCGGATTTGAGGCCTAATGACATGGCGGCTTCAGTTTGACCGTGGCTTACCGCCTGAATACCGGCACGGACAACTTCGGCCACAAATGCCGCCGTATAAAGAACTAAACCCAGCAACAGCGCACTGAACTCCGGACTGATATTAACCCCGCCTTCGAAATTAAACCCCGTAAGTGCCGGAACATCCATGGCCGCCGGTGCACCGGACAGCCACCAGGCAATCACCGGAAACCCCACAAGAATTCCCGCAGAGACACGCAAGACAGGAAAAACCTGTCCGGTTCTTGCCTGCCGTTTTCTTGCCCATCGACGTAGCAGATAAACTAAGAGACAACCGCCAAAAAATGCCGCAGCCATGTATTTGTGAGCCGGATGCGACTCGGGGACCGGGAAAACCAGTCCGCGGTTACTAATAAAGATACCGGCGACCGGGGTTAAAGCCTGCCGTGGAGATGGCAAAAGTTCATAAAAAAAGGCGTACCAGAAAAAGAGCTGCAACAGCACCGGTATATCCTGGAAAACCTCTATGTAGACGGCCGCCAGACTTGATACCAGCCAGTTTGTGGAGAGACGGGCCACACCGATAAAAGTACCGAGTATAACTGTTAGAATGATCCCGATAAATGAAACAATTAAAGTATTTAAAACTCCCACAACCAGAGCGCGGGCATATGTATCGGCGGCCGAATATGATATCAGTGACTCGCCGATTTCAAATGAGGATTCCTTTTCAAGAAAGCCGAGGCCGGTTGCAATTGACTGCCTTTCAAGGTTTGCCATGGTATTTGAAAGCAGATAATAACCAAGCAGCCCCAATAGGAGCATAGCCCCCAGCTGATACAGGATTGACCGTTTGGCAGGATCATTGAAAAATGGGACCGCTTCCGGCATGGTTTTGTCTAAAGAATCAGTATTGCCCGTTTCCATCCCTATTCTCAAAATGAGACCTTTGAAAAATGCCCAATTTTCTTTAAGGCCAAGGCAGGCAAAAATTTTAACCGCAGGAATACATTGAGTATTTCGAGGATAGAGCTAAAGCTCCACTGCGTGCAAAATTTTGAGCCTAACGCCGGGATTGGACAAAAGGGGGCGTTTTTCAGAGGTCTCAAGATATAAGCTGTTAAGCCAATCAGGTTATCCCCAATCAGCTTAACAGCTTGGGTTGGTAAACCTTATCTAATTGAGTTAAAACTCAATGTGTCAGTTGTTTGTTGTCCGTTGTCAGTTGTAAATCTAACTCGATTTATCCGGCGTTATGATAACGCTTTGGCTGAAGATTTATAAATCAAGGCTTTTATTCCTCTAAATTAGCTACGGACAACAGGCTACGGACGAAGGACATCAAGCGTTTCGCTCAATTAGGGTTATACTACAACTGCATGACAATTTTTGCTTTTTATGATACCGTCAATTACTTAAATGGCGGAGAATACATCAACCCGCCGTTTGTCCACAGAGCGTTCAGACCGCGCTCAATGCCTAACGGCGTGTTAACTCCCACATTGCGCTCAAATATCTCGCCATAGTTACCTACCTGCTTGATAATATTGTAGGCAAATTTTTCATCAAGCCCAAGAGCCTTGCCGTTTCCGGCACTCACGCCCAGAAAACGCTGGACTTTCGGGTCGGTACTTTCGAGCATTTTGTCCACGTTTTTGGATGTAATGCCCATCTCCTCGGCATTTATCATGGCAAGCACCGCATAGTTGACAATATCTTTCCACTGGTTGTCGCCATGGCGAACCACAGGGGCAAGGGGTTCCTTGGAAATAATCTCCGGCAAAATAACGTAATCCTTGGGGTTGGGGGCTACGGCCCTGGTCCCGGCCAATTGAGAAGCGTCCGAAGTCAAGACGTCACATCTTCCGGCAAAAAAGGTTTTGGCTAATTCAGCCGTGTTTTCAATCACAACCGGTTTCATTTTCATGCCGGTTGCACGGAAATAATCCGCCACATTCAGCTCGGTAGTTGTTCCCGGCAGAACACATACTGTCGCACCATCCAGCTCCTTGGCGCTTTTCACACCAAGTTTCTTGGGAATAAGAAAGCCCTGACCGTCGTAATAGTTTACCTGGGCAAAATCCAAACCCAAATCGGTGTCACGGCCCAGGGTCTGGGTACAATTACGGGTCAGTACATCAATTTCACCGGACTGCAAAGCCGTAAAACGTGTTTTAGCTGTCAAAGGAGTATATTTGACCTTGTTTGCATCGCCAAATACGGCAGCAGCAACGGCACGCGCCGTGTCCACATCAAGACCCCGCCACACACCTTTCTCATCCGGCTTTCCAAAACCGAACAGATCGCCGTTGACACCGGCCTGAATAAAGCCTTTGGCCTTTACATCAGCCAGGGTACCGGCCACGGCCATGCCGGCCGTAGCCATTACCATCACCAGAACTACCACTACACACAGTTTGCAAAATCTCATCGTTTTCCTCCTTTTTACTTTACAGGTTAATTGCTGGGATCGCACCAACGCAACCCTAGTCTATTTTTATGCAAAATTCAGGTTTTATAATGGTATACCGTTTTTAAATACCACAGGCGCTCTGTTTTGCAAGCACAAATTGAGGAGTTGGCAAAACATGACTTTTCTGTTATCTGTTTTATTTAGTCCTGAAAAACTTGGTCCTTTGGGCCAGGTCAGAGATATCTGGCTCTGCCGAAAATCTTAAAAGTGCCTTAAGTTTGAAGTGAACTAAAGTGAGCTAAAGTTAAGGAATTCTGGCAATTATATAAAATCAGCGGAGCGAAGCGACTCCATAACTTTAGGCACTTTAGCTCACTTTAGGCACTTCAAACTTGTCCAACTTGCAGGAAAACAGCCCCTTTCCCCGTGAACAACCGGGATCTACGTCAGGGGCAAACCAAAGCCTGGTCCTCTGGGCCAGGATTCTTTACAAAAAGCTCTCTGGAGGACTTGAACAATGCAAAGAACAACTCAATTAATGTTACTGCTTGTCTATATCTGGGTTATCGGTGCTGTGGTG
>JACNIG010000468.1 GCA_014383215.1 Candidatus Desulfatibia vada | reverse complement strand
TTGGGCCCCGCAAATGGGACGGTCAAAAAGCGATCGCCATATTCGAACATTTAATTAGTGTCCATCCATAAATGGCCCTTTTTGCCCTGCTCGGCGTTCTCCGTGGCCGGCTGCGGCGTACAGGAGGCCTACGCCGCACCGTCCCGCTATGGCGGGATGCGGCCTTACGTCTTCGCCAAGGCTTCGCCGCACGCGTGATCAGGACAATCCGCCAAGGCGGGACTGAATTGGTGGCACAAAGATCAGTGATTGATAAATCGTGCACATCATTATTTTAAAATAATCATTGACAAATAGGAGTAAGTCCTATTTAAGTTAGATATGCAAACAAGAAATGATCCAATTTGTGATGATTTTTTTATTGCGAAATGCAAGCAACATAATCTCAAAATTACGCCCCAGCGAACTGCAATTTACAATCAACTTAGCCGGTCAAAAAACCATCCATCGGCTGACTTAATATTTCAAGAAGTTAAAAAGCCGTTCCCTAATATATCTTTGGATACGGTCAACAGAACCCTTTTGACATTCTCTGAAATCGGTATCGTTGATGTTGTTGAGGGCCATGGGAACCCGCGACGTTTTGACCCCGACAAAAAAAGTCATCATCATTTCTATTGTATCCGATGTGGTGGCATAACAGACATCTATAACAAGGAATACGATAACTTAAAGACTGTGGAAGAAATAGAGCAAAAATTCATTGTCTTGAGCAAGAGAGTTGTTTTTAACGGTATTTGTGACAATTGTGTAGGAAAATAATGTTTAAATTTGAATTCCCCGCTGCTTGCAGCGAAGGATGAATTCAAATAAAAAAAAGATAAATACCTTATTAAGGTGAAAGTGCGGTGGCCTTTCGCCAAACAGAGCGGCGTAGCCGCGTTTCATAAAATCGTAACACGATTTTATTGAAAGGAGAAAATAATGAGTAAAACCGAAGAAAACTTAAAGGCCGCATTTGCCGGGGAATCACAAGCAAGAAACAAGTACACCTATTTTGCTAAAGTTGCAAAAAAAGAAGGTTATCATTACATTGCAAAATTCTTTGAAGAGACGGCTGAAAACGAAAAGCAACATGCCAAAGATCATCTAAGAATGCTTAAAGGCATTGGCGACACCCTAACAAATCTAAAGGAAGCGATCGGTGGCGAACATTACGAAACAACGGAGATGTATCCTACATTTGCCAAAGAGGCCCGGGAAGAAGGAAACTCGGAAGCTGCCATTTCATTCCAGCAGATCGGTAAAATAGAAGCACATCACCAAGAGCGCTATAAGAAGCTGTTGGAAATGGTTGAATCCGGAACGGTGTTTAAAAGAGAACAACCCATAAAGTGGAAATGCGGAGTATGTGGATATCTGATTGAGGGTAATGAACCACCACCGAAATGCCCTGGTTGTAAGCATCCAAGGGAATATTACGAACCGGCAAACATGGATTTATAGAAAAGCGCAAGAATCAGGATGGTCACTCATCTGTAAAACCATCAGCGATGTACAAAAGGATGGATGCAACTGGAAGAACCCCCGGGCTGCCGGACCTACCCTGTCTGTGCACCCAACAAAACATATTATAAAAAAATAGAGTCTTAAAAGAGGAGGTAAACACATGAAAATCAACATAGAAAAAAACCTTGTTGAATTTACACCTGAAAATTCCGATGAGACCATAAAACTTCAATCTTTATGGAGGATGATGGTTGATTGTGCCAGATTCAACAGAAAGCTGGTACCTATTGGAGAGTATATCCCACAGCAGAGTGAATTTGCCAGATTTGTTATTGAAGGTGAAAAGGGCGGCGGAATTGACGAGTATCCTGAAGTCTTTGTTGACGATGAGTGTCAATGCATTTGCTATACATGCAATAAATATGTAGCGTTAAAAAAAGGTGACAGGATTCCCCCTTGCTGTGGCAAACTCATGGAAACAGTGGATTAAAACAATAATGATATTTTCACTCCGGAGGATGTTTATAGAGTATCTCCGCATATCGATCAAAGAGGCAGGGTCAGTAATGGCCTTGCCTCTAACCTGAAAATTTCTTTCTCCCGCATACACAACAAAGCCTTTAGGGAGGCGAAGGCATGAAATTTGATAAAATATCTCCGGCATATCTTATTCAGAGCATTGGAAAGGCCGCGCAATTTTTGGAAGTTAACAAAAAAACCAGACTGCTTGCAACTTTTTCATTGGTCATATTTATTTTTTTGGCGGCCGCTGAACTTTCCCTTAGCGAGGAAAAGGATTACCTGACGCCGATGGGGGTAGTCAGACTGAAAAAAATGCCTGATGCTCCCGCTTTTAATCTTTCCGATTTAGCAGGGAGCAAAAGAAGCCTGGGTGATTTTAAAGGCAAATTCGTTATGTTGAATTTCTGGGCCACTTGGTGACCTTACTGCGTCAAGGAGAGGTCCTCTCTGGAAAAAGTCCACCAGCTTTACAAAGAAAAAGGTATGGTTGTTGTGTCCATCTCTATTGACCGGGGAAGAGATGAAAAAGTGAGAAAGTTGGTGAAAGGTTATGTAAGTCGGAAAAATCTGACTTTTCTCAATCTGTTGGATCCCAAGGCGGCCACTGCCACACAGTATGGCGTGCGTGGAGTCCCGATGAATTTTTTCATAAACCCTCAAAGGAAGATTGTGGCCGCAGCCAGCGGTTATCGAAATTGGGATAGCGAAGAAGCCCGCAAGATGTTCCAGCAGTTAATGTCCGGAGCAAACTAGACAGAGGCTGGATACTAATTATTCACGTGGATAGCTTTACAAAATCAAAATCGGTTAATTTTTATCCACTTTTAGCCTCCTGTCACCCTCCCAATAGCACTTCCTATCAAATTGAAATCAAATAATATGTAAAATAAGACGGTTAAGTATAGCTCCTACAATGTGGCACGGCATTTGCTTTATAAATATAATCAAAAGCAAAGAAAACTCCAAGTGGGAGGTATTGCCGTGAAAAAAACAACAACTTCATCAGAAATTTTTATCGATCCGGTCTGTATGATGGATGTGGATTCCGGCCGGCTAAACCTCATGTTTACTTACCAGATGCGCACATATTATTTTTGCGCCGAAGCTTGCCGCAAAGCTTTTAAGGCAAATCCCGAGAAATACTTGAAACTAAAGGCGCCTAAGCGTAAAGGCTTATGGGGGCGTTATCTGGATCGGTTGAACAAGGTCACAGGCGGGAAAGCGCAACAATGCCACTGAAATACACCTGGACTTTTTTACTTCGGGTTACTTGATTTGAGCACTAAACAGTTTCCAATTAATAAATGAGCGATTTTTTCGATGAGCAAGGCCGCATCCGCCGTCGCCGGAAAAAGGGCTATGGCGGGACAAGCAAGGGTTTTCGCCCGAGGCGTACTTTAGTACG
>JACNIG010000455.1 GCA_014383215.1 Candidatus Desulfatibia vada | reverse complement strand
GGTTTTACGAGATTATTGATGAGGTCAAAGACGAACTTGCAGGGCTGGCAAAACCGGTATGATTAGTAAATTCAATGAATGACCAACAACAAGACGATTCGATTGTAAAACCCGGAAAAGCGGAAAACACGCCGGATTTGGGTCCTGTTGCCGTGATGGTATCCAACCGGAATGATCTGGATGCACTTCGCAGGCAACTGGATTTGGGACAGGATCACGTCAGAAATTTATTTATTGGCAAGCTGATTGTTGGAAACGGTCTGCAAAAAGACCTTGCAGTTACCGGCCCGATTATCGGGGCGCCTTATGCGGCCATGGTGTTAGAGACGCTCGTGGCCTGGGGCGTGCGTAAAATTATCTTTTTCGGTTGGTGCGGGGCCGTCTCTGAAAAGGTTAAAATCGGAGATATTATTGTCGCCAGCGGTGCCGTCATTGATGAAGGCACATCGCGGCATTACAACGCCAATGGGCATGATCTGGCTTATCCGTCAGGTCAAATTTTGGAAGAAACAAAAAAAACCTTCATAGAGAACGACCTTTCTTTTCATGAAGGTCTTGTTTGGTCCACAGACGCAATTTATAGAGAGACCCGTGAAAAAGTCGAGCATTTTCAGCAAAAAGGTGTTTTGGCTGTAGAGATGGAACTATCGGCACTTTTTACCGTGGGAAGCTTCCGTAATGTTGAGGTGACGGGAATCCTGGTGGTTTCCGATGAAGTGGCAACGTATAAGTGGCGGACGGGATTTAAGTCAAAAGATTTTAAAAAAGCCCGCCGGGCTGCCGTTAAGGTGATAAGTACATTATGCCGGTCAATATAGAGCCAGCTGTATTGAAAAAAGTCGAGGAACTGAGGATAGCGCTTCACAGGCACAATTACCGCTATTATGTCCTGAATGATCCCGAAATATCGGATGCTGAGTATGATCGAGCGATGCAGGCGCTGATAGAACTCGAGACGGCTTATCCGGATCTTGCAAGCCCGGATTCTCCTACCTGCCGGGTGGGGGCACCACCGCTTTCATCATTTGATACCGTTGAGCACTCCGTTCCCATGCTGAGCCTGGGAAATGGATTCACTGATGCCGACATCATGGATTTTGATCGTCGCATAAAGAAGAATCTCGATACGGATGAGGAAATTGTATATACAGTTGAACCGAAATTAGATGGAGTTGCTGTTGAACTTGTCTATGAAAACGGCCGGCTGGTTATGGCTTCCACTCGCGGTGACGGCGTTAATGGCGAGGTGATAACGCCGAATGTAAAGACGATACGCTCCGTGCCCCTGATTGTTTCCGGGGGCGGCGAAGTTTTAAACATTTCTTCCCGCCTGGAGGTTAGGGGGGAAGTTTTTATCGGTCTGGAAGAATTCAAACAATTAAATCAAGAACGCTTAGATCAAAACTTGCCGTTGTTTGCCAATCCCAGAAATGCGGCGGCCGGTTCTTTAAGGCAGCTCGATTCCAGGGTTACGGCGAAACGCCCCTTGGAGATTTTTATCTACGGTGTGGGGATTGTCACCGATCTGGTTTTGGAATCACATTGGGAAACACTGCATATATTAAAGGGGCTGGGGTTTAGAATTAATCCTCATATCCGGCCGAAAATTTTGATCAAAGAGGTGCTGGAATATTACAGGGAACTCAGCGAAAAGCGGCATCAGTTGCCCTATGATATAGATGGCATGGTGATTAAAGTCGACAGTCTTGAGATGCAAAAGTTGTTGGGTGCAACCTCTCGCAGTCCAAGGTGGGCCCTTGCATATAAGTTTGAAGCCTTGCAGGAAACAACACGGATCATTAGGATAGAAGTTCAGGTTGGACGTACCGGTGTCCTGACGCCTGTGGCCCATCTTGATCCTGTGAATATTGGGGGGGCGATGGTCAGCCGGGCAACACTTCACAACGAAGACGAGATTGCCAAGAAAGAGATTCGAGTTGGCGACAAAGTGCTGGTTCAAAGAGCCGGAGACGTAATTCCTGAAATCGTCAAGGTGATAACATCCCAGCGGACCGGAGCAGAAAAAAAGTTCAACATGCCGCGAATGTGTCCGGTTTGTAAATCTGAAGTTGTGCGGGCGGAAGACGAAGCGGCCGCAAGATGCATTAACATTGCCTGCCCGGCTCAAGTAAAAGAACGAATCAAACATTTCGCATCAAAGGGTGCTTTCGACATTGACGGCCTTGGAGACAAACTTGTAGAGCAGCTGGTGGACGCGGGTTTGCTATTTTCATATGCCGACATTTTTTATCTGGATGAAGATAAACTGAAAAACCTGGAGCGTATGGGGCCGAAATCGGCCGGCAATATTATCAGCGCTGTTTCCAACAGCAAGTCAATCTCTTTGGGACGCTTTATTTATGCCCTTGGTATCCGGCATGTGGGGGAACATGTAGCCGGCATTCTTGCACAAGCTTTTAAAGATCTGAATAAACTCAAAAAGGTCCCGGCCCAGGATCTTGAAGCGGTTGACGGGGTAGGTCCGGTGGTTGCTGAGAGCATCGTTAAATTTTTTGCACAGGATGAAAATCTCAAGACGATAGACCGTATTGTGGACAGCGGCGTTGAAATACTTTGGGAGTCAGACAAGCAAAAAGGTGTCCTGGAAGGGAAGGTGTTTGTCTTGACCGGCACGCTTGAAACCTTGACCAGAGAAGATGCCAAAAATATTATCAAAGAGGCCGGCGGGAAAGTGTCCGGTTCTGTGAGCGGCAAAACAGATTATCTATTGGCTGGAACCTCTCCGGGCTCAAAGCTGAAGCGAGCAAAAGAGCTCGGTATTAATATCATTGATGAGGCCACTTTCAAAAAAATGATGATAGACGGTTAATGGTTGCTAACGCTATTTTTTTTACAATCAACAATCAACAATCAACAATCAACAATCAATGGTCAATCGCCAATCGTAGGGGGGTGATTATGAAAAAAAAAGCAAGAGCCCATGTTATTATAAAAGGAAGGGTTCAGGGCGTTTTTTTTCGAGTGAATACAGCTCGGGCTGCCAACCGATTCGGCGTATGCGGATGGGTGAAAAACAGAAGAGACGGCAACGTCGAAGCTGTTTTTGAGGGAGAAGAAGATAGGGTAAACGCCATCCTCGAGTGGTGCAATACCGGTGACGCTCCTGCAAGGGTCTCCAATGTCGATTTGGAATGGGAAGAGTTTACAGGGGAGTATAACTCCTTTGATATCACATACTGACTTATGATGAATTCATAAAAAGTCGTTTTTTTGACTTTTTACTAATTTGTCATATTTGTTACAGCAACTTTTAGAAACAAATCCCCCCGTTGGCCTTCGGGTGTAATTTTTCCCATACTCTTTAAGCGCAGCTTGCTGCCCTCTTTCACTCCCGGCGGAACAACCACTTTAATCAGACGTTTTTTGA
>JACNIG010000183.1 GCA_014383215.1 Candidatus Desulfatibia vada | reverse complement strand
TTCCCGGGAGGGCTTCAATGTCCCTCACAACTACGAACCATAGCCAGGTTCGAACCGATGTTCGATGTTCATCTTTCAAAACAACTTAGCGATTATGACCCAGAACCCAGAACCCAGAACGCAGAACCCGGAACCCGGAACCCGGAACCCGGAACCCGGAACCCAGAACCCAGAACCCGGAACCCAGAACCCAGAACCCAGAACCTTTTTAGTTAGAGAAGAGGGTCCCAGGATTCAGCACAAATATAGTGTGCCACTGCAGAAGCAAAGGGCGGCGAAAAAATAGGCTTTAATTTAAGGAAGCATTGACAAATCCCCTGAATTCCTGTTAAAAACGGATGTGCTTTTAGCAAAGGTCATAATAAAAAGAAGAACAACATTGATAGGAGCAAACCGTTTTGCAGGCCGGTTTATTTGTCTGGGCCTTATTTTGTTGATGGCCGGCTGCACTTCTTTCAGAAAGGCTTCGCGCCTGGTTGAGTATATGAACCAGGACATTCTGGCTGTTTCAGAGCTGGAATTAAATGCCTTTAAGCACTATGCCGCCATAACCGGTAAGAATTTCACAACGAATGCCGTTGCTGTTGAAGTGCTCAAAAACGATGTTATTCCGGCCTACGGTCGATTTGTTTATTTATTGAGAAAAATCGAACCTCAAACCGACGAAGTCAGACGTCTGCATGCTATTTTAATCAGAGGATCTGAAATCATCGACAATGGATTCAAGGTCAAACTGACCGGCCATGAAAGGCAGGATGAAAATCTCATTAGGATAGCAGATGAAGAAATTCGAAAAGGTGTGAAGGAAACCTTTAAATGGCGCACAGGAATTACGACCCTGTATAAAAAATACAATATTGCTCAAAAAGAAAGGTAACAAAATGATTTACAAGCCTGCCAGTAAAAACATCTGTTGCTTGATCTGTCTTTTGGTGATCTCTGCAACGATGCTGGCACCGGGGATTGCCCGGAGCCAGGATACCAAAGAGACTTACCAGGATTTAAATTACACCGACAGGATGATGCTGTTAAAACTTGAAACGCTTAAACCCCATGAGATAGCGGAATTTTTTGAGCGCCTCAGCCAAAGCGAGAAAAAGACGCTGTTGGAAAACATTAACGATACTCAAAAATTTAAACTTTACAACTCCTTAAACGATGCGGATAAAATTTTGTTTTTCGCAACCCTGGAGCAAGACCAAAAAGTTGCCTTTTTAAACAATCTTGAAAAAAGCGACAGGAAATGGATCTTCAGACGCCTGAACGATGTTGACAGAAAAACAATTTTCGAAAGTTTAAGTGCAGAAAAACAACGGCAATACCTGCAGGAATTCCCCGAACTGGCACAGATAATTGATAGTAAAGAGCCTTTGCGTCCGCCCATTGAGGAAAAAGAGTCCCCCCCGTCACGTATTGAAGAAATTATGTCCGGTCTGTTCCCAACAGAAGTTTCAAAAGAACTGCGGCTATATGGATACGACTTCTTCAAATCGGATGCCGTCACCTTCGCACCTATGCAAAATGTTCCGGTTGGAGCCGATTATATTATCGGCCCGGATGACAATTTTACTATTCATTTATGGGGCAAAACCGAAAAAACTTACAGTGCCACCGTCAATCGTGACGGTTTGATCATCATTCCAAGGCTGGGGCCCGTCAGTGTCAGCGGTCTTAGCTTTGCAGAGATGAAAAACCACCTGGCACACAGGTTCAAAGAATATTATCCGGATTTTGAGATAAATATCACCATGGGTCAATTACGCACATTTCAGATTTTTATTGTGGGTGAGGCCCGGCGCCCCGGTACCTATTCAGTGAGCTCATTATCGACTCTCATTACGGCTTTGTTTGCCTCGGGCGGACCCGGCAAGAAAGGGAGCATGAGAAGTATCAAGCTCATTCGAAGCACAAAAACAATCAAAAAAATCGACCTGTATGATTTCTTCTTAAAGGGCGATAAAAAACAGGATGTCAGGTTGGAGCCCGGCGACACCCTGTTTATTCCGGTTATCGGATCGGTTGTCGGCATCGCCGGTAACGTCCGGCGACCCGCAATCTACGAAATGCATGCCAACCAGACGATTGCCGATATCATTGGTCTTGCCGGCGGCGTAATGCCCTTCGGCTACCTCCAGAACATCGTTGTTGAAAGAGTCAAAGCGCATAAACGCAGAATTGTCAGAAACTTTAACGTAGATATTGCCACAAAGGAAGCTGTAGAACTGAATTCTGCATTACAAGATGGTGACCTCATTAAGATCTATCCGGTGCACGCAAAAATCAGGGATGTCGTTTATTTAGAGGGCCACGTGAAGTATCCGCGTCAATACGAATTTAAACCGGGAATGCACATTAGCGATTTGATCCCCTCTTACGATTATTTATTGCCCGAACCATTCTTGCAACAGGCGGAAATTATCAGGTTGGTACCTCCGGATCTTCATCCCGAAATCGTTGAATTCAGTCTCGGGAACTTGCTGGAAGGCGATCAGAGCCAGGACCTGCTGCTTACGGATTTAGATCGGGTGAAAATCTATGGGAAAATAGAAAAAAAAGCATTACCGCAGGTGACGATCAAGGGCGCTGTTCGCAGCCCCGGCACCTATCGCCTGTTTAAAGGGATGACCATAAAGGATTTGATATTTCAGGCCGACAACATGACGGACCAGGCCTTTCAAGAGAGTGGAGGGTTATCCCGCCTGGTTCCGAGCGAAACAGGGACGGATATCATAAAAATAAAATTTTCGCCGGCCGATGCCATGGCCGGTTTGTCTGCGGCTAATATGGCCCTGGAGCCGAATGATGTTGTTCACATTCGGGAGATCTCCCAATACAGCCAGGCTCTTAACCGCAAAGTCTATTTAGAGGGCGAATTCATGTTTCCCGGAGAGTTTACTTTTTCGGAAAATGATCTGCTCATTTCGGTGATCGAAAGAGCCGGAGGGCTCACACAAGAGGCTTACCCTTTTGGAGCCGTATTCCATCGCGATTCGGGTAAAAAAGATTTTTTGATGAGGATAAAAATAAGCCGTAAGGAAGCCAAAGAAAGCGCTTATTGGCTCAGGTTAATACATGAGACGAATAATTTAAAGAATGCTAATGATGCCCAAAATTTGAAACAAGAGGCAAATGAATTGAAAAAGATATTTTCATCAATACTGAATAAACCAAAATAATTTAGGTCATTAGTATTTGGAATTTATTTATAATTTGGTACTTGGAATTTGTGATTTATTTGTAATTTGGTGCTTGATATTTGTGATTTTAGACACAAAACTCCAAGGCAGAGCCGGAGAACTCTGACTTGGCCCAGAGGACCAGGTTTTTCAAGACAAAATAAATAGGTGGGAATGGCTATGCGTGTCCAAACAGGTCTTGATAAATTTATCGAAGCTCCCCCCGCATGGATATCCGGCCGCCGCCTGGGTCTTTTGTGCAATCCTGCTGCGGTGGACAGAAATTTCTGCCATGCCCGTGAACTGATCAACCGTAAGCTCCCGGGACAACTCAAGGCATTGTATGCTCCCCAGCATGGATTTTTTGCCGATAAACAGGACAACATGATCGAATCGGACGATATGATTGATTCGGTTTTAGATATTCCTGTTTTCAGCCTTTACGGTCAAACCCGCATTCCCGATAAAGCCATGTTCGAGCCTATCGACACCCTTATCGTTGATATCCAGGACGCCGGAACCCGTGTTTACACGTTTATTTACACCATGTCTTACTGCCTTGAAGCCGCCCAACGGTTCGGCAAAAAAGTTCTGGTTCTGGATCGGCCCAATCCCATCAACGGCAGCATGGTCGAAGGCAACTGCCTAACCGCCGCATGCGCTTCTTTCGTGGGGCGTTATCCCATACCCATGCGCCACGGGCTGACCATCGGCGAACTTGCCGGCCTGTTTAACAATGAATACCGCATCAACTGCGATCTTGAAGTTGTTCCCATGCAAGGCTGGAACCGGGCTATGTATTTCACCGATACCGGCCTGCCCTGGATCGCGCCGTCACCCAATCTGCCGACACCGGCAACTGCCATGGTTTATCCCGGCCAGGTGTTGTGGGAAGGAACCAATGTCTCCGAGGGACGGGGAACCACCCAGCCGTTTGAATTGTGCGGCGCACCATATATCGATATAAAAAAGGTGTCCGCAGTCCTGGAAAGAGACCGCCTGC
The DNA here is from genome assembly GCA_014383215.1 of Candidatus Desulfatibia vada. Classification (GTDB taxonomy): domain Bacteria; phylum Desulfobacterota; class Desulfobacteria; order Desulfobacterales; family UBA11574; genus Desulfatibia_A; species Desulfatibia_A vada. Next base: position 13,286 of record JACNIG010000183.1, on the reverse strand, counting down.
CCGGCGCAATCTTACGACCGACTGCTTTTGAGCCTACTTCCAACAAATGGGCACGTACGCTATGCCAAGGGTTTCAGATACACATTACCGACCCGTATGAATTCAAACCGTATCTTACTACCCTGAAACTGATTCAGGCCGTAAGATTTCATCACCGCGACCGCTTCGAGTGGAAGTCGCCGCCTTATGAATATGAATTCGACCGCAATCCCATTGACCTTATCATCGGCGATAAGGATATCCGCAAGCGTCTTGAAAATTTCGAAAGCATTGATGAGATCGAAAAATCCTGGCAGGGCGATTTGAATGCATTCATAGAATTAAGCAAAAAGTATCATCTTTATACATAGCCTGGACAAGCCCCTAAGCTGGACAGGCTGAAATCAAAAAATATTTTGCCACAAAGGCACCAAGACACAAAGGACATATTTATTGTTCTTTCTTCGTGCCTTGGTGCCTTAGTGGCAAAAGTAAATGACAAATGACAAACGACCAAACAAACTGGAAGCGGATGCGTTTTAAGGAGAACAAGGTCTGGCTGGCAACAGATCAGAGTGGAAAACCTGTTGTCAAAAACGATAAGGTATTGATCAAATACCAGCTGGATCAGGATCACGAATACTGGGTTCATCAAAATAAAGTAACATCGATTGAATCATCCCAGCCCGCAACCAAAGTTCCTTCCAAGAAAAAATCTGCAAAAAAGACTCCTAAAACGAAAAGCGCTCCAGAGGCAACAACCTTCGATGCAACCGCATATGATGGTGCCGTATGTATTTATACTGACGGAGCATCTTGCGGAAATCCCGGCCCTTCCGGAATCGGTGTTTTCCTGCAGTATGGGCAACACAAAAAAGAGATATCACGCAATATCGGTATTGCAACTAATAATATTGCAGAGCTTGAAGCCATTCGAACCGGGCTGCTGGAACTAAAGAATACCGATCTGCCGGTACGCGTCTTCACCGACAGCAGCTATGCCTACGGTGTTCTGACATTAGGATGGAAGGCAAAGAAAAATACGGAAATGGTTAGATCCATTAGAAAAACGATTGCAAAGTTCAAGGATCTGAAAATCATCAAGGTAAAAGGGCATGCGGGTATTGAGGGTAACGAAAGGGCGGACGTACTGGCAACTTCGGCCGCAAAAGAATAAAACAAGCGCCCCGCCTCAAATTGGGCGGAACGCTTGTTTTGGAGATTTAAAGTTTATAATTTTACGTAAAGCGCTTTTAACTAAGCTTTTTCTGTCTTCAGCGTCTCAATCTCTTTTTTAAGTTCTTCGATTTCATCTTTGTATTTTTCAGAATCATCAGATGCCACCGGCGTATCGAAAGATGTATCATCTTTCTTCCAGGTATCTTTGAGCTCGTCAAAGCCCAGATAAAGCGCCAATCCACCTCCAAGTAGCAGAGTAACCGGGATAGCACCGGCTAAAAGCTGCAAAAAAGGTTTCCACCATACCGACATGCCAATGAGACCCAAAACAGCTGCTACCGCCCCACCAATTAATGTTTTCATATAAACCCATCCTCCTTTAATAAATTTAACTTTGTTATAAATTTTTATAGAGTTACATCTAAAGCCGTTATAGCTGTTTTATACCGGAGAAAAAAACATCATGGAGAACCTTTCCTGAATAAGAATCTATGGAATAGCATAACAAATTTTGTAACGCAAGCTTAATTTGCTTGATATGGGCATATTTTAAAGTAAATTAAACACGAACGTTGAATTAGCCTCTTTAAATTTATAATAACTTGAATTCACATTCTTTTTTTATAATAATCAGCGCCGCAAAATGAATGATTGCAATCAAAATTAAGATTTGTTAGATTACAACTTTTGATGAACTCGTAATTGGATAAACGCCATGACAGCATGGATTAAATTAAAGCTATCAAATCTTAAGCTGAAACTAAGAGCAAGGATAAATTCCGTCCTTGGAAATACCCACGATCATTATCTATGCCGGCTGCCGGAGGATATCGGTTTATTATCATCATTTATGCTCAAAACCTTCTTTTCCGGCGTAATAGTTTCCAAAGAACAGACCCGGAAACTTAAAGTTCTTCAAAAAGAAGGCATTATTGTTTATACCTACAAACACAAAAGCTATTTTAATTACCTCTTTTACTACACTCGCTATAAGCAGGAAGGCCTGCCATATCCTCAACTGGGCTTTGACTATAACATTATTATCTGGCAACCGCTGTCACGCCTTTTTAAGGTTTTTCTGGCGCATCTCGATTATTTCTTCTCCAACCTGTCGTTTCCGGATCCTTATCGAGACGGATATATTCGCAAGGAACTAATCGGTGGACGGACGGCGCTGCTTTCGCTGGTGGAAAAAAAGGGTTTTTATCTAAGATTTGTAAAAGCCAAAACAGATCCGCTCCGCTATCTTATTGAAGTCCAGCAAACGATCGACCGTCCCATATTTATTGTTCCCCAACCTATCTTCTTTGATAAAAATCCCCAAAAGTCTACACCGAACATAATCGACGCCCTCTTTGGAGCTAAGGAGAACCCGGGCATACTCAGGCGTCTGATAATACTGCTCAAAAGTTCCGGCAAGGTTTTTGTGGAGGTTTCAGAACCGGTGAATCTTAAAACCTTTCTCAAGCAGCCCGAAAACCAGGCAAGAGATATTGAATATCAAGCCCTGGCCTTAAGACGCAACCTGCTTCGTCAAATCAATCGACATCGCCAGACTATTACGGGGCCGGCACTTAAAACCAGGGAAGAGCTGAAACAGAATATCCTCACAAAAGAACGCCTTCAAAAGTTCATGTCACAGCATTCAAAAGCACGCAATATCCCCTTGCAGCAGGTGCACAAAGAGGCAGATGCCTTTATTGATGAAATTGCCGCCAAGTATAATATGGTCTTGATAAAAATATATTCAGCCGTGATAACATGGTTCATAAAGACCATGTTTACCGGGGTCACGGTTAATAAAGAAGATCTCAACAAAGTTAAGAGCATGTCGCAAAAAGGACCGCTGATTTTAGTGCCATGCCACAAAAGTCATATCGACTACCTGATATTATCTTATCTGCTGTACCATAACAACATGCCGTGTCCACTTGTGGCTGCGGGGAAAAACCTTTCTTTCTGGCCCATGGGACCGCTGTTCAGAGGAGGGGGCGCCTTTTTCATCAGGCGAACTTTTCGTGGAGCAGTATTGTATTCAAAAGTGTTTACGGAATATATTCACACCCTGCTGGAGGAAGGGTTTAACATAGAATTTTTTATTGAAGGCGGGCGCAGCCGAACCGGCAAATTAATTCTGCCCAAACTGGGATTGCTTTCAATCCTGCTCGACGCTTATAAAAACGGGGCCTGTGAAGACATGATCTTTGTACCGATTTTCATAGGGTACGACAGGGTTCTGGAGGAAAGCTCATATCTTAATGAAATTGAAGGGGAGCAAAAACAACCCGAAAGCCTTTCGCAAATTATCAAAGCCAGAAAATTTTTGAAAAAACGATACGGCAGGATCTATGTCCAGTTTCATGATCCCATCTCTCTTAAAAGCGTTTTGCAGCAGTATGGTACGCCCATAGAGAAGATGCCGCCCAAGGAGTTTAATGTTTTCTGCCGTAATCTGGGGCACAGGACCATCAACGCCATCAACCGGGTTTCGGTTGTTACGCCCCATGCCCTGGTGGCAGCCGCTGTCATTAACTGCTCAAAGCAAAGTTTTACTTATGAACATCTAATCTCCCATGTTGATACATATATGAATCATTTGTATGCACGCGAAGCCACACTGGCCGACACCCTTCTCTTCGATCATGTTCATGCCGTCGAAAATGCCCTGGACACTTATGTTCAAAGGAAGTTTATCGAGCGTATCACCAAAGACAAAGAGGCTTCGCATCCGGATGTCCTTTTTAAAGTAAATGAAAACAAGCGCCACAACCTTGAATATTACAAAAACAACTGTATCGCCTTCTTTGTACCGGCGGCAATTACCGCACTTTCAATTCTGGTTAAAGATGCATTTCAGTTTTCAGCCTCTGATCTGCATGCCGACTACAAATTCCTTCAGTATTTTTTTAAATATGAATTTGCTTATGACGTTGACCGCACTCCTGAAGACTATGTCCGTAAAAATCTGAAAGCTTTCATAGACGACGCCATCCTGATGCCCCATCCCGTCCTGCCGGACACTTACAATCTTACCTCTTCAGGTTTTCGAAAACTCAAATTTTTTGCAAGTTTCCTGAAAACCTATTTTGAATCTTACTGGATTGCATTAGATTTTTTCAAACAAAACTCTCAAAATTCCATTAAACCAAAAGACCGTCTGAAAAAAATTGATGCCATCGGACATCGCATGTATAAACAAAAGGAAATTGAACGCAAAGAAGCACTTTCCAGAATCAATTACCGTAACGGCGTAGATTTTTTCACCACCAATGGTGTCAAAGGTTCGGATGATTATGAAAAGATTGAATACTATGCCGATGCAATCCAGAAATATAACAAATATCTATAAATAAAATCGCGGAGCGATTTTATAATATGAAAGCATTAATCCTTGCTGCAGGTTTTGGAACAAGGCTCCTGCCCTTTACTGAAAACCTGCCCAAACCGCTATTTCCCATTGCCGGGCGCCCGCTGCTGGATATCATCATTCACGCTTTGCAGCAGGCCGGCTGCAAAGCGATTATTATCAACACCCATCACCTGCATCAACAAATCGATGACTTCATCGCATCCCAGGAATATGCGATTCCGGTACTGACCCGCTACGAACCGGTTATCTTAGGTACCGGCGGTGCCATAAAAAATGTCGCCGACTTCTGGGATGACAGCCCCTTTATGGTCGTCAACAGCGACATTATTACAGATATAGACTTGAAGAGTGTCTATGATTTCCATTTAAAACATCCCCATCCAATAACACTGGTCCTGCATGACGACCCGGAGTTCAACACCGTATCGATTGATGACAAAGGCCTTATAAAAGGTTTTCTCGATCAGAGTTTTACTTCCGCACCAGCGCCCAAGCCTGCCTTCATCTCTGAAAACCTCCGGCTGGAGGAAAAGAAGAAAGATCACAAAGACCAGGCATGGGGCAACGCGGCCAGAACGCTCGCCTTTACCGGAATACATGTTGTCAATCCGGAAATTCTCGATTTGATCCCTGACAAAGAATTTTCAAGCATTATCGACGTATACACACAACTGATATCATCAACTAATAAAATATGTGCTTTTATTTCAAAGAACTGTTACTGGAAAGATATTGGAACGCCGCAAAGGTACCGGGAAACCACTTTTGAAAAAATGGCGCCCAAGGCTTTTCAGCAGGCCTTTCAGCATCCCCTGAACAACAACATTCACTGCCGTCAAATCAAGGGAGACGGCTCAGACCGCAACTGGTACCGCCTAAATTCGAAAAATCGATCCCTGGTGATGGTAGATCACGGCATCAGGCCCAAAAGCACAACCAGTGAAGCCGATGCGTTTGTGTTGATCGGCAGGCATCTGTATGACAAAGACATACCGGTTCCAAGGATCTATTTGGCTGATACGTTTTCCGGTCTGGTTTTTCTGCAAGATCTGGGGGATACCAACTTTCAGAATTTCATCCAAAATACTGAAAACCAGCATTGGATCGTCTCCAGCTACAAAACGGTTATCGATCTTTTCTTAAAACAGTCTGTTTACGGTGCCCAAGGCTTTGACCCGGCGTGGACGTATCAAACTGAAAAATATAGCCGGGACCTGATCCTTGATAAGGAATGCCGCTATTTTGTTGAAGCCTTTTTAAACAAATACCTGGGAATGGACTTTCATTTTGAAAATCTTAAAGACGATTTTGAGTACCTGGCGGACAATGCCCTTGAATTTGCAGTCAACGGTTTTATGCACAGGGATCTGCAGTCACGCAATATTATGGTTAACAACAATCAATTTTACTTTATTGATTTCCAGGGCGGGCGCTCAGGACCGATTCAGTATGATCTGGCATCACTGCTGATCGATCCTTATGTTGAACTCGGCTACCCTATGCAAAAGCAGTTTTACGAATACTGTGTGGAAAAGCTTTCAGCTTTAATTCATATTGATCCGGAAAGGTTTAGCATTGGTTATAAATTCTGCGCTGTAACAAGAAACCTTCAGATTCTGGGAGCCTTCGGTCATTTGAGCCGTATTAAGGGTAAAATCTATTTTGAAAAATACATCCCCAAAGCTTTACGGTCATTGAAGCATAATCTTGCCATTTTCAAGGACGCGGAACTTCCCAACCTGAAGGCTATTGTTGCTAAGTTATGATTTGCAAGCGCTGATTTCACCAAATCTGCTGTGTTGCAGGGCATTTGCGGTAGTACACTACAGCTTCATGCCCTGCGCCTTGCATCTGCGGCAAACTCAGCGCCTGCAAAATTCAGAGATGAACTATGTGATTTGTAAGAACACGGCGTTTCTGATATATGCTATATGAAAGCATTGTGAAGCCTAAAACCATTTGCCACTAAGTCACCAAGACACAAATGAAATATTAGTTTATTGTCTTCGTGCCTTGGTGTCTTAGTGGCAAAAAAAATATCACTTTAAACCTAAAAGCGATGAATTCGAATACTATGGATTCATCTAACCTGGAGGTGTAAAATGAACCCGATAAAAGTTATGGTCAACGGCCTGCCCGGCAATATGGCCTCAAATGTTGTTCAACACGCGCTCAATGACAACCGCTTTGAGCTGATTTCCCACTCTCTGACCGGCCCCGAAATCACTGCATCTGAAACGACCATTGGTTCTATGACCTTTTCTCTGATTCAACCCCGGGACGCAGATCTGGCTATTAGCGCCACCAAAGAAAACAGCGGCCCATTTATCAGTGTGGATTTTAGTCTCCCTTCGGCGGTCAACAACAATGCCGAATTTTATTGCAAGCATGATTTGCCATTTGTCATGGGTACCACCGGAGGGGACAGGGACCTTTTGACAAAGACTGTCACGGCATCTTCCATCCCGGCGGTAATAGCGCCCAATATGGCCAAACAGATCGTCGGATTCCAGGCCATGATGGAATATGCGGCCCAAACTTTTCCGAATCTATTTGCAGGTTATGATCTTGAAATCAAGGAAAGCCATCAGCAAGGCAAAGCCGACACCAGCGGAACCGCCAAGGCCATGGTCAGATATTTCAACAACCTGGGAACACCCTATGCCGAAACGGATATTATCAAAGAACGCGATCCCGAAACTCAGCAAAGCGTATGGGGCATACCCGCAGAATTTCTGCAAGGTCACGGATGGCACACCTATGCACTGACCTCAGCTGACAAAACCGTCCGCTTTGAATTCGCCCATAATGTCAACGGCCGTGATGTCTACGCCCTGGGCACCCTGGATGCCGTCTTATATCTCGATAAAAAAATAAAAGCCGGCGTCCGGGGCAGGATTTTTTCGATGATTGATGTGCTCAAAGGGATTTAACCCGCATTTCTCGTTAACTGGTTTCAAAGCAATCAATTAGGTTCAATTGTCGTAACTTCTCAATAAGTTCCGGCAAATCAAACAATAAAATCCGCCCACTGATAATAAAATATAAAATGTCTGGAACTCACATGCAAGTGAGCCTAAAGAAAAAACAGGGTCCAAGCATTTAATAGCAGCTATTTAGACACTAACTCATATGTTGGTAACAATAGTTGTCTTATATGCTGTTTTTTCTTAAAGCTCACTAACACGTTCAAACAACCAGACCTTTTATATTTTATCACCAATGGGCTCCAGAAGTTATTAAGAAGTTACCAAGTGTCCCGGATATTAGGAGGATTATAGATAATGAATAAAAAAGATTGGAAGAGACCAGCCGCGATCATCCTCTTTGTAATGCTGCTTGGCGGATATTATGAAAAATTGAACGTGGAAGCTCAGGCAATGGTATTGCCAATGGTGATATTTATCGCTGCAGCCGTAGTTATTGCTCGTTTTAAACAGCTTGAATACGAAATGCGCTCAGCGCAAGTCACTACCCATAAAATAACGGTCCAGACGTTAAGTGTTTTGGACAGCAATGGTAATGAACGCATAGCCATTGCTGCAGCCCCCGAAAATCCGGCATTAATTTTTTATGATGCAAACCATACACCCCGTGCTACTCTGGACCTGGCCCATACGGAGCCGACACTAAAGCTGGAGGGCAGCAAAGGCAGCATATTGATAGCCTTTGACAAAGAAGGCTTGCCGAATGTAACACTGCAAGGCGATAACGATGAAGTCATCTGGTCGGCACCGTAATTAGTTTCCATCCATAAAATGCATTGATGAAAAATTATTAAAAGGAAAGCTCTTTAGATCTAATATAATATGAGAGGTACTATTCCGTTTGCTTGCGGCGGATGGAAATAATCTTCACATCCTCAACCGGTTGGCCGCCGGAGCCGACCTGCACCGCTCCTATTTTATCAACCACATCCATACCCTCTACTACCCGGCCGAAGACAGTATGTTTGCCGGTCAACCAGTCTGTATCAACCATGTTGATGAAAAATTGCGACCCGTTGGTATTGGGCCCGGCATTGGCCATGGCCAGCGAGCCGCGTGCGGGCGAATGGGGCGAGCCCTTTTCTGTGTAGGCATAGCCCATATTTTCGTACACCTCCTTAATGGTAAGGGCGCTGAGCCTGGCTTCAAATTCATCGCGTCGCTTATCAAGCTCTTTTTGGGATTTGATGTTCATCTTTTGAAACAGCGGCATGATCACGTTTCGCTGGAAATCCTTCTGATTGCGGATCATCAAAAAAGGATGAGGGCCATTTTTAGGATCAGTCGCTTTAAGCTTGTCGAGTCCTAAAGCTTTGGCATCAATCTCGTCGTCAAACTTGTAACCCGGCCCGCCTGTCCCGCTGCCCAGCGGGCAGCCGCCCTGAATCATAAAATCCTTGATCACACGGTGAAAAATCAGACCATCGTAAAAGGGCCGTTTGACCTTCTTACCGGTGGCGGCATCCTTAAATTCTTTAGTGCCTTCAGCCAGACCGATGAAATTGGCGACTGTCTCTGGTGCATCGTTTTGAAATAGTTCCACTTCAATACTGCCGAGATTTGTTTGAATAACGTACACGGGATTATCCTTTTGTACTAACTTTCCGGCCCAGCCAACATCAACTGATATAACTAATAATATCACTCCTAATACAATAGTCGTTTTTTTCATTTTCCTAAAGTTACCTCTCTTTCATTTAAATTTTAAGTTTGATCATGTAACACAGATTATCCGGATTGGAAATCAAAACCTTGTTCAGGTTTCGGGCTTCAGGGTTTGGGGCTACGCCCTTCGGGCTTCGACCCCACAAGCAAGGGTTTAGGGCCTGCCCGGCGAAGCCAGCGGCGAAGACGGGTTCAAGGTGCAATTTGACAACGCAGATTTCGTCTGTTATTTTCCACCACCAAGGAGCGTGAAAAAAAAGTTTATTAAAAATGCCCGAATTGCCTGAAGTTCAAACAATTGTTAACGACCTCAAAACAGCCGGACTGATCGGCGCCGTCATCACTGGCGCTCAAGTCTTTTGGCCGCGTACGATTTTTAAACCTTCGTCCAAAATCTTCTGTGTGCGGATAAAACAAAAAAAGGTGGCAGACATCCGGCGCCGGGGCAAGTACATTGTTTTTGACCTGTCCGGCCCGGAACATCTGTTGATCCATCTTCGCATGACCGGACGCCTGCACTGGGTTGCGCCTGATCAGCCGCGAACCAAACATGAGCATGTAATTCTGCACTTTCAGAACCAATATCAATTGCGTTTCCACGACACCAGAAAATTTGGGCGCTTTTATCTGGTCCGGGACCCTGAAGAAATAATAGGCCATCTTGGCCCCGAACCGCTTGCATCGAGCTTTACAGCCAGGGTTTTGGCCGATGGCATCAATTTGCGTAAGCGTATGTTAAAGCCTTTGCTGCTGGACCAGTCTTTTATCGCCGGATTAGGCAACATCTATGTGGATGAAGCCCTCTGGGAAGCCGAAATTCATCCTTGTCGCATGGCATCTTCTCTTTCAAGCGTGGAAATAAAAGCCCTGCACCGGGCTATCCGTAAAGTACTGAAACAAGGCTTGAAGAATCTCGGGACAACTCTGGGGGCTGGCCAACCCAATTTTTATTCCGTTGCAAAAAGAAAGGGTCGCAACCGTGATCAATTAAAGGTTTTTCGCCGGACGGACCTTCCCTGCCGCCGCTGCAGCTCGATTATCGAGCGCATGGTTGTCGGTCAACGCGGGACCCATATCTGTCCGCAATGTCAAAGAGAGTAAAGTTATGGAAAAAAGGCCGTTTGTTGGTGTAGCGGTTATCGTGATCAAAGACCATAAGGTCCTTCTTGGAAAGCGCAAAAATTCCCACGGATCCGGTACCTGGCAATTTCCAGGTGGTCATTTGGAATTTAATGAATCCATCAAAGACTGTGCCCGCCGAGAACTTTTTGAAGAAACCGGCATTAAGATCAAAAACATCAGATTTGGTCCATATACCAATGATATTTTTAAGAAAGAAAAGAAGCACTATATCACCTTATTTGTCGTTGCAGATTACGATTCCGGCGTGTTAGAACTCAAAGAACCCGAAAAGTGCGAAAAATGGGATTGGTTTGAATGGGGCAAACTACCGGAACCATCGTTTTTGCCGATCAAAAATTTGATGGCGTCGCAAAAAGTCCCATTTACTGCGTTGTAGTATTTTTGCAGAGACTCGGCATACTACATGTATTGCTTTCCCCAAACGTCTTGGAGCCGGCTTTTTCGGCGGCAAGGGGTTTATCCTACAACGCCTCAGAGGAAACGGTATGGCCTTTGTTCATGCCGGCGGTACGGTTATCAAAAAATGGTAAAAAAAATTATTTCCGGTGGTCAAATCGGCGCTGACCAGGCGGCCCTTGATGTTGCCATAAAATTGGGTATTCCCCATGGCGGATGGATTCAAAAGGGGCGTAAAACTCAAAGCGGCACCCTCCCGGACAAATACAAATTGAAAGAAATGCCCACTGCCAGCTATATAAAACGAATCGAGCAGAATGCAATAGATTCGGACGGAACGCTGATTATATCTTACGGAATAATAACCGGCGGTTCAGATCACAGCCGCAAAATGGTATTGAAGCATAAACGGCAGTTACTGCACATAGATTTATCACAAATTGCAGCCCTTCAAGCCGCAAAGCTAATCAACTCATGGATATCGCTGTATCATATAAAGATATTAAATATAACGGGGCCAAGAACCAGCGAAGATCCTAAAATATACAAAGCTGTTATGGATATACTTGAGAGTGCTTATTATTTGAGCCAGGTTGAAGATAGAATCCTTACGCTCGATTCCTTCTATCAAACCCCGCCAAAGGACCGCTCATCTTCCCCTCAGATTCATACCAAAACCGTTGATGATGCCGTTGAACTACTAATTACGGAAATGCCTTTGAAAGATAGAGCCACAATGGCCAACTTCACAAAAGCTGAATTGGCTCCGCTTAATATGACACTGGGTATTTACATCAGAAATCATTTATTTCAAAAAGGCGCCAACAGTGAGTTGCTGGCGTCATGTTCCCATGTTTCCGAAAATGAACATCTTAGCGAAAGCGATGCGGCTTTTGTAATTATAGAAAAGCTATGGGAAAAACTGCGGGTAACCCATAGATTGAGAATTGTTAAGTAAGGATAAGGATATGCAATCAAACGACCATGCAAACAAATTATATATCGACGGGCAATGGGTCGATGCCGACAGCGGAGCAACCTTTGACGTTTTCAATCCGGCCAACGGCGAAAAGATCGGAGAAGCAGCCGACGGCAGCGGCAGCGATGCCGCGCGAGCCATCGAAGCGGCCCAAAAGGCCTTCGGCCAATGGGCGGGCCTCACTGCTCATCAGCGTTCTGAATACCTGTATGAAGCCTATCAGAGAATGACGGCCAACCGGGAACACCTGGCCCGGCTTATGACCGAAGAACAGGGTAAGCCGCTGAAGGCTTCCCGTGGTGAAGTTCAGTACGGTGCCGATTTCCTGCTCTGGTATGCAGAAGAAGCCAAACGGGTTTACGGAAAAACCATCCCGGCCCCCCGCTCTGATCAGCGTTTTATGGTGTTGCGCCAGCCGGTGGGTGTCGTGGCGGCCATTACGCCCTGGAACTATCCGGTCTCCATGGTAACACGCAAGGTGGCCCCTGCCCTGGCGGCCGGCTGCACGATTGTATTGAAACCGGCGGAAGCCACCCCGCTGTGCGCCGTAGAGGTTTTTAAAATTCTCCATGAAGCCGGAATTCCCGCCGGTGTAGCCAACCTCGTTACTGCTCTGAATCCGGCTCCCGTAGGAGAAGTCTTTGTCCAAAATCCCCTGGTTCGCAAGCTTACCTTCACCGGATCAACCGAAGTAGGCAAGCTTCTGGCAGAAGGTGCCGCCCGGCAGGTAAAAAGGGTCTCCCTGGAACTCGGCGGCCACGCACCGTTTATTGTATTTGAAGACAGCGATCCGGTACATGCCGCCAAAGGCGCCGCTCTGATAAAATTTTTAAACACCGGACAAACCTGCATCAGCCCTAACCGGATCTTCGTTCATCGCAGCATCATGGCTCCGTTTGTCGAAGAATTCAAAAGCCGAGTCTCCCGCATGAGTACCGGCAGCGGCTTTGAGGATGGTGTCAGCATCGGACCGCTGGTAGATAATGCCGCCTTACAGAAAGTACAGCAACAGGTCTCTGATGCACTCGCTCAGGGTGCCGCGCTGGTCTGCGGCGGACGCCGGCTGACGGAAGACAACCTGGATAGGGGTTACTTCTATGCCCCTACGGTTCTTTCCGATGTCACGCCGCAAATGTTAATCTTTCGTGAAGAGACCTTTGGTCCGGTGGCCCCTATAATTGCCTTCGACAGTGAAGAAGAGGTCTTGGCGTTGGCCAATGATACCAATTACGGTCTGGCCGCCTATATCTACACCAACAATCTTTCCAGGGCCATGCGCATGTTTGAAGCCTTGAACTTCGGCATCATCGGTATCAATGACATCAATCCCACTTCAGCAGCCGCTCCTTTCGGCGGCATGCAGGAAAGCGGTCTGGGTCGTGAAGGCGGCCGCGAAGGCATCGCCGAATATCTTGAGACCAAACTGGGTGGGTTTTCTATCTAATAAAATGGGTGCAGTTACTATCATCTCCCGGGAAATGAAAAATATTTTGGACAGGATTACAGGATTGCCTTGATATTATAAAAAACAAAAAAGTACAGTTCCTGTATATCATAAATCAGTATCCTGTAACTACCCTTTCATTTC
>JACNIG010000314.1 GCA_014383215.1 Candidatus Desulfatibia vada | reverse complement strand
ACAGGCATCCCAGCCACCGTCACTTCGATTCTGGATACGGGAAAAAGGGGCTGCCAAAACGGATTTTCTTTATCCCTTTAAAGACATGATTATTCCGATCGAAGTGAAGAGCGGGAAGACCGGCAAACTGAAATCCTTAAATCTGTTCATGGAAAACAGTCATCATCCATTTGCCATTCGTGTCTATTCCGGCAAAATCGGCATCGATCAGATACAGCTTCCATCAGGAAAAAAATACTACCTTTATTCCATTCCGCATTACCTGTTATCAAGACTTGATGACGTCATCGAACGGTTTGTGATGATGAGGGAATAGCCGGCTAAAACTTTTTTATTATGAATGTTAAAAATCATCAAGATGGCTCTATTGAGTTTTATGATTCATCCGGAATTGTATATATTTTGGTATTAGGCTCCTTGATTTGCAGCGCATTATATCTAATTGTTGCAGAACTCAGCGATGTCAGCCCAAATATGTACGAAATTTATTTTATAGGTTTTGTTGCTTGTTTAACGACGATCGCTTTTGTTTGTTTTGCAGAGAAAGTTTCTTTTTGCTTTTATCCCGATCGGAAGATAGTGAAATGGAAACGCACGAGATACTTTATCAAAAATAGTAGCGGTAGTTTAGACTTTGCTGATATAAAGCATGCTGTTATTGCGATATCCGGAGGTGGTCTGACTGAGTTGGCATCCTATCAGATTAACCTCGTTACGGAATCTGCTACGATTCGTATGATGCATACACTTACGCTGAACGAGAAACCCAGCCTGGAGTACGCTACCCAAATAAATACTATCCTAAACATAAATAAAGACACAAAGACACTTATTGAGGACAGCGTCATCGAAGTTATTCGGGCTGGATATCGCGCAGAAGTGATGGCGAAAGAACTTTATCGATGCAGTTATGAGGATGCTAAAAAGTTCGTCGATGAAAAGACAAAGGAAATCAGAAAGATGAATTCATAACTTTGGGGACGGTCATACAATTTAACTTTTCTTTTGGTGCCGGCTATGATATAAACGGTTATTATGCCGAGAAAAGCAAGAATAGACGCGCCCGGAGCGCTGCACCACATTATTTGCCGCGGCATTGAAAACGGAGATATTTTTACCGACAATGCCGACAGAAATAACTTTCTTGATCGACTTGGAAACATCCTTTCAGAAACGAAAACGCCCTGTTTTGCCTGGGCACTGATACCAAACCACTTTCACCTGCTTTTAAGAACCGCAAATGTTCCGATCGCAACCGTAATGAAACGTCTTCTGACCGGTTACGCGGTCAGCTTTAATCGCAGGCACCATCGCTCCGGTCATCTGTTTCAAAATCGCTACAAATCGATACTATGCCAGGAAGATTTGTACTTAATGGAGCTTGTCCGCTACATCCACCTAAATCCCTTGCGGGCCAACCTTGTTTCCAAAATGAACCAGCTAAATCGATATCCATACAGTGGCCACAGCACATTGACGGGCTATAAAAAGAAGCCGTGGCAGGATGTGGAATATGTCTTGTCTTTGTTCGGCAAGCGAGTTTCAACCTGCCGCAAAAAGTATCGCCGCTTTGTTGAAAAAGGAATTGAGCAAGGCAGACAACCGGGACTGACCGGCGGCGGGCTGGTGAGAAGCTCCGGTGGCTGGGGCGTGTTAAAATCAATGCGAAGAATGGGAGTTCATTTAAAAGGAGATGAGCGCATCTTAGGTGACAGTGATTTTGTTGAATCGTCTTTAAAAACAGCCAACGAAGCCATGGAACGCAAGTATCAACTGCAAGCTGCAGGATATGATTTTGACAAGGTTGTTGATCGGGTAGCCGAGCTTTTCCAACTGAAGCATACTGAAATCGTGCTGCCCAGCAAACAGCATCATCGCGTAAAAGCACGGAGTCTGCTGTGTTTTTGGACGGTAAGAGAACTTGGAATGAGTAGTCTAACTATTGCCGGCCGATTGGGAATTACTCAACCCGCCGTGAGTAGATTGGCACAAAGAGGAGAGAAACTGGCTATCGAAAATAGTCTATCTCTTGAAAATTAATAAAAAGTTAAATTGTATGACCGTCCCTAAAGTCATGGGCGGCTTGGCCATTCGGTAACGACACATCCGTGTTTTGGTCGTTCTGTTAGATGGCAGCAAGGAGATATTCCCTTGGAGGTCGATCTTCAAGAAACCTTAAAACTCAGCCGTAAAGATATCAGCATGCTGAAAAAGATGCTGGGTGTAATTTTTCCGGATGAACCTGCAGTTAGCAGGCGCTTTCTGCTGCAGTTGACCCCGAGTGAATTAAAGAACGCTTATATGCGCCAAGTTGCTGATTGCCACCCGAAAATGGTCAATGGTTTAAGCCCCGAGGAAGCAAAGGCCCGCCAAATCCAATATCAACGTCTATTTCAAGCCTACAATACCTTGCTGCCTCATATAAAGGCCATACATGAGAAAGTTCAAGCGCTTGAACCACCGGATAGAACGATTATTGCTGTGGGTGGTGCTAAAGGCGGGGTTGGTAAATCAGTGATTTCGGCAAACTTAGCGGTGGGATTAGCGTTGCTCGGCCAGAAGGTCATATTAGCGGATCTGGATTTGGGTGGCGCTGATGTGCATCTTTATGTCGGCGTGAAATCGCTGACAAAGACCTGGAATGACTTTCTGGAAAAAAAGGTGAGTTCAATTAAAGACATCCTCACCCCCACAGCCTTTGAGGGATTGAAATTGGTTGGCGGTGACTCTTCGAAGCTGGGTAGTGCCAATCTGCCGTTTGCCCAAAAACAGAAGATTATACGAAATCTTAAGGACTTGGAGTGTGATTACATTATCATAGACCTTGGTGGAGACACATCCTTTAACGTGCTTGATTTTTTTCTCCTTGCCGATCTCAAAATTGTGGTGAGCGGTTCAGAGCCGGCTTCAATATTAGATAGTTACAGTTTTATAAAAGTTGCTTTCCACCGTTTCCTGGAACGGTTTTTTGCACAATATAAATCCCTCAAACAGTTGAGTCAGGATGTTCGCAATGGCATCTTGACCAAAGCAGATGCCAGTACCATTAAATCTATCTTTCAGGAGGTTCGGAAAAAAGACGCTTTCGCCTATTTTAATCTGATGGAAACCTTTGAGCACTTCAGATTATCCATTGTTGTAAATATGGCGGAGAGTCGCAAGGATGTTCGCATCGCCGAATCGATGAAACGGCTTTTAAAGGAAAAATGTCTTCTGGATGTCGGAATACTGGGAACCATTCCATTTGAGAAAATTGTGCGAAAAGCAGCACGAAAATTTACACCCATTGTTGTAGAAAATCCCCGATGTCAGACATCCCAGGTAATCCATCAAATTCTGGCGGCAATTTTACTGTTGCGCGAACCGGAAGCCATCCGAGCTGAGCTTCTCGAAAAAACAGATCTTGTTCGAAAAGATGCAAAGGATCAAATTGGTGCCGGCGTGATGACTTTAGATGGGTTATCGGCCGAGCAAATAAACTCCATTTTTGGCCAATCTAAAATCCTGCGTCAGAGTTTTCGAAAGATTTTGAGTATTGTTGGGGGGGGACTTCAGGGACGTTTTAACATATTAAGTTTAGCAAGCTTTGTAAATCTTAGGAACGTCCATGCGCTTATAACTTTCGGAAGTGAATGGAAAGTGATAGACACGTTATGTTAACTTCTTAGAAAAAAAATGGCGTCGCAAACAATATTAGAGGTGAACAATGAAAATTCTTTTTGCTGCACCGGAGAATGCCTGGGGCGGATTTTTGGGTTTGATCCGGGCTGAACTGCCTGAGCACCATTTCGAGGCCACCGGTCGTTTTGCGGTCGATACATTACAAGGCTTCGATGTATTGATTCCCACTATGAGTTCGGTATCACAGGAGTTGCTTGAAACCGGCAACCAATTGCGACTGATCCAGCAGTGCGGCTCAGGGCTTGAGATGGTTGACCTGAGTGCGGCAAAAAGGTCCAATATACAGGTAGCCAATGTGCCTACAGATATCTCCGGAAACGCCGACTCAGTGGCTGAATTGGGCATCTATATGATAATAGGTCTTTCAAGAGATGTTCGGGGAATGTCAAAAAGCTTGGCGGAACGGAGTATGGGCCAACCTCAGGGAAGGGCTTTGAACGGAAGAACTGTCGGACTCATCGGCCTCGGTGGAATAGGACGCGCTCTGGTTAAAAGATTAAAACCCTTTGGTGTTCACCTAATCGGTATCAAACGCAATAACCCTGAAGACGCCATGGAAAAATATGGAATGGATTGGGTCGGGGGGATTGAAGATCTAAAGGAATTGCTGTCAAGATCTGATTTTGTGATTTTGTGTCTGCCGGTGACTCCCGAGAGCAGGAACCTTATTGACCACAATGCTTTTTCAGTCATGAAAAACGAAGCTTTTTTAATCAACCTTTCCAGAGGCGGGTTAGTGGACCGTGATGCATTAGAAGATGCCCTGGCATCCGGAAAAATTGCTGGTGCGGGCCTAGATGTTTTCTGGGAGGAACCACCGGATCCGAATGATCCGATTTTCAATTACAGCGTTATGGCCACGCCTCATATTGCTGGTTCCACGGATGTCTCCATGAGGGGGATTGTGAAGGTCGTCGCCGAGAACATCCGCAGATTGGAGAAAAACCTTGAACCGTTATATCTGAACTGATCAGAACACGATATAATACATCTAATATACCGAAAGTTTAGATGCGTTAAGGGAATATGGGACTGAATTTTTTTTAAAAAATCTTTGCATTCATTTTTTCGGAATGAATGCAGATTCTAACACATCATGAATTGTAAAGGACGTATTTCCACTGAAAAAAGACTTTGCAATTTTCTTTCTTAACGTGTCGTAATCCTCAATATCTTGATTCTTTTGTTTTAAGCCCCCAAATTCAGTACGTGACATAAATATTGCATAAGCATATTCGATAAATGAATTGTCAAAACCTGCTTTTTGAATTGACGTCTTTATCTCCTCTGCTGAATATCGTTTGTGTTTTCCGTACCTCTTTTTCAAAAATAAAGGCAGTTGCCTTGCGTATGACTTAAGCGTTGTTCGTTTTTTGATCCAATGAAGCATTTAATAATCCTGATATATAATCACTCAACTTAGGTTAGAATATCTTCCATATCCATACTATCAAACTGTATCATAAATCTGATCAATTCATAACGATCATGCTTGTCGGTATTGCTTTTCAATGACAGCATAGTTTGAACAGCATCTTGACCTATACTTTGCAATTTTAGCAAAACGTTGAACAACCCGTTGTATTCTTTTGGTTTTAGCTGGAATAAAGATTCGCTAAAATTCAAAAATTCCTGATAATCATTGAACCCGCTTAACTTAGTTTGACCCGGAAAAGTTGCGGATGAATTTGTCAATATTTCTTGGTTTTCGATCATTTTCTTTTCTCTTGCGGTTAACGTTACCCTGATATTGAAACCAAATAAAAGGGCATCCCCTCAATATTAGAAGGAATGCCCTTTTTGCTCAGAAGATAAATTAGATCACAGTGACATTTGCAGCGGCAGGACCTTTTTGTCCTTGCTCTATATCAAAGGAAACTCGGTCGCCTTCATTGAGGGATTTAAAACCGTCTGCATTGATTGCTGAATGATGAACAAACACATCCGCTCCGTCTTCCTGCTCAATGAATCCGAACCCTTTGTGGTCGTTAAACCACTTAACAGTTCCGTTAGTCATGATAACATCCTCCTTTCAAATTATTTTCAAAATCTTAAACTAGAGGATGTCACATTAAAAAAATGAACTGTTCCTTCAGAAAAAAACCGCCCCGCCAATTAAGGACGGGGCCTTGTTGAATGAATGTATAGTAATACTATTTGTGGCGAAAGCAAGCTATTTGTTTATTTTTTTAATAAATGGTCTTTCTCGCACATGAAAATGGACGGGGTCAAAGCGTGAATAGTGAATAATATTTGAACATTAATACAATCGCTTAGCGATCCTTTACGAAAACGAGAGGATCAGATAACAGTTAAATAATCTTCGAATTAAACCCCACAAATATTTATTCTTGACAAATTGATAGTATTTAACCACATTTTGTTCTCTTTGGTTCTCTTGAGCACACAGGGGCCGGAAAGATTATTTTTTCTTTGCCTGATTTTTTAATCCCATTAAAAACGGTACGGGTGTTCAAAATCAGAACAGACAATCAGCTACTGTTGTGGCCTTGAATTGGACACCTATCGTGCGTATTTCGGATTCATGGATGGGCACTAACTGATGAAGAGTCGATAGGATTAGTAACGACGTGATAGAGATAAACGAAAAATCAGACTCAAACCCACATAACATTGCTTCAAAAAACCAGTCCGAATATGCCGTCTCCGGTGCTGTGACCCTGTTTGTGGTCAGCGCCGTTCAGTTCCTGACCCCCTTTATGCTGTCTGCTGTGGGAGTGGCCCTTCCTGCCATTGGCAGGGAGTTTTCAGCCAGTGCGGTTCAGCTTGGACTTGTGGAAACCGTCTATATCTTCGCCTTTGCCCTTTTTTTGCTTCCGGCGGGACGGCTGGGTGATATTTACGGAAGGAAAAGAATCTTTACGATCGGCATTCTCGTGTTCACTGCGGGAACTGTTTTGGTATCACTCGCCTTTAGCATCGAAAGTTTTATTGTGTTCCGGTTTTTTCAAGGGTGTGGCGGGGCCATGATCACAGGAACCAGTTTTGCCATCCTCTCTTCGGTCTTTCCACCGGACAAACGGGGACGGGCCATGGGGATCATCGTGGGTTGCATCTATTTGGGGCTGTCTATGGGTCCGGTTCTTTCCGGATTTATGGTCACCCATCTGGGATGGCGCTGGATCTTTTATCTGGGGGTTCTGATCGAGCTTTTCTGTCTTGCTCTCACTGTTTTGAAACTTAAGGGCGAATGGGCTGACGCAAGGGGTGAGCGGTTTGATTTTGTGGGAACCCTTCTTTACATTACCTCTTTATTCTGTCTGATTTACGGCACCCTCAACCAGAAAGAGGGTGGTATTTATCTGGTATTGATGGCATCAGGAGCCTTAGGATTTCTGATCTTTCTCGCCTTTGAATACCGGTGTTCATCTCCGATTCTGGATGTGGATCTGATCATCCACAACCGGGTCTTTGCCTTCAGTAACCTGGCCACCCTGATCAATTACGCCGCGTCTTTTGGCATCGGTTTTTTCTTCAGTTTGTATTTGCAAGTGGTCAGGGGGTATTCTCCCCAATCGGCAGGATGGATTCTGATTATCCAGCCCGTGTTTCAGGCTGCTCTTTCTCCGTATTTTGGAGGTCTGGCAGACCGGGTTTCGCCTGCGGGCCTGGCCACTGCAGGCATGGCCTTGTGTACCCTGAGCCTGGGTCTGGCTTCCCAGGTTCATGCCGGAACACCCATGCCCGTGATTATGGGGATGCTGGCCTTGATGGGCGTAGGATTCGCTCTTTTTTCATCACCCAACACCACCGTGGTGATGGGCAGTGTTCCTGCCAAAAGCTATGGTATCGCATCCAGTTTTCTGGCCACCATGCGGACCATAGGGATGCTGTGCTGCATGACCATCATCACCCTGGTGTTCAAACATATCATGGGGGACCACCCGGTGAGTGCGGAAACACAGTCCTCTTTTCTTGCCAGTATGCATCTTTGCATGATGATCTTCTGCTTCCTTTGCGTGGCCGGAGTCTTTTGTTCCATGGTCCGCTTGAAGCCTGTCTCTTCAATAGAAAAGGAACAGATTGTCAAAGCTTGAATAGAGAATTGCGGGACATCCATCAATAAGTAAATGGAGGACGTTCTTAACATATTAAGTTGCTTCTTTTTTTCTTTTTATGTTAATCGAATAAGAACTTTATAAGTTAAGAACGCCCCTTACATACAAAGGAAAAAAGCCGATGAAACTGCATCAACTGGCCGGAAAGCCCGCCTTAAAGTCTATGCTGGACAACATTCCCAGGCTGGTTGCTTCTTACTATACCCTAAAACCATCCGGCCCGGTATCCTTCGGAACCTCAGGGCACAGAGGCTGCTCCACCGAGGGCACGTTTAATGAGATGCATATCGCTGCAACCGCGCAGGCCATTTGCGAATATCGGGCATCAAAGGGAATAACCGGCCCGCTGTACCTGGGTTTCGACACCCATGCGCTTTCCGAAGCCGCATTCAGGACAGCTCTGGAAGTTTTTGCCGCCAACCAAGTTAACGTGGTGATCCATGCCAAAGACGAATACACCCCGACGCCGGTCATCTCCTTTTTAATTTTAGAATACAATCAGGGCAAAACCAAAGGATTTGCAGACGGCGTGGTGATCACGCCCTCTCACAATCCACCACGGGACGGCGGCTTCAAATACAACCCCCCCCAGGGCGGTCCTGCCGACGTGGAGGTGACCGGCTGGGTCCAGGACCGGGCCAATCAGCTGATGAATTCCGGCGGTTCGCATATCAAAAGGATGCCCTATGAAAAAGCACGTCAGGCCGGTACGACCCGCGCCCAGGATTTCATTACGCCCTTCGTTGACGCCCTTGCGCAGGTTGTCGATCTGGAAATCATTCAAAAGCAGGGCATCCGGATCGGCGTGGACCCCATGGGTGGTTCCGGCGTGCATTTCTGGGGACCCATTGCCGAAACGTACAACCTGAATATCCAGATTGTTAACACGGATGTCGATCCGACCTTCGGATTTATGACCCTTGACGCGGATGGTGAAATCAGGATGGACTGCTCCTCTCCCTATGCCATGGCCAACCTGATTGCCATGGCGGACAAATTCGATATTGCCTGGGGAAATGACTCCGATTTTGACAGACATGGTATTGTCTGCCCCAACGGCCTCATGAACCCGAATCATTATCTGTCTGTGGCCATCTGGTACCTTTTGCAGAACAGACCCGCATGGCCAAAAGATCTGGCAATCGGCAAAACACTGGTCAGCAGCAGTATGATCGACAAGGTCGTCGCCGGGTTAGCAAGAGAACTTTACGAAGTTCCGGTCGGGTTCAAGTGGTTTGTTGACGGCATGCTCAGCGGAACCGTTGCCTTTGGCGGTGAAGAAAGCGCCGGCGCATCATTTTTGCGAAAAGACGGCAAAGTATGGACCACGGACAAAGACGGTTTTTGCATGACGCTTTTGGCGGCCGAGATATTGGCCAAGACAGGCAAAACACCGCATGAAATTTATCGGGACACACTGATTCCCGTATATGGAGAACCTTACTACAGAAGAGTGGACGGCCCGATTACGGATGAACAAAAAAAGGTTTTAAAAGACCTGACACCCGACGCCATCAAAACCACCACACTGGCAGGTTTGCCCATTACGGCGGTGATGACAACCGCTCCGGGAAACAAAGCCGCCATCGGCGGGGTCAAGGTCGTGACCGCTGACGGTTCCTGGTTTGCCATCCGTCCGTCAGGAACAGAACCCAAGATGAAGCTTTATATCGAAAGCTTTGGCGGAGAAGAGCGCTGGCAGCAGATCCACGATGAGGCCATGCCGTTAATATTCCCAGGCTTTGAGGGACGGTGATACAATTTAACTATTTTTAGGATTTCCGGACTCCTATACGGATACTGTCCGGGGCATCCTCAGGGAAAAGGAGTTTGTGTAAATGTACAGGTTTGCTCAACTAAGTTTAACATTGGCACTGATTCTATTTATCGTCAATGGGTGCTCCGGAAAACGACCCGACGAGATCGGCATTGATACCTCCGGCCTTAGGGGCTGCCCCAAGAGCCCAAATTGTGTATCGTCAGAAGCAAAAGAAGAACAGCATGCAATTGAGCCGTTTCGCCTAAAAGGGGATCCTACCGCAAGTTGGCCCCTTATCCGGGATGAAATAGCTTCAATGCCCGGGTGGGTCATTGTCACGGCAACCGCCAACTACATCCATGTGGAATGCAAGAGTCGGATCTTCCGATTTATTGATGATCTTGAACTATACTTCAATTCATCGAATGGGATCATCTCGATTCGTTCGGCGTCTCGCATCGGCTATTCAGATTTTGGTGCAAATCGCCGGCGTGTCGAGCTTCTTCGGAGCGAGCTAAGAACCAAACAGATCATCGAGTAGTGGGATCTGGCCGGCGCACATAAGTTTATAACTCAAGTTTCGCACCCTGATTGAAATCAAAATCCTTAGCGCCCAAGGGTTGGATGGTATTTTTTAAAAGGCAAAATATAAACAGAGCGTTTTCTTTGTTGACGGCGCTTGGACATCAAATTTCAACAGGTTTTTATGAAACATAAGAAAGGGTATCAATAATGGTAGAGAGCATAGAAAAAGATGAAACGGGACAGAAATTCATATACTCAGATACCGGCGTAAAAGTTTTTGTTGATTTTAAAGACAACCTGATCGTTGATCCGGATGATCCCCTAATAGCCAGCCAGGCTAGAAATTGGCGTTACAGCAAGGGGCTTGTCAAAGGACTTTCTTGTCTGGGTAGCGAAAATTCTGAAGATGCCATGACGTGGAATGTCTTCAAGACATTAGAAAAATCAAATCCTGAACGCTGGTTTTCGGAAATATTTCCCCAAATCATACTGGATAAAGATGAACAATTCATAGACCCAATGCTAAAATTTTGGGACAAATATTTTCCTCCGCTGTTAAGATCCGCCCCAGAAGGAGAAACCCACGCAGACCTTACCATCGAAACCTCAAATAAGCTGATCTTTGTGGAAGCAAAATATAAAGCGGATATAAGCAAAAAAACGAAGCATGACCCCAACCGAGATCAGATTATAAGAAACATTGATGTGGGTAGCTGGGCTGCAAAAAAAAGGTCAAAAGAATTCTATTTTATCCTGCTGACACTTAAAACAAACACGTATTCCATCGATAAATTAAACTATTACAAGTCGAATCCATCAAATATAATCGAAGAAATTGGAAGCTACAGAAAAGATATCAAAGACTATGCTGCTTTGTGCGAAAATATTCATGTAATTTGTTGGGATCAAATTTTAACTTCCCTGCAAAATATACAGGCAGCGCATAAGACCGCATTGAACTACACGAATTTAATTGATTACTTAAATGATAAATTGTTTTGATATCGAAACTTCTTGTCTTGTGAATTCTAATGGAAAAACCCTATAAAAGGATTCTGAGCCTATGGGGCTTTTTAAAACATTTTTCAATCAAGATCCTGAAAAGACTGAGCAGAGGGGTGATGCCTTTTTAAAGGCCTCCGATTGGGGCCGGGCGAAGCTTGAATTTGAAAAAGCCCTGAACGCATTGGAAAAAACATCGTCTGATGATGCTTCAGAAACAAGGCTTCGGGATAAACTGGTTCAGGCCAAAGGGGCTCTGGCACACGAACATAAGCAGACCGGTGCAGATTTGATGGAGGCCGAATCTTACGATGAGGCAAAGGAATTTCTTAAATTGGCCCTCGACTTGACCCGGGACCCTGCATTGATATCCGCTGTTGAAAAGCTTATGCAAAAGATTGCACGCCTCACAGCCGGAGATATGCAAATGGAAGTGCCCCAATCTTACCTGACTCCCCTCGCCGATGACGAGACATACACCGCTGATCAGGACGATGAGACTTTTATGGCACTCTGCAGTGCACTGCCCGAAGAGGTGCATGAGGCCTACCTTTCCTATGGAGAGTCCTTTAAAACCGGTTATCTCGCGCTGAACCGGGGAGACTTTGATCTCGCAGCCGATGACCTGTCCCATGCCTTGGAAGAGAACCCTTCCCCGGATTCAATTATCCCCCTTGAGCTGGCCACGGCCTACCTGAACCTGGAGAAATTGGATGAAGCCCGCCGTCTTCTGGAGACCTTTCTCCAACATCATCCGGATGCCCTGCCGGGTTATCAAGTGCTTTGCGAGGTTTACTGGGAAATGGGGGCCTTTGATCAGGCTGAAGCCCTTCTTGCCGATTGCCCGGATGATCTTAAAAACTCTTTGGCCTATGTCCTGCTCCGTGGTGAAACCCTGTCTCAGGCCGGGAGCCATCCGGAAGCCGCCTCTCTCTATCAGGATTTCATGGAGGCATACGGATGGAGCGAACCATTAGCGATTGCGCTTGCCGGCACATTGGAGATATTGGGAGACCTTGAAAGCGCAAAGGATCTGTATGTCGAAATCATGGATCAGTGCCGCAGCTGTCATACCCGCATCGATCCTCTGATCAAACGAAGATTCGCAGATATCAGCTTTGATTTAGGCCGGCATACTTCAGCGATTATGGAAATGTATCTTTCCCTGGTTCAGGATGATCCGGAAAATGCTCCGTTATATTTTCAAAAGATCAGCCGCATATATGCCTCGATGGGAAATGAAGAGGAAGCACGCCGTTTCCGGGTATTCGCCCAACAGGCAGAAAATATAGGGATGAGGGACATCCATAAATAAGCAAATAACTTTCTGAAACCTCTTTAGTGGTTGGAGTTCCGGGGTGCCCTTTGACTGTTCTTTGTCCCTGCTCTTGCCATCATGGAAATTTTTCTATATAGTCAGGTTTTGTCAGCGTGAAAGGGGGGGGTATGACGGAATGCCCGAACTGTGGTAACAAAGCTCAAGCTGGGGAAGTGGAGTGCTCACATTGTGGAACCGACATTGCGTATGTCAAAGAAAAACTTTCCAGAAAAGAGACAGAAGATACCGAGCAGAAGAAGAAAATTGAACGTATGAATGCTCGCTTGTTCGAACTGATTGAAAAAATGACTGAGGATCAGTTGGAATTGTTACTAGAATCCGCGGAGCAATTACATGGAAAGATAAAAAGGGGGCATGACCGTTATCCATGCTTAATTACAGTAGATTGCGTTTATCAAAGTCGGGCATCTAATCAGTTTGTAAAGAATATTAGTTTGAGCGGAGTTTTTATTGAAACCAGTGAATCCTTTGCTGAAGGAGAGGAGGTTTCCCTGACTCTTTCATTTGGCCACCATTCTAAACCCTTTAGAATTACAGGTGAAATCGTTCGATTAATTACTGAAGGAATCGGTGTGAAATTCAAAATCAAAAGCCAAATTCAAGAGGAGTTGATTCAAAACATTTTGAAGGAATTGAAACAAATTAAGAAGTAAAAAACATCTTAATTGAGATGACACATTGACCCCTTTTCAAAGGGTGTGTGTTGCTCGCGTGAATATAACCAGCCTGATAAAGCCCCTTTCGCAACGGAAAATACTTCCGGGACGGTCATACAATTTAACTTTTTTTTTGGAAAAGATACAGAAGTCATAGGGGTCAGGTTACAATTACGAATTGGCAAATGCAAGCTGGACGTTTCACCGATGTTTGATTGAGCGGGCCTTTGTGCCTGCCCTTTTCTTGACATAGAGTGAGTTCGTGAACCTATCGAAACATGCATTCACAAGGATGTGCAGATACCATCTTAAAAGGAGACAAATCCATGAATCAAAAGACATTTAAGGCAATGGTCGTCACAGAAAAAGAAAACGATCAGTTTGTCAGAGAAATACAGGACAGAAATATAGATGACCTTCCACAAGGAGATGTGCTCGTCAAAGTCAAGTACTCTTCATTAAATTACAAGGACGTTCTTTCCGCCATAGGAAACAGAGGCGTTACAAAAAAATATCCGCATACTCCTGGAATTGATGCTGCAGGGATCGTCGCTGAAAGCCAAAGCAAGGATTTTAAAGCCGGAGATGAAGTGATCGTGACAAGCTATGATCTCGGAATGAACACATCCGGTGGTTTCGGTCAATATATACGGGTTCCTTCCCAATGGGTTGTCAAGCTGCCGGAGCATCTTTCCCCTCGAGAGAGCATGATATTCGGGACAGCCGGCTTCACGGCAGCCCTTTCGGTTTACAGGCTGGTTGACTACGGAATTACCCCGAATATGGGGCGAATACTGGTTTCCGGTGCAACGGGAGGGGTTGGAAGTATAGCAGTCTCCATACTTGCCAAAGCGGGCTATGAGGTCGTAGCGGTAAACGGAATCGTGGATGAAAAGGATTTTCTAATAGAAATTGGCGCGCAGGAGGTCATCAGTATTGAAGAAGCGACCGACTCCAGCGGCAAGCCGCTTTTAAAAGAACTTTGGGCAGGTGGCATTGATACGATCGGCGGAGAAATACTGGCAACAATGATCAAGTCAATACAGTCTGACGGTGGGGTCACGTGCTGTGGGAATGTGGGGTCTCATGATCTGCCTCTGAATGTCTATCCTTTTATTTTGCGTGGAGTGACACTGATGGGGATTGATTCGCAAAAGTGTCCGATGCCCATGCGCCTGAAGGTATGGAATAAAATTGCAAATGACTGGAAACTGGAGCGTTTAGAGCTGTTGACCACTGAGGTTTCTCTGGATGGACTGAACGAAAGAATCGATCTCATTCTTCAAAGAAAGCACAAAGGAAGAACCATAGTAAGGCTGCCGGAATAATCGATTCCATTCAAACCCGACAGATCTGATATGTTAAATCAGGTTTGTGTGGAAGGATGTTTAGCATGATAACGGGTCCAATACGTGGTTGTCTATCACTGACATTGTATTTCTTGAACACAGTCTTCTGGTGTTTACTATTGTTCATTGTGGCGGCGGCAAAGGCAATGGTTCCTCTGGAATCCTGGCGGCGGAAATGCAGTCGAATCCTTAATGTCATTGCCGAAAACTGGATTTGGGTTAATAACCTAAACCAGAGACTGACCAGCAACACCCGTTGGGTCGTTGAGGGGATTGAAAACCTGGAGCGATCCCAATGGCATTTAGTTTTGGCCAACCACCAGTCCTGGGTAGATATCCTTGTAATGCAGAGAGTATTCTATCGTAAAATTCCGCTATTAAAGTTTTTTCTAAAAAAAGAGTTGTTTTGGCTTCCGCTTCTGGGTCAGGCTTGGTGGGCTCTAGATTTTCCGTTTATCAACAGATACACGAGAAGACATTTACAAAAAAACCCCCACTTAAAAGGTAAAGATCTGGAGAGCATCAGGAAAGCCTGTGCGAAATTTAAAACAAACCCGGTCAGTGTTATGAACTTCGTTGAGGGTACCCGCTTCACCACTGAAAAGCATAGTAGGCAAAAGTCGCCCTATGCTCATTTGCTAAAACCAAAGGCCGGGGGAATCGCTTACGTGCTTGGAGAAATGGGAGATCATATTCACCGGCTACTGGATGTAACCATCGTATATCATGGCGGCGCGCGAAGCTTCTGGGCCTTTTTGTGCGGAAACATCCGAGAGGTCAAGGTTAGAGTGCGGTCACTGCCGGTTAGCTCTGAACTTCTGGGTGATTACTTGAATGACGGGCTGTTTCGGAAGAATCTGCAGCTGTGGCTGAATAACTTATGGAATGAAAAGGACCGGTGTATCGAAGAGATGCTGACTTCATGACCCCAGGTGTATAATTAAAGGGCATTTATAGGTTCTGCTTTTTTTCATCAATTTAACCTTTGCCGGTTTCGGTTATTATTATTTTGTGAAAGGTAATAAAGGAGTTGTTATGAATCCTATCGTAGAGTATTTTAAAGCATATATAGACAAAGAATTAGGTCCGGAATTTCCTCCGTTTACAAAATGGCTTGGGGGTGTTCTGCGAAAAGTTGAAGAAGGAGCGTTAGAAATTGGCTTTATCGTCCGACCGGAAATGGCAAACCCGGTCGGACTCTTGCACGGCGGAGTTCAAAATGCAATTATCGATGATGTGATCGGCATGTCTGTGGCAACTGTTAGTCACGAAACATTTTTCTTGTCACTAAATTTATACGTAGACTATCTTGGAAAAGCAAAAGTAGGCCAAAAAATAGTTGCAAAATCAAAAATTTTTCGTAGCGGAAAACGAATTGTTAATGCACAATGTGATTTGCTCGACATTGAAGGAAATATTATTTCACGAGGGACATCAAATCTTTTAAAATCAAACATCCCTGCTTTCCCGGGTTCTGCATCGAAATGAATCGTTAAAGTAAAACAAGCCTGGGGGCCATAAGGGCTATAACGGTCATACAATTTAACTTTTGAAAAACGCCGTCGGGGCACGGATGGAGCCAAGCTTTTCTTATCGAAAAGTGAGCACGGCAGCTAAAGTTTTGAGGCGAAGCCCTGACCGGATCATTTTCAGAACCAGGTTTAATAATTAACATTCATTGACGAAAGGGATTTGATTATGCTGAGACGATGGCCGTTAGTTGCATCCATGCTCTTGCTGGTCGGCCTGATTACGATTCCCCAGGTTGTTGCAGAAACGTCTGCCCGGACGTTCAGGCAGCAGAACGGACTGGTGGCCTACACCCCGCCGGCTTGGTTTTTAGGGGGGTACTTCATTGCCCACGAAAAAAATCCAGGTTACGTTTTCGGGCCGGTTCAGGATTTCGTCAGCACTCTCGGAGGCACAACCACCTGGCTGATCGAGGACATGGAATTAATACGTCTGGAGCAGGCGTCTGCAGACGGACAGAACCCCGAATATTCGTTTTTTCTTGAGGTTGATTCACCCGGGGGAACGGAATACTGGGTTTTTGTGGCTCTTCCTCATGAAAGCGCACAGGCGTGGTTCAACGCGAGGCGTGCATTTCATGGGAGGAAGGCTGAGGGGTATTACGGAAAAACTCAGAAAAAACTTGAACACGCCATGCGTCAAGGCCTTCATATTAAAGCTGAGCTTCGCTTTTTGATAGTAAACGGAGAGACCGGCCTGCAGGCTCCCGAGAATGTGATCATGAGCCGACACAAATTCCAGCCGGTTTTCGACCTTAGCACGGGCCGTAGTTTGGGTCCGGATGCCAAGATCAAATAGCGCATATCCAAGGAGGTAGCATTCATGTCATCCTATAAGAATAAAGAGGCAGAAACCAGCCGCCGCGGTTTCTTAAAAAAAACCGCAGCCTTAGGATTGGGGGCCACGGTGTGCGGGTCCGTTTTCCGGCAATCCCCGGAAGCCTCGGCCCGGATGGTCGCTCCCAAGGATCCCATCGCTCGCAGGCCTTTCGGCCGGTCGGGCATAAAGGTCTCCATCCTTTCACTTGGGGGAATGTTCGACATTATGAACAATCGTTTGATGCTCGCTAAAACCCTAGAGTGGGGGATCAACTACTGGGATACAGCGGAAGGGTACGGCGCAGGCCGCAGCGAGAAGGGCATCGGCCGCTGGTTCGCCGGGAATCCCGATACCCGCAAGCAAGTTTTCCTGGTAACCAAACTTTCGTTTAGAAGGGGTCCCGATTTTACGCCTCGGCTGGAAGAGTGCCTGCAAAGGCTGCACACCGATTATGTGGACTTGCTTTTCGTACATGGAATCCGCGGCATAGATGAAATGAGAGGCGATCTGGAATCTTGGTCTCAAGCCATGAAAAAGGCCGGCAAAATAAGGCTGTTCGGTTTCAGCACACATGCCAACATGGAAGAGTGCCTTGAGGGCGCGGCCAAGCTTCCGTGGATAGACGGTATCATGTTCACCTACAACTACCGTCTGATGCACGAGCCCCGCATGAAAGCGGCAATTGATGCCTGTTACAAGGCCGGTATCGGATTAACGGCTATGAAAACCCAGGGTGGCGGTCCGGTCAAGAGTCAGGGTGAGACTGAGATTAAAATGGCGGGCCGCTTTATGCAAAGGGGATTTACAGACCATCAGGCAAAGCTCATGGCTGTTTGGGAAGATAAGCGTATCGCCAGCAT
>JACNIG010000275.1 GCA_014383215.1 Candidatus Desulfatibia vada | reverse complement strand
CGAAAGAGATTTTTCTTGACTTAACCTTATTTTTAACTATGATTCCATATAATTAACTTCTAAGCTCGAAATCCTGAACCTTTAAACCTGTGAACGCATACGATATTCTTAATGGTGAAAAGACAGCCAAATTGGGCACAAAAAAGAAACCAGCTGTTGTTGAGGTCCAAACAGAAAAAAGGTTGAAAGAAGTAGCTTCAATATTTGAAGAAAATGGTTGGGAATATACCATTGGATTGGACCCGGATAAACCGGAGGATATTACCGATTTAGAAATATTGTTGCATCGCCCGGAACCAGTTGTAGCCGAGAAGAAGGTTGGGCGTAATGAGCCCTGCCCTTGTGGAAGCGGGAAAAAATATAAAAAATGCTGTGATAAATAAGGCCGTTTTCAATAACTTCCTAACCGGGAAATCGAAGATTCATGACCAACTCATGTCTTTCAATATGCAAATAATCCAATTTTTTGGTTAGCGGTGATTTTTACTACTGATTGCTGTATAGAAATCATTATTTCTTTGTTCCCGTCCAGACCCTTGCAATGGCTCGATGATTATTGATAGATGTCCATAAGACGTTTTTCCGCATCGCTCGTCCCAATCAAGACCATTTCATCATGTTCCCCAAGAAGAATCGAGGGTTCGGGGTTGATATTCAATTTATTCTCTCTACCAATAGCTATTACGCTGCAGCCCGTTTGTTTCCGGATTTGACTTTCAGCAAGAGATTTGCCCGCAAGAGATGAGGGTACCGACGCGCGGAAGATGTAAAGTCCTTCTGCAAACATCAGTATTTTATTGGGTTTCAGAAGATTAATTATGGTATTTGCTCCCATGGAAGCATGTGACATGACAAGGTCTGCTCCAGCCCTGTGCAGTTTGGAAATATTTCCGTCCAGATTTGCCCTGCTGACAATCTGTATATCGGACCGCAGTTGACGGCAATAAATGGTGAGATAAATATTCATGGAGTCATCATGAGTGGTAATAATGACAGATGGAGATTCCCGTATGCCGGCCCGAC
Source organism: Candidatus Desulfatibia vada (assembly GCA_014383215.1). GTDB lineage: Bacteria > Desulfobacterota > Desulfobacteria > Desulfobacterales > UBA11574 > Desulfatibia_A > Desulfatibia_A vada. The sequence goes on along the minus strand of JACNIG010000275.1, from coordinate 2,392 downwards.
TCAAGGTATCAAGATCGGCAGCATTTCCTTGAATATACTTATTATTTTGAATGAATTTCGGATTCTTCTCCACAACTTTATAAACAATCTGTCGCTCATCCAAGATCTGTGCCGCTGCACGCCCGACACGACCGCCGCCCAATATGAGAACAGGAGCATCGGTGGTGTGATAAACACGGTAAATGGAGAAGACCTCGTCATATTTTTTGAGCTGTTCAGCCGATCCGGCAAGCACGAGCACAGTGCTGGACTCGATTCGAGTCTGTGGCTGCGGCATTTTAAATCGGCCTCTCTCCCAAAGCCCGACAACTGTTACGCCGGTTTTTTCTCGCAGATTGCTTTGCATGAGGGTTTTCCCCTCAAGTGGTGTTCGCATTGCAGGTGCTTCGGCGATGAGAAGTTGATCGAATCTTCCGATAACATTTGCCCCCATACTCATTCCGAGCGTTCTTCGCGCTAAGGATTCTCCAAGCATCTTCATAAACTGAAAGACATAAGTGCTGCCGGCAAGCTGCAGAATATCGATGGAATCATCCGCATCCGCATTAGTAACGATGGGTACTTTTTCAGAGATCTCCCTGACCGTAAAGGATATATTTGTGTTGGTCATATCATCGTTGTTGGCGACCAGCATGGCAGCATTTTGTATGCGGAGACGTTTATATGTTTCCGGATCACCCAGATCCCCCACGACCACCTTGAAGTTTAAATCATAAAGTTCTAACGCACGTTGGAAATCGGTGGCGATAATTGCATATTCATAATCATATTTCTTCAGTTTCTCTACGAGGTTTATGGTTATGGGATCAAAGCTTGTCAGTATCACGTGTCCTGTTGTGTTTTCCGGCAATTCCCGTGGAGTTTTGGCCCTTGATTGGGCCTCGAGCCATGGGGCATAAAAGAACTGTATGAAGGTAAAAGGGAGCATGACGAGCAAAAAAACAATCCCGGACATAAGGACAGCCAATGTAAAGGCTTTGCCTAAATCGCTTGCAAAAGTGATATCACCGAAACCAAGCGTGGACATCACAGTGAGTGTCCAATAGAAACCTGTAATCCAGCTAAACTCTTTTTCTTCAAAAAGCATTATGAAATGAAACAAAACGCTGTATATTACCACCAGCATTGCCAACGCCAAAAGGAACTTGAATAGAAGTTTGAAGTTCCTCTTAGTTGTTCTGCTTTGAGTAAAATAAACAATTTGAGAAGGAATGAATTTCATGATAATGACCCCTTCACTACCATCATTAGATTATTGCCTGAATTTTGCATACAAACTTGACGAATAATTGAAAACCATGTGGATTTCCTATTATAATGGGTCTTCGGAACATTAACCCCAAAGATAGGAGGTAGCCCAGATGGTTAAAAGGCGAAAAAAAAGATATCACGAAAAAGGGTATAGGTAAAGGCTTTAACAAAATGGGCAAGGGGTCTACTCTTGACTCATATTGTTGAATGCGGTAGTGATGCGCCATAACAAGGTCATTAAGAATACAATACCCGAATGCGTGGTATCACGTCAAACGGGGAGAAGGGCGAGTCGATTTTCCAAGGGAAGGGAAACCACCCCTGCTTTATTGACCTTCTGGAAGAAAAGGCGGAAATGTGGGGTCTGAGGATCGACAATTGAGAAACTGAAAGCCCAATTGCACATGCTTCAAGAGTAAACTTGCCCTTTACCAACCATTCGCAATTACCCAGGGAGATAAACATGCTTGTGGAACAGATGCTGGTGGGGCCCATGGCGGTCTTTTCTTATATCGTTGGTTGTGAAAAGGAAAAAGAGGGTCTGATAATTGATCCGGCCGGAAGCGTGAACAAGATCATCTCCAAGGCGGCTGATATGGGCCTCAGGATCAAATACGTCGTCAACACCCACGGCCATGCAGATCATACCTGTGGCAACCGGGCGGTTCTGTCAAAAACCGGGGCCGATCTGGTTGTACACAGGGAGGACGCCGGCGAGATCATCAGGGGTCTAAACCGGGCCTTCAGCATGGTCATGGGCAAAAGACCTTCTCCAGAGGCACATACGCTGCTCAATGACGGAGATTTCATCAAAATCGGTGATACCGGTCTGAAGGTAATTCATACACCGGGTCACACACCCGGTTCAATATGCCTCTATGGCGAGGGGAACCTCTTCACAGGCGATACACTTTTTGTGGGGGCGGTTGGCAGGACCGATCTTAAAGGTGGCTCTCTTGACATCCTGCTCGGTTCTCTCAGAAAGCTTCTTACCCTGCCGCCCGAAACCCGGGTATGGCCGGGACACGATTATGGCGACATGCCTGTCTCAACATTAGCCCGGGAAAAGGAGACAAACCCTTATATTACATGACTTTCGGCCATCAAAAATAATAGTTGACTTTAGTTAGGACATAGTGTA
>JACNIG010000376.1 GCA_014383215.1 Candidatus Desulfatibia vada | reverse complement strand
AGGCCGATATTAATGGCGCCCTGAGGGCAGGAGTTCGGCCGATTTGGTTTACCTACGCCCGGAACAAAAAAAACCTGCTACCTCCTGGGGCAGTATCAGATCAGGTGGAAATCGAGGACGATAACGTGCCTGAGATTTCCAATTGGGAGGAGCTTTTTTCTCTTCAACGACTCAACCACTTAACCACTAAATTTGTCTCAATAAGCGAGAAAAATCATCTCGATACTCTTTGAAAAATCTGTAAAAGGCCGCCAGTACTAAAGAATGGGTGATTTCTTTATCACGGATCAGACGGGGAAGGGCGCCCGGGAGATAAATCTCCCCGTATCCATCTGCCAGGTCTTGGTGGTGTAGTTTTTCAACCGCTTCAACCTGATTTTTCACGAGGGGATTCAGGCCCTGCATATGAAAGAGGGGTCATAATTAGGGGGTATTATCACAAGTCAAGGCCTGCCCCACTCCACTGCAATCTTAATTTTAGACATGGGGATAACATGAAAAAAGTTTTCAAAATTGTTTTTATTTTATTGGTTTTAGCGGTTTTGTGTGTTGTTGGCATTACAACTTATCAGTATAATACTTATGCGCCAAACCCGGTAACACAGGAAGCTGTTTCAAACAATCTTGTATATTTTCAGACTTCCTATGAAGAATGTCGCAATAATTTTATTCTGTTGGCTGAAAAGATAAAGAAAAAATTCAAAAATGTAAGAATCTCAAAACTAAAGGTTGAAAGCAAAAAAGATCCGGATTTGACGATTGATTATTGTTACGTTCCGGCTCAGAAGAAATTTAAGCGGCTGCTGATTTTGTCATCTGCTGTTCATGGAATTGAAGGGTATGTGGGAAGCGCTGTCCAGCAGATGTTTATGAAGGAGTTAATTGGAAAGGTAAATTTAGCTGATACGGGAGTCCTTCTTATACATGGGATTAATCCCTATGGGTTTAAATATAACCGAAGGGTTTCAGAAAACAATGTTGATTTGAACAGAAACTGTTCAAAAGACAACAGGCTTTATAAAAGTGTTAATGCAGGATATTCAAATTTATACGGCATGCTCAACCCAGAAGGTAAAGTGAATCTCAGAAGTGTTGGAAATGTGTTTTTCCAGATAAATGCCATCCAGAAGATCATACAACATTCCATGAAGACCTTGAGGCAGGCAATTTTGCAGGGCCAGTATCAATACCAGGAAGGTCTTTATTTTGGCGGCAATGCTCTTGAACCGTCCATTAAAGCAGTCACACCTTTATTAAAGGAAATTGCCAAAAATTATGAAATTGTTTTTAATATTGATTTGCATACCGGCTATGGTGCAAGAGGAACCCTGCATCTTTTCCCAATGCCAATTGAAGATAAAAAAATAAAGAAAGATCTTGAAAACATATTTTCCGGTAATCATATCGACTGGGGTGACGGGGATGACTTTTATACGGTTACCGGAGATTTCACTTCATATATCGGACAGGTCCTTCCCGGCAAATATTATCTTCCCATGGTTTTTGAATTCGGGACCCTTGACAGCCAGACAACAATGGGTTCAATAAAATCTTTGCATAATATGATTGTTGAAAATCAAGGGTTCCATCACGGTTACAAAACCAAGAAAGATGAATTAAAAAGTAAAACAGATGTACTGGAAATGTATTATCCTTCTTCAGATAACTGGAGATCAAAAGCGATAGAAGATGCAAGAAGAATTCTATCCCAGGCAGTGACAAAATTTGAGTCCATAGAAAGATAAAGATGTGAAAATCCGGATCAGGCCTTGGTATGTGACGACACAATGATTGAAAACTATTTTCGTTTCCAGGGAACCGATGCGAACCGATTTTTGGATCAGACGGAAATTGACCCCTTTTTTCTGTCTTTTCTGAAAAACAACTTGACTTTTTCTTTTGTATTTGCATAAAGTTTCTTTTACGCAGAAACCTTTTCGGAATATCCATAAAACAATCATGCATGAAAGAAACTTATATCTGAACCGTATTACGCCCTTTATTGATAAACCTGTCATAAAAATCATTACAGGCATGAGGCGCGTCGGAAAAAGCTGTTTTTTGAAATTAATTATCAACCATCTTGAGAAAAACAATACCGCAAAACATCAGATTGTATATATTAACAAAGAATCTCTCGAATATGATTTTATAAGAAATCACAGGGATTTATATGAGTATGCAAAAAAAGAATTCAATACGGAGAGCGAAAAAAAATATCTCTTCATCGATGAAATCCAGGAAATTGAAACATGGGAAAGGGCCGTAAATTCAATTTTCTCAGAAGGAAAAGTAGACATTTTCATTACGGGCTCCAATGCACGCCTCTTGTCATCGGAATTGGCCACCCTGCTCTCGGGAAGATTCGTCGAGTTTCATATTTTTTCGCTGGGTTTTCAGGAATATATTGAATTCCGGGAAGAAAAAACAGCAGATTATGAAAAGCTCTTCCGGGAATATTTAAAATTCGGAGGGTTTCCGGCCATTTGCCATTTCAATCTGGATGAAGAAACGATTTATCAGTACGTTAATGGTATTTACAATACCATTCTTTTGAAGGACGTCGTTAAGCGAAACAGTGTGAGGAATGTATCTCTTCTCGATAACCTGACGAGATATATTTTCGATAATGTGGGAAATATTTTTTCAGCAAAGAAAATAACCGACTATCTCAAATCGCAGAAAATGAAAGTAGGGATCGAAACGGTACAGAATTATCTGTCATATCTGAGTTCGACCTACGCGATTCACAAAGTGTCTCGATACGATCTTAAAGGTAAGAGAATTCTCGAGTTACACGAAAAATACTATCTGGGCGATATTGGTCTCCGGCATGCCCTTCTGGGGTTTCGGGAAGCGGATATCTCGGGCATCCTTGAAAACATTGTTTTTCTTGAACTCAAAAGACGCGGCTACCGCATAACCATCGGCAAGGCCGGTAATCGGGAGATTGATTTTATTGCTGAAAAAGAGAAAAAAAGAATCTATCTCCAGGTTGCTTATATGCTTCATTCTCGTAGAACCATCGACCGGGAGTTTTCTGTCTTAAAACAGATAAATGATAATTATCCCAAATACGTTGTCAGTATGGATACCCTTTTCGGCAATGACTTTGAAGGTATTCAAAGAATCAATCTGATAGATTTCCTTCTGAATCCCGATTTGTGAAATTCATACAGAAGACTGCGGCAAACCGGCAACCCCTCTGGGCCGGCGGCCGTAATCCCGCTTCAGCGGGACAACCGGTTGTAGCGGAGCGAAGATCCCGCCTGCTGCGAAGCAGCAGCGGGGCAACTCGTAATAAGGCTGACCCCCGATTCATTTATTAAAAGGTGGAGAAGTGGCGAACAAAAAGTCCCAGCGGATTTGACCCTCCCTTTTCTAATTAGCAGAAAGGAGATTCAGGATGAAGCGTTATTTGTTATTACC
>JACNIG010000293.1 GCA_014383215.1 Candidatus Desulfatibia vada | reverse complement strand
AAGCTCGGATCAGAGTGCTTTAACCAAATCCAGCATTTCCTTAACCGCCCTTTCCATGCCTACCAGCACGGCTCTTGAGACGATACTGTGTCCGATACTGAATTCATCGATTTCGTGGAGATCTTTGAAAGATTTTATGGTGTTATAGCACAGCCCATGACCTGCATTGATGCCGAGCTTCAGCTTGCGGGCGAGTTTAACGGCATCGACAATGTTGGCAAACGCCTGGCGTCGTTTGTTATTCGTCCCTGCTTCGCAAAATATTCCGGTATGGATTTCGACCATGTCGGTATTGACCTGGTGGGCCAGCTTTATCTGTTCCGGATTAGGGTCGATGAATATACTTACAGTTATACCGCCGTTTTGAAGTGTTCCCACGGTTTCGGCAATAGCGTCTTTGTGCACAAAAAGATCCAGTCCGCCTTCAGTTGTCAGCTCTTCGCGCTTTTCCGGCACCAGGGTGACAATATCGGGTTGGATATCGAGGGCAATCCCAACCATTTCATTGGTTGCAGCCATTTCAAGAATAAGTTTGGTTTGAACAATTTTGCGCAAGATTCTGACATCGCGATCCCGGATGTGGCGCCGATCTTCCCTCAGATGAACCACAATACCTTCTGCTCCGGCCAGTTCCGCCAGGACAGCTGCTGCTGCCGGCTCAGGGTAATTGATTTTCCTGGCCTCTCTTAATGTTGCGACATGGTCGACATTTACAGCTAATCCAGCCATCTGTGAACCTCCCTATTTGAGTATAGTCGGTTTTTTAATTGTAATTTTGTGTTTTGTGGCAAAACTTTTTTCATTGCCACTAAGGCACAAAGACACGAAGGAAAAATAATAAATATATACTTTGTGTCTTTGTGCCTTTGTGGCAAATATTTTTTGGTTCAGGCTTACCCGGGTTATGTTTCTATTAATTTGATTAGTTCATTGCTCTTTTCTTCCATTTTGCGCGCTTGCTGTTTGTTTTCTTCATGATCGTATCCAAACAGGTGCAGGACGCCGTGCACCAGAAGTTGCGTAAAACGTTCCTGCATGCTGATACCTGATTTTTTCGCCTCCCTTGCAGCAGTTTCAACGGAAATAACAACATCGCCGAGAAGCTGCGGGGTCAAATTTGCAAATTCACCCTGGCGCATGGGAAAGGCGATAACGTTGGTAGGGCCGTTTCGGTTGAGATATTTTTTATTCAGCTTTGCTATCTGAGGATCATCAACAACAAGCAGGGAAAGTTCTCCATCAGGACAGTCCAAGGCGCTTAAGACGGCCTGGGCTTTTTTCTGTATTTTCTTTAGAGGTATCTTGTATCTGTTTTGGCGGTTGTCGATCAGGACTCCCATTTTTTCCCTTTCCGTTATTCAAAAAGGCTTGCTCGGGGTATTCAATGCGGTGGTGGTATATTCCGCTTAATATTTTGTTAAAACTTTTAGCAATGTTATTCAAGTCTTTCAAGGTCAGTTCACAATTGTCAAGCTGACCGTCCGAAAAAATCTTGTTGATCAGGTCCTGCACATGCTTTTGGATTCTGGATGGCGTTGGATTTGTCATGGTTCTTGAGGCGGCTTCAACAACATCCGCCAGCATGACAAGGCCGGCTTCCCGGGTCTGGGGCTTGGGACCGCGGTATTTGAAGTCCTCAATCTTAACGGCATCCTCTCCTTTTAGCTTTTTGGCTTTTTCATAAAAGAAACTGATAAGGCTTTTTCCATGGGATTGTCTGATGGTGTCAATAATTGTTTGCCCCAGCTTGTGCTGCTTTGCTATTTCTACACCGTCTTTGATGTGAGAAATCAGGATAAGGCTCGACATAGACGGTGCGAGCTTATCGTGTCTATTGATACCGTCGATCTGATTTTCAATAAAATACAGCGGTTTGTTGATTTTGCCGATGTCGTGGTAATATCCGCATACTTTGGCAAGCAGGGGATTGGCTCCGATTTCAGCCGCCGCCGCTTCGACCATGGAACCTACAATTACAGAATGATGATAGGTTCCGGGAGCTTCTATCATCAATTTGCGTAGAATGGGTTGATCAAGGTTAGCTAGTTCAAGCAGTTTAATATCAGTAGTATAGTCAAATGCGATTTCTACCAGCGGGGCGATACCGGCGGTAACGATCCCTGCGCCGACACCACCTAAAAACGCAAAGGCCCAGTCCCACAGGAGTTTCAAACCCTCCAAATCAGACATATAACCATTTATTGCCGTTACCAGAACCACATTCAACAGGCCGAGTTTTAAGCCTGCTTTGATAAAGACTTTACGCTCCCGGCAGCTCTGCATCCAGTAGGCCGACATTGAACCGCTAACCAAAAAGTATATAAAAATATCAAATCTGTTTTGAAAGATGACTGCCGTTCCGATGGCGAGGAGCATGGCAAAGGGGATGGCAAGGTCAAGCCCCACAAACAAACAAACGGTCATGGCGCCGGAAGCCAGGGGAATACCGAAGGCCACTGATGAAGCGGATATATCGAATGGTGTATAATGGCCCATCGATTCAGATAAAGATGCTGCTATTCTGGCAATGAAAAAAAAGGTAATAAGTACACTGGCAATGAAAAGTAAATTTTTGTTTTGATTACGATCGATTTGGTCCTGATGCTTAAAATGGAGTATATATGTCATCACAAGAATGCTAAAAATAATCATGGCTGCGCCGAGACTGCTTCCCAGCATCTGTTTGTTTTGTATCCTGTCCTGGGAAGTTTGCATTTTTAAAAGCTGTATTTTGGTAACCCTTTCACCTTCGCGCAAAAGCATTTCTCCGGCTTTTATCTTGTAAAGGCTCGACTTGATTTCTAAAGCGGCTTTTTGCTTGCGTTCCTCGGTTTCGTTTTTGTTTAAGGTTATATTAGGTTGTATTAGCTTTTGAGCAAAATCGACGATCAGGTTTTTTATGGTATAATTTTTATTTTTGAGAAGGGGCTGGCCGATAATTCTGACCATGGTTTCAGCCTGGTCAAGGCCGTAAAAAAGCTTTAATTTGTTGATGATTTTTTCTGTTTTTGTTTCGATATCCCTTAAAACTATCCCTTTATCGATTTCTCTGAGGAGGAGTTCTTTGCTGGTTACCACGCCGTTATCTAAAATTTCTGTTGTAATTCTGGTGATAAGAGCTGCGATTGTTTCGGAAAAAGATTCATTTTCAAGAATTTTATAGGCACCGTCGCTGACGGTAATGCCGATTTTTTCTTCAAAATCATTTTTCACCTTCCAGATATTTTCATGAATCAATTTTTTCCTGTCGCCGGATTGAACTGAGCCGGTCTTGGTCCTTTCGGATGTGTTTTTGAGTTGACTCTCTTTATCAACTTCGGCAACCGCCCGAAGATCGTCAAAGGCTGTTTTAACATTGCGACTGATTTTAGCAGCCAGGTCGGTGTCATGATCGTAAACCGTCAATACCATATCCACCGCTTCACGGCGCCTGGCTTCTGTGGAATCATTATCTTCGATTAAAAAATCTTTGGTTGCCTTGACATCCTTTTCAGCAACATCTCCCAGTTTATAGATATGGGTTTTAACAACCAGGTTCGGGTAGAGAAAAATGGTAAATACCATGGTAACACTGATAAGAATACCCCAGCGAACATAGCTGCTGGAGGCGAAAAACTTTTCAAACAAGATTTTGCTTTTTTCTGTGATCATAACGTCTCGGAATTTTTACCCCGCTTGGTGCTTTGAGTTCTCCCTGCTTGCGTCCAGATCTTCATAGGCTTTGATAATTTTCTGGATAAGTCCATGCCGGACAACATCGTTTTTGGAAAAAAAGACGATTTTAATATCATCTATGCCCTGGAGGATATTTTTGGCTTCAATCAGCCCTGAAGGCTTGCCAGAGGGAAGGTCTATCTGGGTTATGTCTCCAGTGATGACAGCTTTGGAATTGAATCCGATTCGAGTTAAAAACATCTTCATCTGTTCGGAAGTTGTATTTTGGGCTTCGTCCAGAATGATGAACGAGTCGTTTAAGGTTCTGCCCCGCATAAATGCAAGGGGCGCTACTTCGATTATACTCTTTTCAATCAGGTTCGACACTTTTTCAAAGCGCATCATATCGTGAAGTGCGTCGTAAAGGGGTCTTAAATAAGGGTCAACCTTTTCGGCAAGATCTCCGGGTAGAAAACCCAGCGCTTCACCCGCTTCGACCGCCGGACGGGTAAGAATGATGCGGTCAACCTCTCTTTTGGAAAGGGCTGAAACCGCCATCGCCATGGCCAGATACGTTTTGCCGGTACCGGCCGGCCCTATTCCAAAAACCATGTCGGAGCTGCGTATGGCGTCAATATATTCCTTCTGCGCAAGGCTTTTGGGAATTACGGAACGTTTTTTTGAAGTAACGTAGACCGTATCCAGAAAAATATCTTTGAGTTTGATATTATCATCCGCGCTGAGAATCCTGACGGCATAATCGACATCATTGGGGTAAATCGGAAATTTTTCTTTTAACAAACCGTACAGCTGATCAAGTACATTTTTTGCCAGGTCGGCGGCAATACGGTCTCCTTGAATAAACACCGTGTTGCCCCGGGCGTGAATGGCAATATCAACGGCATCTGCAATTCTTTGCAAGTTGCTGTTATAATCACCAAAAAGCTGCTTTGCCAGATCATTGTCAGGAAAAGTTAATCTGGTGGGTTGGCTGTCTGAATTATCATCCATAATTAGGTCTTTTCATATCACAACCTTTTAAGTGATTGCAAACTTCAATTTTCAGGTACATATCAAAAAGAAAAACACCTTGACTCACAAAATATGCTCTGTTAATTTAAGAGGCTAATTTAATTTCTTAAATTTGTTTATGTTTTCGGGTAATTAAGTTTATTATGAATTTTTTTGATATTACAATTATAATTATTTTAGGTTTTTGTTTAATAAGGGGAGTTTTCAGAGGGCTTATTAAGGAATTGTCTTCTATTATCGGTGTGCTGGGCGGCTTTTACGCCGCTTACAGTTATTATATGGTGCTTGCAAGACCCTTATCACGGTGGATATCCAATGATGCCTATCTTAATATATTGAGTTTTTCCATCATTTTTTGTGGAATTTTAATCCTTATCAGTATCCTGGGCGTGGTCATCAAATATGTCCTTAATATCGCCTTTTTAGGCTGGGTTGATCGCATTTGCGGAGCCGGATTCGGCATTACCAAAGGGATACTGATTGCCTCGGTGCTGCTGATTACCCTTACCGCCTTTCTCCCTAAGAATGCACCTGTCATCAAAAATTCCATGCTCGCCCCCCATGTTACCTTGATTTCCGAAAAAATGGCTAAAGTTGTTTCCAAAGATATGAAGCATAATTTTACAGCCAAACTAGCGGAACTTAAAAAAGCCTGGAAAAAAATTAAATAATGGGAATCGATGCCGTACTCAAGCTGATAGAAACGTTAAGAGGAGAAGACGGATGCCCCTGGGATAAGCAGCAGACTCCCCGGACCCTGGCGGTTTACCTGACGGAAGAAGTATATGAGTTGATCGACGCCATTGAATCGGGAAACCCTGATGATGTTTGCGAAGAGCTTGGCGATGTACTGTTTCACATCATTTTCATCGCGCATCTTTATCGGGAGATGGGACATTTTGATATTAAAGACGTGGCGGCCGTAAATACCGAGAAAATGATTCGCCGCCATCCCCATGTTTTTGGCAGCAGCAAAGTTGCCGGCACTGAGGAGGTCCGTGAACAGTGGCACAAAATTAAAATCAAAGAAAAGAACAATGATCTCAAAACGTCGATGTTAGACTCGATTCCGGCCACGCTTCCAGCCTTAATGCGCGCTTACAGAATTTCAGAGCGTGCTGCCAAAACAGGATTTGACTGGAATGATATTGCGGGTGTCATCCAAAAAGTCGAAGAGGAATGGGCTGAATTCAAGTCCGCATTGACAGAGGAGCGTCAAAGCGGGGAAAACCGGGAACAGACAGACCTGGAGTTTGGCGACGTTCTTTTTACACTTGTCAATGTCGCCCGGTTTGCCCATATCCACCCCGAAACAGCGCTGACGGGTTCTACCAAGAAATTTGAAAAACGCTTTAAGCATATGGAAAAGGTTATTTTAGAAAATCGGCAAAACATAGAATCCGTTTCCCAAGAAGAGAAAGAAAAACTGTGGGAAGAGGCTAAAGAAATCTTGGGTTAGCAAAGAAATTAGTGCGATAAATTATTTACTTGAGGGGTCGGGGAGTTTTCGTTCCAGATCGCTGCATGGATAATCATATTTTAAAACGTGTGAACTCGTGCATAAAGGCTCGTAAAAAAGAACAGATGTTTTCGCAATTAATACAACAGATCTGGCAGGCGGCCGGTTCTCCTGCCCAGAAAATATTTCCGCAGATTGCCTGTTCTTTCTAACGATCCTTAATACACCTAAACAGCACACGCTTTAAAATATGATCATCCATTCCGCTACCAGACTAAACTTTATAAAAAAACTCCCCTATTGCCCATTTGCTTATAGATAGATAGCCGTAATTTCAAGCTGCATAGGCAGCATTATAGATCCGGATAAAATTTATATGGCTTTCAAAGGCAATCTCCGGCAGCCTATCATAATTGAAAAAAGCGGCATCAATAGCATCGTCACCGGCAATAAGGGTGCCGCTATAACTTTTTGCCAGATAACCGACCATAAGAACGGTATGATAAATGACACTGGGGTTGGCATAAACTCCTAAGAGCATTTCGATCCGGCCCGCAAGCCCGGTTTCTTCCTTGAGTTCTCTTAAGGCCGCCTGTTCGGGCGTTTCGCCAAGCTCCATGAATCCGCCCGGAAGGCACCAGAATCCTTTTTTAGGCTCGACGCGGCGTTTGACCAGCAGCACCCTGTCTTTACTGTCCACAACTACCAGGCATGTGGCCGGTAGGGGGTTTTCATATATTGGTTCTTTGCAGCGGTTGCAAAAAAGGCGCAGAGCACCTTCGCAAAATTTTTCGATTAGTCCGGTCCCGCAATAATGACAATTTGTTTTTTTTCGCATTAATCGTCGAAATCTCCCTCCGGCCCTTTATCGGAAACTATTGTCTCTGCCCGCCGGATAATCTTTTCAAAAGTCCACTCAGCAGGATCTTCAATTCGGGTGGCTTTGGGCCCCGGATCATATGTTCCCGCCGCAAGGATGGCTTCGATAGCAAGCAATGCCGTATCCTGGGCGTTAAGTACATTAACCAGCATATTATAAATAAAATCTTCGACTCGCTTGACCATCCGTTCCCTGATCGGCCGGGGCTGTCCTAAAAGTTTGTTTTCAAAGGGCAGGTTGAGTTTCTTATAATTTCCGCCTTTAAGCTCATGCGCCTGGGCATAGGTAATCATTTCAGCCCATACCTCTTCCGTGACACCCTGGTCTTTAACCTTGAGAAAGTTGCCGGCATCGTCAAGGATGGCGTTGCCATAGTCATTGACTTCCAGGCCCCAGGAAATCATCTGCAGGGCGGTGGCGACATTAGCTTTGGTGGTGCGGGTCTGGGCGGCAATTGCTCTCAACCTGTCAGAACTGTTTCCCGAGGTGCCGTGCTGGGCGCCGGAGATGTGATAGTTTGCCAGCGCTTCATGGATTTGGGCGGTTAGATCTATCTGGATGCCCTCATCGCTTGCTTCAATACCATGGGTTGTACCGTTGTTCAAAGCGATCCAGTCCGGAAAAATATCATGAGCGTTCAGGCCCTGTATCAGAAAAAGGGCTTCTTCCACGGTGGAAAGACCTGCTTTGCCCTTAATTTCACCGACTTCGGTTTCAAGGCCGGCCCATGGAGGAACAAAAGGGTTGAGTTCCAGATTGGCCAGCAGGTTCTGGTCATCGGGCAGATGGGATGCATCGATGGCAATGGATGTCATACCGGCTTCAAAGAGTGTTGGAATTTCTATCTTTGCGGCTTCGATATCTGCGGAATTCTTGATGCCGTAGTGGTCGGCGTGGATAGCCACCGGAATGGTGACGGCCATTTCATTGCACAAGGCATCGACTTGTCGGGCGATGTTCCAGTAATTTACGGCGCAATAGGCGTTGCTCCCTCCTTCCGACTTGGCAATTTCAATAATGATGGCGGCATTTGCTCTTTGGGCGGCACGCAGGGCTCCTTTGATCACAAAGTTGTTGCGACCGTTGGCGGCTATGGAGATAGCTTTGCCTTTTGCTAACATGGCCCGGTCAATATACTTTCCGCTGACAATCAGTGCTTTTGAGTTCGGAAAAAGCTTTACCACGTTCGGCGGGCGGCCAATCTCAAGGGCCTTTTCAAAGTCTGCTTGCTTGCCGAGTTTTTTATCAGACATGGCTTAACCTCCTTTGTAATAAGTTTGATGAATTCGTAAAAAGTCGAATTCATCACGTTATAGGTTTTAAGTGTTAGGTTTTAGGTTATTGTTTTACGATTCTTTGCAAATACTTAAAACCTAAAACTTAAAACGTTCGTAAAAAGGGAGCTTTCGCTGTAAGACCGCTCGCTAATTCACCAGGCATTATAGCAAAAAATCCCCGACTGCTGAAGTAATTAATATTGTTTATTTTTCTTCGTGACCTTCATAGTCTTCGTGGTTAGAATCAACATTACCTGTTTGTTCTCGGGACCTTATATCGTTAAGAATGTCAATTATCTCCTGTTTGTAAGTATGCGGAGCGCACAACTGCCCCCACCCCTTTTGAACCTGAAACAGACCGTCATAAGCCGTATCATGGTATGAACGGATGCGGTGGGGAATATTTTGTTCCGTCAAAATGGATTCGATCACCTGTGCTTCGATGATATTTTCCAATATGGCCACATCGACAAAGTTCTGTTTATGGTCTTCGTTCATAGTGCAAAGAATCCTAGCCCAGAGGACCAGGCTTTGGTTTGCCCTTAGAAGGGGCTGTTTTCCTGCAAGTTAAAAAAGGTTGTGCCCGTTAGCCCGTTCTGCCAGTTAGCCCGTAATTTAATACTGGCCAACGGGCTAACCGGTTAACCGGCTAACCAGACATAGGCACTTCAAACTTTAGGCACTTTTACGATTTTCATCCATCAGATCATTCCGTTATACAATCGTTTCGCGATTCTATGTTAGGATTAGAAACGGTCGATCAACTTATCAATCAAATAAGTACTCTCCCGCATGGCCTGTTCGCTAAAAGAGCCGAACCAGTCTGCGATTTTTTTAAACTCAGCGCAAAACATCTCTTTATCACCCTTTTCGATCATGGAAAGATTTTCTGCCACAGAGGCCAGATAATCTTTCAAAAGGACGCGCCGTTGAGGAGAAGCTAATATGATTTCAGAGTACAATAAGGGGTCTTGGGCGAAAAGCCGTCCCACCATTCCCAGCTCAAGACGATAAATGGGACTGGAAAATTCGAGCGTGCGAGTCAGATCGATATTACGGCGGCACAAAAACTGACCAAACGCGAAAGTTGCAAAATGCCGTAGCGTTTGAACGATGGCCATAATATCATCATGCTCTTTGGCATTTACTTCCATGGGAACGCAGCCCCAGAGGCTGAATTGGTCGATCAGCCATTGGCAATCCTGGTAATCCCTGCCGGGAGTGACCACAACGATCTGTTTGTCCATAGTTGAAGTGGCCGGGCCAAATAGTGGATGCAAACCGATAACCGGTCCTTGATGAGCTTCCAGCATGGCAGTCAAAGGCAGCTGCTTGATACTGGTAATATCAGCCAAAACACAATCAGCGGGCAGATGCGGACCAAGTTTCAGGGCCACTGCGCCGGTTACCTCAATGGGCACACTGATTATCGCCAGTTTAATGCCGGTGCACAGTTTGCCGACATGCGGCCAGTCGTCTTGATCCAGGAGGCGTACTTTGTAACCGGCATCGGAAAACCATCGCCGAAAGTATTGTCCCATGCTGCCCCGGCCGCCGACGAGAAGAACGGTTGCACCGTCACGGACACCTTTTTTGGCCATTCGAGCTGTTTGTTCCGCCCTGGATTGGCGCAGGATAAGCCGGTAAAGCTCTTCAACGTAATCCGGGTCGAGTCCGGCATCATCTCCCTGAATACGCCTGTCGGAGATCAGGTTTTCTTCCCGCGCCGGATGGTAGACTGGAATATTATATATTTTTTTCAGGGATAATACACTCTGGACCTCAACTTGACGTTTTGCAAGCAGAGCGACGATTTGACTATCAATGTTGTCGATTTGTCGTCGTAAATCTTCAAGTTTTTGATCGGTATCACGGCCTGCTTCATTTTCTGTCGACAACCGGGATGTTTGCTTTGAATTATCAGTTTTCATTATACTTCCAGTTTCAAAGGCCTCTTAATGGTGTTGGGATTTAGCGTTTTGTTTGAAATATATGCAGATATATCAACTCGTTAGAAACAAATCGCCCAACTTCTCATAAGTGTGGGTGATCATTGTAGTTATCATATTCATTGAGTATTTGGCAAGGGTCAGCCTGAATATAAATGCCATTTTTGAAAATCAAGATGTCTGGTGCAGGTTGATCTTGCCTTTGTTGTAAAATCAGAGTAAGTATCATATCTGAGTGATAATGCATGTAATCTCAGCGCGACATCAAATCCAAAACATTGATTAAACCACAGACTTTTTTAGGAATGAATCCCTCAAAGCCGATCGCCATAATATTGCTTCTGCTGCTGCAAATCGTTTTGGGGGGCTGTCTGCCCAAAACAACTGTTTTAACTGTTCCCGTAGAGACCGGCCCCGGAAAGGAACTCTTTTCAAAGGCTGAAAAATTGTTTCAGGCAAAGTCTTACCAGAAAGCCCGTGAGGCCTATAATGAATATATTACCCGGTTTCCGGACGGACCTCTGGCCGGCGGCGCTTTTTTAAGAATAGGGACTATCCAAGAGGCCCTTGGCAGCCACTCAAAGGCGCGCGATGTTTACCAACGACTGATTGACGCATATCCGGGCAGTTCATTTGCCCGGGATGCCCGGGTTGAAATCCTGATCAGCTATTACAACGAAGGCATGTACTCAGAAGTTATCAAGCAGGCGGCCGACTTTCTCAAAGGAACTGTTCCCAGAGTATCTTATCTCAGAACACATCTACTTTTAGGGGATACTTATTTAGCCATGGGCTCCCCGGTGGATGCCGTAACTAACTATGTCTTGGCATATAAAAAAGCAAAGGATTCAGAAAAAAAGGGTGTTATTTCCCGACTCGAGGAGGCTGTTGCACAGCTTGAATCAGAAGAGTTCCTCTTTCTTTTAAACCGCACGGAGGATGGGTTTCCGGCCGGTTATCTCCTGTACCAGCTAGGGCTCAACCACCTGGAAGAAGAAGATTACGAGGATGCTGAAAGAGTGCTGTCGATCTTTATCGAAAATTTCCCAGGGCATGAAAAAAGCCAACAGGCTCAAATTCTGCTTGAAACGATCAGCAAAAATTCTGTCTATAGCCGCTACACCATAGGCTGTTTGCTGCCTTTTAGCGGCCCTTACGGAGCTTATGGCAACCGGGCACTCAAAGGAGTTGAACTTGCTCTGAACCGTTTCAGCTCCCAAAATGTCGACCATGCGATCAAGATAATCTTTAAAGACACAGGGTCTGATCCTGATAAAGCCGCTGAAGCTGTAAAAGAACTGTTCAAAGAGAATGTCGCCGCCATTATCGGTCCGCTGGTTACAGCCGAAACCGCTGGTGTGGAGGCTCAACACAGCGGAATCCCCATCATCACTTTAACCCAAAAAGAAGACATTACTCAGATCGGCGACTATGTCTTCAGAAATTTTTTTACCCCCGCAATGCAGGTAAAGACTATTTTATCTTTTGCCGTTGAATCCCTCGGCCTGAAACGTTTTGCAATTCTTTATCCTGACGAAAATTATGGAACGACCTTTATGAATTTATTCTGGGATGAAGTGCTTGCCCATGGAGGCAGAATTGTCGGCGTTGAATCATACAACTCGACACATACTGATTTTGCCGATCCCATCAAAAAACTCGTGGGGCTTTATTATGAAGTGCCTGAGGATCTTAAAACCGAAAAGAATCGGGCATATGAAGATGAAAATGATCTTGACCTGATCGATAATTTTGTCGATATGGACTTCCAGTTTGCATACGATACCGATGATACTGACCCAGCGGAAGAACCAGCCAAAGAGCCGGCTGATGAACAAACTAAAGAGACTGATCAAAAAGATGAAGAGAAAAAAGAACCTGAACCCATTATTGACTTTGATGCCGTTTTCATCCCTGATGCACCCACAAAGTCCGGACTAATAATACCTCAACTGGCATATTATGATGTTCAGGACATCTATCTTTTCGGCACTAATTTGTGGCATTCCGACAGTCTGATCGAAATGTCGCGGCAATATGCCCAGGGTGCCGTATTGACGGATGGTTTTTTTGCACAGAGCGATTCAGCTAATGTAAAAGACTTTGTTAAAGATTTCCGCAAGACTTACGGGGAAGACCCGGGATTCATTGAGGCCGTCGCCTATGACACCGCTATGATTCTATTTGAAATGGTAAGCCGGCCCGAAATTCGATATAGAAGTGCGCTTAAAAGAGGACTCTTGCAGCTTAACAACTACGAAGGGGTAACCGGCCTAACTGCATTTGACAGCAGCGGAGATGTACGCAAAAAATTATTTCTTCTTCAAATTAAAGGCAGGGGTTTTGTCGAATTAGAACGGCACGAGCCAGTAAACAGAGAACAGCAATCAGTGATCAGTAGTCCCCTGTTAAATGATCCAACGGAATTTAGCGGGGTAAACAGTAACCCGTAACTCGCAACCCGCTTGCCAGGCGTAGCCTTCAGGCGAAGCCTGGATAACCCGTAACCCGCAAACAATAACTCAACCTGATGAACCTGGCCTATAGCGTATATAGCTTCCTTAGTTCTATCATTTTCATAGCCTTTTTTCCGCCCTTCTGGTTATATACCCGCCTCAGCGGCCGCTATAGCGACAATTTGAACCAGCGTTTGGGACTATACTCTGACGAACTTGTAGAGGGTATTGCCGGATCGCCTCGAATCTGGATTCATGCTGTTTCAGTGGGAGAGGTAAGTGCCGCTATGGCCGTTATTGAATCTCTTTTTCTGCTGATGCCGGACTGCGCCGTCATTCTTTCAACCACGACCGAACATGGCCAGGCATTTGCCAAAGACAAACTGGGATCACGTGGCGTTTGCATATATGCACCGGTCGATTTTGTCATCTCTGTCCGCAAAGCCTTGGCAGCTCTTGAGCCGGACGTTCTGGTCTGCCTGGAGACTGAAATATGGCCTAACTGGCTGCTTGAGGCCAAACGAATGGGGATAAAAACAGTCCTGGTGAACGGCAGAATTTCCGTGCGA
The DNA here is from genome assembly GCA_014383215.1 of Candidatus Desulfatibia vada. Taxonomy (GTDB): domain Bacteria; phylum Desulfobacterota; class Desulfobacteria; order Desulfobacterales; family UBA11574; genus Desulfatibia_A; species Desulfatibia_A vada. The sequence goes on along the minus strand of JACNIG010000293.1, from coordinate 4,423 downwards.
TCCATAAAGGGATACTTAAAAATTCGGCCATTAATAAAGGCAACATTAAAACATATTAGCGTCTTTAGCATGATTTGCCAGGCTGATGCGAAACGGATAGAAATGATGGGAGCTCCACCAGCGAGAATCGAAATAAACGGGAATGCAAAATATGATCTGCTGCTTCAAAATACGGATACATCTGTTCAAACAAAAATGGAGAGGCTTTTTTGCTTGAAAGGAGGCCAGCCGGTTTTTGTGGCGGGAAGTACCCGCAGCTCGGAAGAAGAAATCGTTCTCGATGTTTATGAAAAAATTATCCGATCTGTACCCGAAACCCTGCTTATTATCGCCCCAAGGCATGTACAGCGGGCACATCAAATCTCCACCATGGTTAAGGACCGGGGATTTTCATGCCAGTTCAGAACAGATCTAAACAGCAATGGTTTGCGGACGGCATCGATCGTAATCATTGACACCATTGGAGACCTGCAGGCCGTTTACAGTGTCGCTTCAGTCGTTTTTTGTGGCGGGAGTCTGGTCCCGCTGGGTGGGCAAAACGTTTTAGAAGCCGCCGCCTGGAGCAAACCGGTGCTGTACGGTCCTTCAATGGAGGATTTCCTCGATGCCAAAGAGCTTCTCGATAATACAGGCGGCGGCATCCAGGTAAAAGATGGGCGGGATCTGGCTGAAAAAGCTGTATATTATCTTACGAACCCGGATGCTGCTGATCGTATCGGAGTTTTGGCAAAAAAAGCGGTAATGTCAAACCATGGGGCTGCCGGCAAACACGCAGATGTGATCTATCGCCTCCTTAATCCGGATTAATCGTTTTTTAAAGAACCCTGGCCGGTGGCGCCCAGAACGCTGAGCCACAATTTTCCTTTGGGATTCACCTGCTTGCGCTTTCCTGCGGATGCACTCATGGGAAGAAGTATAAAATGGTTGTTCCAGCGGCCCACAAGCAGTTTTGTCTTTCCCGCCATGCCGGCATGTACGGCGTCCCGCCCTAAAAAACTGCAGAATACACGATCATTGGCATTTGCAGGCAGGCTCCTTATCGTATAGCTGGGATCAATATATTTAATGGATACTTCCATATCTTTGGACATAAAATAGGATCCTATTTTATTTTTCAGAAAAACTCCGATATCCTTAAGCCTGATATTTCCGGACTCATCACGGTCATCGTCCTGGCCTTCGAAATATTTTTGACCGGCCCCTTCCGCCACAACAATCACAGCATGGCTTCTGAGCTTCAGACGTTCGGCAAGGGCACTGAATAATCCTTTAGGGCCTTCCAGGTCAAAATCGACTTCCGGAATCAGCACAAAATTTACATCCTGCTGAGCAAGGGCGGCGGTCGCGGCGATAAAACCCGAATGCCTGCCCATCAGCTTGATCAGACCAATACCGTTGGGATAAGCCTCAGCTTCGTTATGGGCTCCCTGAATGGACTTGGTGGCTACATCGACAGCGGTTTCGAAACCAAAAGACCTCGATACCAGGTAGATATCATTATCGATGGTTTTGGGGATGCCGATAACACTTATTTTTAGGCCCATTGCGGTGACGGCATCTGCTATTTTGGTCGCAGCCATAAGCGTCCCGTCTCCCCCGATCATAAAAAGGATACCGACGTTCATCCTTTCCAGAGTGTCGACAATTTCGTCGATCGACTGAGGACCTCTTGAAGACCCGAGGATGGAACCGCCCATTTCGAGAATGCTGCCGACATTTTCGGGTTGAAGCTCTATGACATCGTGCCCATATTTTGGAATAAAGCCCTGCAGGCCGTACTTGAAGCCCAAAATGTTCTTGACACCGTAACCGTAGAACAGTTCCAGAACGATAGCCCGAATGATATCATTCAAACCGGGGCATAATCCGCCACATGTTACCAGGGCGCATCTTAACTTGCTGGGATCGAAATATATTTTTTTTCTGGGCCCGGCAAGTTCAAAAGAAGGAAAGTCTTTTCCTTTTTCAGCCAGCGTTATCAGGTCATTTAATTTTACATCGATTATAATCCTTTCGGAGTCATTTACAAAGCTTCGGCTGAAAGCCCCTTTTTCGCCTCCTTGGATCGGTGATGGTATTTTGGCCTTACCGAGGATGGGTATCGTGGTGTCAAAGTCTCCGTAATGCATAATATCCTCTTTGCTTAGTTCCTTGGTTATGTAATTTATGTTTTTATGCCGAAGCTTTTTTTATTGCCACTAAAACACCAAGGCACGAAGAAAGAGTCATAATTATATCCTTTGTGTCTTCGTGCCTTGGTGGCAAATAGTTTTTGGTTCCGGCTTGTCCGGGTTAGGTGCCATTGAATTTAAATTCGCCTTTGCCTAAAATGTCGTGCAAATTCAAAATTCCCAGAACTCTTCCATCAGAATCTGTTATGGGCAAAACGGTGATCTGGAATTTCTCCATTATATTAAGGGCATCGAAGGCAGGAGAACTCGGGCTAACTGTTCGTGGGTTTTTACTCATGACGTCTTCAATACTTTTTCCCCTAACCGATTCATTATTAACAAGAAAACGCCTTAAGTCACCATCGGTGATAATACCCACAAGGATATCATCAGAGCTTACAACAAAGGCGGCCCCTAATTCTAAGCGATTGATTTCCCGGATAGCACCTTCCAGGGAAGTCCCTTCAACAACCCGGGGTATGGATGTGCCGGTTAACATGATGTCTTTAACTTGGCTGGAAAGGCGCTGGCCGAGTGTACCTCCGGGATGGATCTTTTTAAAATCGCTGGTATTAAAATGCTTCTTGTTAAGGAGAACCACTGCAAGAGCATCTCCCATGGCAAGGAGGGCGGTGGAACTAGCCGTGGGAGCAAGGCCTAAAGGACATGCTTCCCGCTCGACACCGACATCAAGGACAATATCGCTGTTTTGGGCCAGGGTGGAATTTTTATCGCCTGTAAAAGCGATAATTTTACACCCGATTTTGCGGACACTGGGGATAAGACTGTTGAGCTCATCGGTTTCGCCGCTATTGGAAAGGGCCAGGAAAACATCCTCTTGGCCGACCACGCCAAGATCTCCATGCATGGCCTCGGCTGGATGCAAAAACAGAGAGCTTGTGCCGGTGCTGTTTAAAGTGGCGACGATTTTGCGGCCAACGATACCCGATTTGCCGATACCGCTGACGATTATACGGCCTTTAGAGTTATAGATAAGTTCAACCATTTTGGTAAAATTGTCATCAATGCGGTCAGCCATTTTCAAAATGCCTTCGGCTTCTATCTTGAGAACCTCAATTGCTTGTTGTATGGGCATATATTTTTGTTCCTCGCAAGTTAGTTCCCATCCATAAATGGCTGTTTTTCCGATGAGCAGCGTTCTCCGCAGGTTTCCGCCATGGCGGGACTCATCCAAAAAATTGCTCATTTATGAGTTGGAAACTGCTTAGTGCTCAAATTTATTTATGGATGGGCACTAGTTAAGGTCGATCGTTTTACAAAAAGCAGGAAAAGTTGCCTTTTTACTAAACACCAAATACTAAACACTAAACACTAAATATCAAACATATGATGAATTCGACTTTTACGAATTCATCATATGTTACCGATAAATTGTCAATTTAGCAATTAAAAATCAAGGACTCTATATACATAAACTTTGCCGTTAAGGCACTAAAAAATTGATGATCTCATAAAAAGTCACGAATTCAACTATAGATGGCTAAGCAGTCTTCGCATAGCTACGCCGTGCCAAGGCAAAAAGGTTCATATACCCCCGCCAAACTTCGGCGGGATAAAAATACTACAACCCGCCTGAGGCGGATAAGCCCAGTAGATGGGACTTTTTGCGACGCCATCAAAATTATTGTTGACAAGATAAAGGCACATGGTTATATTCCCGAAAATTTTGTTACCTGTCTTGCTGGGCCGGGAGCAGATGTCTCCGGGCCTTTTTTTAGTGAATCCAAAATGAAAGAAAGGGGGTGGTTCCGATGGAGTGTACAACGATCAGAAAAGGTTTTGATTGCCCTTTTATGACTGCAAAGGGGTGTTCTTACAACGGCGGGATTTGCCATGAAATCGTAGAGAAATGTAATGGCTGCAATCGTGGTTCGGAATTTTCAGCCGGATGGTACTGCACGGCTTGTCCTGATCCTGCGCTGAAGTGGAAAAACGGAGATTGCAACATTGCTTCTCATGTTACCAAAATTTCTAACGGCAGCAAAGCAAAAATTAATCCGCTCAAAGCTTCCAAAAGAAGTCGCCGGTAACATAGCTTTCGATTTTAAGGTGAACCCCGCTCAACTATAGAGCGGGGTTTTTTTATCAATTCCTATTTTGCGATGCAACACTTTTGTCCCCATCCTAATTTACAGATCGCGCAAATAATTATAGATGATGCGGTGAAATTTTAGATAAAACGCTCCATCTCTAATCAAAAAGTTGGGTTCAAAGGTTCAACGTTCAAAGGT